>CAYYHB010000111.1:0-15913 GCA_964471395.1 uncultured Burkholderiales bacterium | reverse complement strand
GCTCTCGCCCCATGAAGCTGCGATTGCTCCTCCTCCTCGCCCTGGTGGCCCTGGCTCGAGGCGAAGGCGAGCTGACCGTGGACCAGGCACTGGATCTTGCCATGCGCCAGAACCCGGCCGTCCAGGCGATCTACCGCCAGGTGGACATGTCCCAGGCCGAGAAAGACCAGGCCTCGCTGCTGGTGAATCCGGTCTTCTCGGCCTCGGTCGGCTTCCCCGACCAGGCCGGTGCCCAGAACCGCACCGAATTCGCCCTCAGCTGGAACCTGCTCGATCTCCTGCGCCGCTCCGACCGCGAGGAGCTGGCCTCCACGCGCGTGCGCCAGGCCCGCTATGAGATGGAGGACCGCCTGCTCGAGCTCATCTTCGAGGTGCGCGAGGCTTACTACGAGCTGCAAGAGAAGAGCCAGTCCATCGAGCAGCTCGAAATCGTCCTGCAGGCCGCCCGAGCGGCCACCGAGTTGCACAGGCGCCAGTTCGAAGCCGGCAACATCCCCAAGGTGGCCCTGGCCCAGCAGGAGGCGGCCGAGCTCGAAGCCCGCATCGCCCTCGAGCAGGCCGGCTATCAGCTCGAGCAGGCCCGCACTCGCCTCAATGTCTTGCTCGGGCAGCCCTCGGTCGACCCCCTGAAGGTCCCGCGCCTGGCCGAGTTGCCCGACACCGAGGTGGCCCTCGAGGGCCTGGAGGAGCTTGCCCTCAAGCAGAGGCCCGACCTGGCCCTGGCGGCCCTGGAGGTCCAGGCCGACAGGCAGGAGCTGACCCTGGCCTCGGGAGGCCTGCTCGACGAGGTCTCCTTCGGGGTTGTGCGCGAGACCGAGTCAGAGGTGGGAGCCCCCACCGTGACCGGGCCCGAGCTCCAGTTTCCCGTGCCCCTCTTCGACCGCCGTCAGGGGCAGACGGCTCACTTCCGCTTCAAGACCGAGCAGAGCCAGCGACTGCTCGAATCCAGGCAGCAGAAGATCCGCGCCGAAGTGCGCATTGCGGCCAGCCAGCTCACGGCCGCCCGCCTCAAGGTGGAGCGGCTGCGCGATCAGATGATCCCCAAGCGGCGTGAGATCCTGCTGCTGTCGCGACCCTACTTCGACTCCATGCTGCTTGGGGTATATCCGCTTCTGCAGCTGCGCCAGGACCTGGCCCGCACCAGGCTGGAGCTGCTGGAGGCGATCGCCCACTACTGGACGGCGCGGGCCCGCCTGGAACGCGCCCTGGGAGGACATCTGTGAGCCTGACACGTCGAGAGCTTCTGGGCTCGGGGGTGGCCCTGGTGGCCCTCAGCAGCCTGCCCACGCTGGCCGCCCCGGGCTACGTCCCGGTCGAGACCCCCAACGGGCGCTCGCTGCCCTGGAAGATGGTCAACGGGGTCAAGGAGTTTCACCTGATCGCCGAGCCCGTGAAACGCGAGTTCGCCCCCGGCATGGTGGTGGACTGCTGGGGCTACAACGGCCTCACGCCCGGCCCCACCATCGAGGCGGTGGAGGGGGATCGGGTGCGCATCCTGGTCACCAATCGGTTGCCTGAGCCCACCAGCGTGCACTGGCACGGGATCTACCTGCCCAACGGCATGGACGGGGTCAGCGGATTGACCCAACGCCCCATCAAACCCGGGGATACCTTCCGCTACGAGTTCACCTTGCGCCAGCACGGGACCTACATGTACCATCCGCACGCCGACGAGATGGTCCAGATGGCGCTGGGCATGATGGGCTTTTTCATCATCCACCCTCGCCGCCCCCCGACCTGCCAGCGCGACTTCTGCATCTTCCTGGCCGAGTGGCTGATCCGCCCCGGAACCAGCCGACCCGATCCGATGGTCATGCTCGACTTCAACACCTTCACCTTCAACGGCAAAGCCTACCCGGGCACCGCCCCGCTGGTGGTGAAAACGGGCCAGCGGGTCCGGCTGCGCCTGGCCAACTTGAGCATGAATAGCCACCCGGTGCACATCCACGGCTTCTCGTTCCAACAGGTGGCCACCGACGGGGGCGAGATCCCCCCCTCGGCGCGCTTCCCCGAGACCACCGTCAACGTGCCCGTGGGCACGACCCGCACGGTCGAGTTCCTGGCCGACGTGCCGGGCGACTGGCCGCTCCACTGCCACAAGACCCACCACGCCATGAACGCCATGGAGCACGACATCCCCAACATGCTGGCGGTGGACCAAGCGGAAGTGAAGGGCAGCATCAACGAGCTCTTGCCCGGCTACATGCCGATGGGCGAGACAGGGATGTACGAGATGAGCGAGATGGACATGGACCGGCCCCCCAACACTCTCAAAATGGGCGGCACGGCCGGGCCCTACGGCCCCATCGACATGGGCGGAATGTTCACGGTGGTCAAGGTGCGCGACCGGCTGCCCAACGGCTATCAAGATCCGGGCTGGTATCGCCAGCCGGCCGGGACGCAGGCTCGTCCGGTTCACAAGCACTGACCTCACAGAGGAACTCCCCCCGGCCTCCCCAAATGCTGTCTCATGCAAAAAAACCGCGTGGGTCGCTCTGACCTTCAAGTCGCTCCCTTCTGCCTGGGCGGCAATGTGTTCGGCTGGACGGCCGACGAGCCGACCTCCTTCGCCCTGCTCGACTGTTTCGTGGGGGCGGGCTTCAACTTCATCGACACGGCTGACGTCTACGCTCGCTGGGCTCCGGGCCTGCAGGGCGGCGAGTCGGAGACGGTGCTGGGGAACTGGTTCGCCGCGCGCAAGAATCGCGACCAGATCGTCCTTATGACCAAAGTGGGCGGCCCCACCCCCAACGGCAAGGGCTTGAGCCCGGCCTACATCAAGACCGCCGTGGAGGCCTCTCTCAAGCGCCTGCGCACCGACTACATCGACCTCTACCTCTCCCACCACGACGATCCCGAGACCCCGATGGGAGAGACCCTGGGGGCCTACGGCGAGCTGATCGCTCAGGGAAAGGTGCGCTTCATCGGATGCTCCAACTTCAGCCCCGAGCGCCTGCGCCAGGCGCTATCGCTCACCCCTCGCTACGAGTGCCTGCAGCCTCAGTACAGCCTGATGGAGCGCCAGGGCTACGAGGGCGAGTTGGAGAGCATCTGCCGCCACGAGGAAGTGGGCGTGACCGGCTATTACTCGCTGGCCAGCGGCTTTCTGACCGGGAAGTACCGCTCCGAGGCCGACCTCGGAAAAAGCGCGCGGGGGGCGATGGTGAAGGCCTATCTGGGCCTCCGGGGCCAGCGGGTGCTGGCCGCGCTCGATGAGGTGGCGGCGCGGCGCCAGGCGACGCTGGCCCAGGTCTCGCTGGCCTGGCTGATGGCCCGGCCGGGGGTGACCGCACCCATCGCCAGCGCCACCAGCCTGCCCCAGCTTCACGAGCTGCTCCGGGCGGCCGAGCTCGCGCTCTCAGCCGAGGACGTCGAGCAACTCGACCAGGCCAGTGCCGCAATAGAGGCTGTTACCTGACGACGACCGAGCGACCAACGAGTACGGCTGCAAAACGGTCGATTTATCTTATCTACCGCCTTCTAATCAGTCAGCGAGATCCAGCGCGAAACGAATCGCCTGGCCGACTTGATCCATCTTCTGGTCGTCCAGAACGCTGAGTCGGCTTTTCAGGAGGCTCTTCGGTATCGTCAGGATTTCATCCAGATTTACGCCCCACACGTGGGGTAGCCCGTCCGGCGGTCCGAGCTTCACCTCGACGGGGATGCTCCTGACGGTCCGGGTAATGACCGCCACAGTCACAGAACTTCTGATCGAATAGGCTTTGTTGCGAGACAAGAGGACGACCGGGCGTCTTCCGGCCGGCAGTGGCAAATCCGCCCACCACACTTCTCCGCGTTTAAGTCGGCCCAATCCTCAGGTTGCAACAGCATTCCAGCCAGGGTTGCGGACGCAGACGAGACCGCGCTGTCCTCGGGAATCGCAAGATAGCCCCGCTCGTACTCCCGATCCAACTCCGCCTCGCGAAGTCCCTGGACATACTTCGTGCAGGCTCTCCGAATCAGGTCTGCCCGACTGATCCGAAGGGTCTTGGCCAGAGCCGCCAGTTCCGCGGCCTCCGTGTCATCCATCGGAAACCTGGACGATTCTCATCAGTCACCTACCACAATAATTTGCAGAATAAATGTAGGACGACATGCAGAATCAGTCAATGGCGCCGAGGCGAAGAGCCGCTGCGGGAGGCCGCGGGAGCCTACTTCATGACAAGTGAAGGCTTCCCGAGCGAACCTGCGTTCTTGAAGGCACCCCGGCCGGCGAAGCGCGCCTGGCTTCCAAGCTCTCGCTCGATCCGAAGAAGCTGGTTGAACTTGGCGATCCGCTCCGAGCGGCAGCCCGACCCGGTCTTGAGGTGGCCCGCCTGAACGGCCACGGTGAGGTCGGCGATGGTGCTGTCCTCGGTCTCTCCTGAGCGGTGCGAGACGAAGCAGCTGTAATCGTGGCTGCGGGCCAGCTCGATGGTATCCAGGGTCTCGGTGAGCGTCCCGATCTGGTTGACTTTGATCAGGATCGAGTTGGCGACGCCCTGCTCGATGCCCTGGCGCAAAATCGAGGGATTGGTGCAGAAGATGTCGTCCCCTACCAGCTCGAGCCCCGCCCCCAGGCGCTCGGTCAGCGTCTTCCAACCTGCCCAATCGTTCTCGGCCATTCCATCTTCGAGCAGGATAATGGGGTAACGAGCCGTCCAGTCCATCCACAGCTCGACCATTTGCTCCGAGGTCTTGGAGGGGCTGTTGGATTTGAAGAAGACGTAAGTGCCATCTTTCCACATCTCGCTGGTGGCCGGGTCGAGGCAGAGCGAGATGTCCCGCCCCGGCTCATAGCCGGCCTGCTCGACCGCCTCCAAGATGAGCTCGACCGCTTCTTCGTTGCTACCCAGATTGGGGGCGAAGCCTCCCTCATCTCCCACGCCCGTGCTGTAACCCTTCGAGGCCAGCAGCTTCTTGAGGGCGTGAAAGGTCTCCAACCCCATCCGGATGGATTCGCGGAAGCTGGGGGCGTTGTGGGGAGCGATCATGAATTCCTGGAAGTCCACGTTGTTGTCGGCGTGTCGGCCGCCGTTGAGGACATTGAGGCAAGGCACGGGCAAGAGCGATGCATTGCAGCCACCGAGGTACTGATAGAGCGGAAGGCGGCAGGCCTGCGCGGCCGCCCTGGCCACGGCCAGCGAAACGGCCAGAATGGCATTGGCGCCGAGGCTAGACTTATTCGGGGTGCCGTCGAGCTCGATCATCATCTGGTCGATTTCCCGCTGGGAGCTGGCGTTGAATCCCTGCAGGCGCGGAGCGATCCGGGTATTGACGTGCTCGACGGCCTTCAGCACGCCTTTGCCGGCGTAGCGAGAAGGGTCGCCGTCGCGCAGCTCGGCCGCCTCGCGCTCACCGGTCGAGGCTCCGGACGGCACGATGGCCCGGGCAGTGGTCTGGTCGTCCAGGACCACCTGAGCCTCCACGGTGGGATTGCCCCGCGAGTCGAGGACTTCCTGGGCAAAGACATGATGAATTTTCATGAGACATTCTCTCTTTCGGGGGACATGAGCCGGCTGAGCTCCAGGTCCCAGCGGTTTAGCTGCTGGAGCTTTTCCTTGACCGAGCTTTCCCCCTGCCGTCTCAGCTCATCGGCCCGTTCCAGGGCTCCAATGGCGGTTGTGACGAGGCTTTCCAGGCGCCGACGAAGCCCGCCCTCCACCGCGCGGCGGCTCTCGAGAATCCGGTCGTCGAGGTCGCCCACCACCCGGTTGGCATTCACCTCGAGCAGCCGCCGGAGGAAGGCGCTCGAGTAGCGCTCGGCGCTCACTTTGAGATCGGCATCCGAGCGCCAGGTATCGCGCAACCGGGTCAAGGCAGAGACCTCCTCCTCGCGCACCAGGTCGAGAAAGCAAAAGGCGCTGCGAGCACGGAGCTCGGTCTGGGGCTCCAGGGGCGCAAGCTGGCTATCGGCCGGGAGACGACCCGAGCTCCTCAGTTGCTCGAGAAACTCGTTGGCCTCGGCCGTGAACCGGGTGGTCATGGCGGCAAAGCGCTTCTCGGCCACCGGTTGCAGCTCGGCTCGCCAGGCTCGCACGGCGGCCTCGGCCAGGCTGGAGGCCTGGGCCATGGCACGCTGGCGAAGCTTGCCCCCCCAATCCTGCTCGATCCAGGCGTGGAGCTCGGCCTCCAGGCGAGGGACGGCGCCTTCGAGGAAGACTCGGCGGTCGTCCTGGAACTGGCCGCGTATCCGTTGTTGCTCGGCGGTGAAACGCGGGGAAAGCTCGTGGGCGGCGAGCTCGGCCTCTTGTGCGGCCAGCCGCAGCTGCTCGATGCGCTGGAGCGACGCCTCGGCCGGACGCACCAGCGCCTGGCGCTCCTCCTTGAGGTGGTGGCGCAGTCGCTCCGACAATCTGACCAGTCCCCGCTGTCCCGCCTCCTCCACCAGCGCCGCGCCTGCCTTCGCAGCCAGCTCTTTGAGCCGCCCGACCAGGAGCGGCCAGTCTCGCTCAGGTCCCCTCTGCTCGAGGCGCTCGAGAGCACTGACCTCGTACAGGCAATGTTCCCGATTCGGAAGACGGCTGCCGAGGAGATCCCGAGTGAACGAGCGCGCCTCCTCGCGCTCATGCGCGCTCAAGCGATCAGCCTTGTTGAGCACCACGATGACTTCGCGAACCCGCCCGGCAACTTCGATGAGTAGCTCGAGCTCGTCGCCTGAGATGGGCGGATCGCCGCCCAGGACGATCAGGGCCGCATCGACGTGGGGAACGAAGGAGCGCGTTTCCCGCGTGTTGCCCTCGAAGACCGACCCGAGACCGGGCGTGTCCACCAGACAGAGGCCCTGGGAAAGAAGCGTGGAGGGCGCAAAGACCTCCACGCCGGTCACGCCCAGCCGATTCTCCGGATTCTTGGACTCGGAGACGAAGTCGGCCAGTGACTCGACCTGCAGGGGGCGCCAGCCATCTCCCTGGCGCACGCGAGCCCCGCGCGGCCCCTGGCGCACCACCGTCACCACCGAGGTCACCGGGGCCACCCCGACGGGAAGAAGTGGCTCGCCCAGCAGGGCGTTGATCAGCGTGGACTTGCCACGCTTGAACTGACCCAGGCAGGCCACGAAGAACCTGCCCTCGCGGACCCGCTCGGCCCATCGGCGCGCTTCCTCGGCCAGAGGCCCGGCGTGGCTCAGGTCGGCCAGGCAGGCCAGCTCTTCGAGAGCCTGGAAGGCGTCTGGTCTCGAGCCGGCCTTAAGTTCTGGAGCATTGCCCATGGCGGAGCGGACCTTCAGCAAAGCAAGCGAATTCCCTATTCACTAACCGCGATCGAGTGGAAGGCGTCCGCAACCGCGCGAGGACTGTGCTGTCTTTCCTCACGACCACGCATGCTCCCCGGGACTACCGCTGGAAGGAGGACGGCCTGGCCGCAATCTGCAATCGACCAGGCTCACCGGCCCCGAGGCGCAAGAACGACGCCCCGGTCACAAGTACTGACTATCTACCTCTCAGGCGGGCTCACCGCCTCGTAGCCGGCCAGAAGATCGAGCAGCTCGTCGGTGACCAGCTCCTGGTGCAGCTGCTGCGACTCCAGCTCGAGCTGCCCGGCCCGGTCTGCCAGAGTCTTCTCGGCCGCCTGCATGGACAGCAGGCGGGCCTGGTTCTCCGCCGCCATGGACTGGACCACGACTCGATAGAGCTCACTGAACAGCCACTGACGCACCAGTTGCGACAGGAGCCGGGGGGGCGCAAGGTGGGTCATGGGGAGACCTCGCGATTCCCAGGGGGCGCGAGCAACCTCGGCCAGCCAGGCCGGATCGGGCGGAAGCAGCCGGGTCCGAACCGGCTGATGTCCCGGGCCGTCTCCCAGGCACTGGTGAACGACCTCCACGGTCAACTCCTCCAACTGACTCGACCACGACTCCACGTGCAAGAGCATCTCGCGCACGAGGAAGGTGACCCCGGCCAGGGAGGACGGAATCGACAAAAGCGTCTCAGGCGGGTGACCCGCCTCGCGCAAGGGTGCCTCCAGGCGTGCGCCGGCCAGCAACAGGTGCTCGGGCACGCCGGTGGCCACGACCAGGCTCAGCACAGCCTCGTTGAACGGCCCGCACAGCCCCTGATCGGTACCCAGCACGATCAGGCACTCGGCGCCCGAGACCGACGGGAGAGGGCGAGCAGGGGCACGCTCTTTTGCCGACCACGGGTCCACCTTACCCAGGTGGTAGAGAGCTTGATAGGCCTGCATCAGAATCTGGCGATAATCTTCCTGCACCCGGGCCGCCTTCTGATACTGCCTCATGGCCACGGCCGAGAGCACCTTGACGGTGCGAACCAGGCCGTGCAGATCGCGCACGGTCACCAGGCGGCGGCGAGTATCTTCCAGAGTCTCCATCAGCCCAGTGCTTCCCGGGCCGACCCGAGCAACAGCTCGCGATCCTCCTCGCGCATGGCCGCCCCGTTCTCCAGCCGCCCGCGCAGGTCTCCGGTGCGCTGGCGCAGCAAGCCGACCAGGCGAGCTTCGGCAGCGCGCACCTGGGCGAGCGGCACGGCGTCGAACAGCCCCTCGGTGGCCGCTAGCATGATCCCGAGCTGCACCGAGATCTCCAGCGGAACACCGCGGGGCTGCTTGAGAATTTCACGAATGCGTCGGCCCCGTTCGAGTGTTTGACGAGTGCTCTCCGAGAGGCGGGTATCAAAGCGCGCGAAGCTCTCCAGCTCCTCGAACTGCGCATAGTCCAGCCGCAGAGCGGAAGTCACCGCGTGGTAGGCAGGTCTCTGCGCATCGCCCCCCACTCGGGACACCGAGCGGCCCACGTCCACCGCAGGCAAAATGCCTTTCTGGAAGAGCTCGGGCGAGAGCACCAGCTGGCCGTCCGTGATGGAGATCAGGTTGGTGGGGATGTAGGCGGCCAGGTTCTGGGCCTCGGTCTCCACAATCGGCAGGGCGGTGATGGACCCGCCACCCAGCTCGGCCCGCAGGTGGGTGGACCGCTCGAGCAGGCGAGCGTGCAGATAGAAGACGTCACCCGGGAAGGCCTCGCGTCCGGGAGGACGCCGCAGCAGCAGGGAAAGCTCGCGGTAGGCGCGGGCGTGGCGGGTCAGGTCGTCATAGACGATCAGCACATCGCGACCCGAGCGCATGAAGTGCTCGGCCATGGCCGTGGCCGCGTAGGGGGCGACATACTGCAGGCCGGGCGGCTCTTCGGCCGAGGCCACCACCACGATGGTGCTGGCGATGACCCCGCTCTGGCGCAGCTCCTCGACCACGCGGGCCACTCCCGATTCGCGCTGACCGATGGCGCAGTAGATGCAGTGCACTCCCGTGTCACGCTGGCTGAGGATGACGTCGAGCGCGAGCGAGGTCTTGCCGGTCTGCCGGTCGCCCAGGATCAGCTCGCGCTGCCCGCGACCGATAGGAATCAGGGCGTCCACCACTTTCACCCCGGTTTGCAGAGGCCTTGAGACCGGGGCCCGGTCGGCGATGCGCGGGGCGGGCGACTCGGCCGGAAGGTAGTCCTCCGGTCGTGGGGGCTGGCCGCCGTCAAGGGGGCGTCCGAGCGGATCGATCACGCGCCCGAGCAAGCTTCCGCCGACCGGCACCTTCAACACGCGCCCGGTGCCTACCACCCGCGCACCGGCACGAATGCCCTGTCCGTTGTCGAGCAGCAAGAGACCCACCGCCTCCTGCTCCAGGGTCAACGCCAGTCCCAGCTGCCCCCCTTCCATCCGCACCACCTCCTCCGAGCCCACCCCGGCCAGTCCGACCGCGGTGGCCACCCCTTCGGAAACGGAGAGGATACGGCCGAACTCGCGCACGCGAGGAGAGAGGCGCGGTCTCTCGAGCGCTCGGCCCAGGGCCAGCAGAACCGGATCAACGAGGTCCATCGGAGGCCTCGCGCAGCGAGCCGGACAGGTCGCGCTCCAACTCCTCCAGGTAGCTCGACAGGGCCCAGCCCGCCAGTCTCCCCCCGCTTTCGACCTCGACCCCGAAGCCCAGCTCCGGGTCGGTGACGAACGTGGTGGCGCTGGCCACCACGCGGAAGCGCTCCTTGATCTCGTCCGAGAGCGGAGCCGAGCTGCGCACCACCACGTCCCCGTTGGCCGGCAGGGTCACCTCGTCCCAGCGGTCCAACAAGCGCAGAGCCACCTGGTCTTCCAGGCTGCGGTCGGCCAGGTCTGTCAGGCACCGGCGACAGGCCTGCAGCAGGCTGGCGGCCAGACGGTTCTGGGCCGAGCGAACCAGGCCATCGAGCTCTTGTTGCAGCAACACCATGCGTCGCGACCGCTCGTGCGCGACCTGCTCGCGCAGGCGCTCCTCCATCTCGCGCCGCAGGTTGCTGGCCTCGGCCTGGAGCTCGACCATCATCTGCGCGCGGCGCTGCTCGAGCTCTTCGGCGGTCTGGCGGCACTCCTGCAGGCGCTTCTCCGACTCCTCGCTCAGCCGCAGGGAATCCTCCTCTCGCTTACGGTACGATTGGTCGCGCGCATCGATCATCCTGAGCACGGGGCCATACAAGACCCTGCGGAGCACCGCCACCAGGATCAAGAAGTTCAGCGCCTGAGCGACGAGCAGGAAGGGATCGACTTTCACGAGTGCCCCCTGGTGAAGAAGGTCCAGAACGGGTTGGCAAAGATCAAGATCATGGCCAGCACGAAACAGTAGATCGCCAGCGACTCGATCATCGCCAGCCCGATGAAGAGGGTGCGCGACAGTCCCCTGGCCTCATCGGGTTGCTGGGCCATGGAGGCCAGCGCCTGCATGACCGCCCGCCCTTCGGCCAGAGCCGGCGCGATAGAGCCGGCTGTCACCACCAGGCCGGCCACGACGATGGAAACCACGGCTACCCAGGTTGCACTATCCATCTTGCTTGTCTCCTTCTGTCAATCCTTCGTGAGCTTGAGCAGCGGCCGCGATGTAGACCATGCTCAGCACGGCGAAAATGTATGCCTGCACCTGGCCCAGAAAGAGCTCGAGCAGGCTCATCACGGCCGGGAAAAAGACCGGGGCAACAGCCAGCAGCACCGCCACCAGAAACGTCCCGCTCATCACGTTGCCGAACAGACGCACCGCCAGCGCCAGGGTCCTGGTCAACTCAGCCAGGATGTGGAAGGGCAGCAAAATGGGGCTCGGCTCGAGGTAATGTCTCAGGTAGCCCTTCAGGCCCAGACTGAGAGCTCCGAAAAACGGGACGGCGACGAAGACGCACAGGGCCAGGGCCGAGGTGGTCGAGAGCGACCCGGTCGGGGGGTGAAAGCCGGGCACGATCGAGAGCAGGCTCGAAAGGCTGATGAAGAGGAAGAGCGAGCCGACAAAGGGGACGTAGGTCTCGGCGGCGCCGGGAGCAAGAGAACGGATCTGATTGCGGATCCCTCCCACGACGATCTCCAGGACCCCCTGCCAGCGAGGCACCGGCAACTCGCTGCTCAGTCGGCGCGTGATCAGCCAGGAGCCCAGGATCAGCACCGCCATGACCACCCAGGTGAGCACCAGGGTCGCGCTCAAGACCAGCGGGCCGCTGCGATAGTAGACGATGGAGTCGGGAGTCAGCTCCACGGGGCACCTCGCCACAGAACCGATTGCCGGGCCACCCACAGCCCGGCCAGCGCAAGCGCCGGCGAGCCCCCCAGGCGGGTCAGGCAGGCCAGAGCGACCAGCGTAAAACTCATCCGCAGGAGAGAGGCGCCCAGGAAGGCCCGGGGCCCGACCCTCACTCGCCGCACGCTCCACTCCAGAGCCTTGAAGTGAGCCAGCCCCAGGGCAAAGCCAGCCAGCAGGCTACTCATCGTCCGGGGCCTCCTCGGAGAAGGTGCGGCCCTGCTCTCTGCCTACCCAGGTCCAGGCTGCCAGGCAGCCGAGAGCAAGCCCCAGGCCCAGCAGCGTCAGCGTCCATGAGAACGGGCGAGGGTAGCGTGCGTCCAGCCAGGTTCCGGCGGCAATTCCGAGCAGAGTGGGGAGCGTGATGGACCAGCCGACCATGCCCATGGTCCTCAGTCCGAACCAGAAGCTGTCCTGCTTGCGTTGCGCCGAGCGCAGCCGGCGACGCGCCTTTTTCTCGATCTCCGGGCCGCTGAAGCGCTCGCTCATGTGGCCCCCAGGTCCAGCTGCCAGAAGCCCCGGGTCAGGCGCGCCTCGAGGCGGGCCAGAGCCACCCGCGTCTTGCGCTCCTGCTCATCCGAGCCGCCCAGCATCTGACGAACCTGCTCGGCCAGGCACTCCAGGCTGGTTCCCCGGGTGGCGCGCTGGGCGGCGATCCGGACCAGATCCCCGCGCTTGACCAGAACCGCGTCGTCCACCGCCAGGTGAAAATCGGCCACCTCGGTGGAGTAAGAGAGCAGCCCGGGCACGAGGACGGTCACATAATCAGCGTGTCTGGGCAGCAGGCACGAGTGCCCGGAGCGGGTCTCCACCTGCAGACGCACCACTCCCGATGCATCCACCACGGTCTCCTGCGGCACCACAATCTGCAATCTCATGCTCGCTCCAGGGCCTCTTGCACGGTTCCGACCATGTACAGGTGACCCTCGGGTCGGTCGTGGAGCTCGTCAGCCAGGATGCGCTCGCAACCATCCAGGGTATCCTGCAGGGCCACGGCGCGGCCGCTCAAGCCGGTGAACTTCGAGGTTGAAAAGAAAGGCTGAGTGAGAAAGCGCTCCAACCTGCGCGCCCGGTTGACCACGCGCCGGTCTTCGGCCGAGAGCTCCTCCAGGCCGAGCATGGCGATGATGTCCTTGAGCTCCTCATACTCGGCCAGGGTCCGGCGGACCTCGGAGGCCACCCGGTAGTGCCGGTCCCCCACCACCTGAGGAACGAGCAAGCTGGACTTGGAGCGCAGGGGGTCGACCGCCGGCAGCAGGCCCTGGCTGGCCCGCGCGCGCGATAGCAAGACCGAGCTGGTCAGGTGACCGAAGGCGTGCACCGCGGCCGGATCGGTGAAGTCGTCGGCAGGCACGTAGACCGCCTGCACCGAGGTGATGGCACCCGAGTCGGTCGAGCAGATCCGCTCCACGCGCGCGGCCAGCTCGCTGGCCAGGGTGGACTGGTAGCCCATCCGCGAGGGCACCCGCCCGAGCAGGCCCGAGACCTCCGAGCCGGCCTGGATGAAGCGAAAGATGTTGTCGATCAGGAGCAAGACGTCCTGATGCCCCTCCTCGCGGAAGTACTCGGCGATGGTGAGGGCGGCGTGGCCGACGCGGAAGCGAGCCCCGGGCGGCTCGTTCATCTGGCCGAACAGCAGCACCGTGCGCTCGAGCACACCCGACTCGGCCAGCTTGCGGCGCAGCTCCTCGCCCTCGCGGCAGCGCTCACCGATGCCGCAGAACATCCCCACTCCGTGATGGCGCGAGATGGTATTGTGGATCAGCTCCATGATGAGCACGGTCTTGCCCACCCCCGCGCCCCCGAAGAGGCCCGCGTTCTCGCCGCGGGCCAGGGGAGCCAGCAGATCGATGGCTTTGATCCCGGTTTCAAACAGCTCCCAGCTGGTGGCCCGGCGGGTCAGGCTCACCGGGCGGTGGTGAATGCTGTCCCAGCGCAGGGCCTCGAGGGGAGGCCCGTCGTCGATGGCTTCGCCGAAAACGTTCAGCATGCGCCCGAGCAAGCCCGGCCCCACGGGGACCCGCAGGGGCTCGCCGGTATCGACCACCCGGGCTCCCCGACAGATCCCCTGGGTGGGGCTCAGAGCCAGGGCTCGAGCCGTGTGACGGTTGGGATGGGCCACCACCTCCAGAACGCAGTCCAGACCGGGCAGAAGCAGTCGGTTGCCAAGTTCGGGAAGGTGGGTCGGGAACTCGACGTCCAAAACTCCACCACGGAGGGCGCTGACACTCCCAAAGCCGGCCACCTCGGACTACTCCTCCGCCAGCAAACCCTTGAGGTCGCGCAAGCACTGCATCATCGCCTCATGGCGAGCCTTCAGACGCGAGTGAGACGAGCGCTCCTCCTCCTCCTGCAGCCGCCGACTGGCCTCGTGCTCTTGCTGCTCTGCTGCTGAGTCAGAGCCCCCCGACTCGAGATGATGCTGGTGACGCGCCAGCCTTTGCTCCAGGGCGACCATGGCCTCGCGATGCTGCTCCCAGGCAGTCTCGTTGTAGCTCATCGCTCCCTCGAGCGCGCGAAGCAACTCCAGAGCATCCTTGCGCTCGAGCTTCCAGCGGTCCAGGTCTTCCAACCAGTAGACATGCTCTCGATTCCATGCCCGGTGCTCGTTCACAATACTCATGACCGCGTCCTCCGCTTCTCTGTCAGGCCGTCAGCGACGGTAGTCCCTCCGCTTCGGCTGGGTAGTACTTCCGTCGAATGAAGAGGGCCACATTGACCAGACCGATCAACACCGGAACCTCGACCAGGGGACCGATCACAGCGGCAAAGGCAGCCCCGGAGTGAATTCCGAAGACAGCCACGGCCACGGCGATGGCCAGCTCAAAGTTGTTGCTCGCTGCCGTAAACGAGAGCGTGGCGCTTTTGGGGTAGCCAGCATGGGCGTGATAGCTCATGAAGAAGCTGACCAGGAACATGACCACGAAGTAGATCAGCAAGGGGATGGCGACACGAACCACGTCCATCGGGATCTGCACGATGAGACTGCCCTTCAGGCTGAACATGACCACGATGGTGAACAAGAGCGCCACCAGCGTGATCGGGCTGATCGTGGGGATGAACTGCTGGTGATACCAGTCCTTGCCCTTGACCCGAACCAGCACCCAGCGCGTGATCGCCCCGGCCAGGAACGGAATTCCCAGGTAAATGAAAACGCTGTGAGCGATCTGCCCCATGGAGATGGAGACCAGCGCCCCTTTCATGCCAAACAGAGGCGGCAGCAAGGTGATGAAAACCCAGGCGTAGAGGCTGTAAAAGAGCACCTGAAAGATGCTGTTGAAGGCCACCAGGCCGGCGGCATACTCGCAATCACCCTCGGCCAGGTCGTTCCAGACGATGACCATGGCGATGCAGCGGGCCAGACCGATCATGATGAGCCCGACCATGTACTCCGGGTAGTCTCGCAGAAAGACGATGGCCAGAACGAACATGAGCACGGGGCCGATGACCCAATTTTGCAGCAGGGAGAGAGCCAGAATCTTCCAGTCTCGAAACACGTCCCCCAGCTCTTCGTAACGAACCTTGGCCAGCGGAGGGTACATCATCAAGATCAACCCGATGGCGATGGGGATGTTGGTGCTACCCACCTGGAAGCGGTTGATCACGGTCTCGACCTGAGGGAAGAAATGCCCGATCGCCACGCCCAGGCCCATCGCCAGGAAGATCCAGAGAGTCAGGAACCGGTCCAGAAAGGAGAGTTTCTTGGTTGGACGAGTCATTTCTCAATGCCTTTCTCGTGTCACGATAGGGGGAGTTGCCAGAAGATTCGATGATCTTTATCAGCCGTGTCCCTCACTCCAGCCATCAGGCCGAAGCATCGGCGACCTCGGAGCACCGGCCGAAGATCTTCTCCAGGATCGGGCATAAATTGGTCGACCGCTCCAGTCGTCGCTGAAATTGCGCCAGGATGAGCCCCGGGAAGAGAGCCCTGGCTGGGCCCGGAAGGATCCGAAGGGCCCGGCCAGAACAAATCGACGAACATCGATTGATTCTCAGGGAGGCCCGTTCGTTGTCCAAAATTCGACTCCTGGTTCTCTGCACGCACAACTCGGCTCGCAGCCAGATGGCCGAAGGCTGGCTCCGCCACCTGGCCGGCCAGATGGGACTCGAGGTCGAGGTCTGGTCGGCCGGCAGTGAGAAGACGAGGGTCAAGCCGGAAGGGGTCCAGGCCATGCAGGAGGCCGGCATCGACCTGACCTCGCACTGGTCCAAGACCCTGGAAGAGGTGCCTGATAGCGATCGCTTCGACGCCGTCTTGACGGTCTGCGACAACGCCAACCAGACCTGTCCGCTCTTTCCTGGCCAGACCCGGCGCTACCACGTTCCCATTCCCGATCCGAGCGGCCAGGATCTCGACCGCTGGAGGCAGGTGCGCGACCAGTTGCAGCGCCTCTGCCGGGGA
>CAYYHB010000110.1:0-16084 GCA_964471395.1 uncultured Burkholderiales bacterium | reverse complement strand
ACAGTCCACGGACGCGCCCGAATGGGGTGCCCTATTCAGGACAGTCCACGGACGCGCCCGAATGGGTGCCCTATTCAGGACAGTCCACGGACGCGCCCGAATGGGGCGCCCTATTCGGAACAGTCCACGGACGCGCCCGAATGGGGTGCCCTATTCAGGACAGTCCACGGACACGCGCCAGGGCTTCAGGGCGGCGGCTCAACGAGCCGGGCGTCGCAGTGCACGCAAAGCTCCGAGCGGGGGTGGATCGGTTGGCCGCAGCGGGGGCAGGGGTGCAGATCGGAGGGCTCCGGCTCGGCAGTCGGAGCTATCAACCTGGGACCGCGATAGAGCTCAGCCAGGTGGCTGTGCTCGATAGCCCCCGAGCTCGCGTCCATTCCCAGCTTGACGGCCTCGAAAGCAAGCAGCAGGGGGATGAAGAGCAGGGTCCCCAAGAAGTAGAGGCCCGCAGAGCAGAGCCCTCCCAGGGCGGCGCAGAGCAGCGCCAACCGGGGCAGGTCCACGCGCCCGGCCAGAAGTCCGAACAGAACCTGCCCACCGTCCAGGGGATAGGCTGGCAGCATGTTGAGGCAAAAGAGCAGCACCTGGAGCCGGAAAGCAAAGTAGACGATGTTGTGCAGGAGATCGCTCTTGGGATAATTGTCGGCGGCCAGAGGGTTGAGGTCGGTCAGGGTCACCGGATGGCCAAACCCGGCCAGGAGCAGAGCCAGGCCGAGAGCCAGGGGGAGGTGGGTCAGCGGACCGGCCAGAGCCACCCAGACGAAGGTGGCCGGGCTGCGAGTCGTGCCGGAAGTGAAGGCCAGCCCGCCCAGGGGCCAGAGCAACACTTCGTCGGCCTTCCCCCCCACCCCGCGGGCTGCAAAACAGTGCCCGAACTCGTGGGTCAGCACGGTGAGGAACAAGATCAGCAGCATCAGGGCTATGAGCGGGTCAAAACCCCGCGCGAAGGCCAGTAAGCCGATCAAGAGCATGGTCCAGTGCAGGCGGATACGGATGCCGAACAGCTCTCCCAGTTGAAGCCCCCGGCCGAAGAGATCGCCCATCAGGCTGCAGTCTTCGCCGCCAGGGCCTGGCAGCCCTCACTCGCGCACAAAATGGTCGTCTTGAAAGAGATACTTCCCGTGGCTGGTGGTGATCCGTCCGTCCTTGACACTGACCGGGGAGTCGCTCAGGAATCGGTAACGAAGCAGCTTCTCTCGCTCGGCCGAGATCAAATCCAGGGCATGTTGACCTTCTTCGAGCTCGAGAAAAAGCAGTGCGTCCTTGTGCTCGGTGACCCGTTCCGAGCGAATCTCCAGCAGGCGGAGGGCTGGGTCGGGCTTGGCCAGCGGCTTGCCATCCGGCTTCACGAATTCGAGCGGAGCCAGCTTGTAGACTCGGCGCTGGCGGCGTAGAGCCTCCACCTTCAGGTGCTCTCCCAGCCCGGGATCGACTACCCGTAAGAGCTCACGGTCGGTATCCTGGTCCAGGTCGGCGGAGAGGCTGCCGAGCAGCCTGCCGGGCCAGGCCACCTGGCCCAGCCAGCCCTCCTCGGCCAGGGTCTCCAGCGAGCGGGCCGGGTCGGAGGAGAGGCTGGTCAGCTCGTTGAGGCAAGCGACGAAGTCTTGCTCGAGATAGAAGCTGCGGGCCCGGGCCAGCCTGCGGGAATCGCTCGAGCCGATCCGGTCGGCAAGCTGGCGCAGCGCGCCGCCGTCGCGCAGCTGCCAGGCCTGCTCGGCCTGATCTCTCAAACGTGCCTGTTGAAACTGGCTCATACCCATGCTGACCAGGCCCAGCCCCAGAGATAGACCCAGCAATACAGTCAGCCAGGCGTGACTTCGACGTCGGTCCGGGGAAGGCTGGGAGGCGGCTGCCATCAGTCGGCGCAGCCCTCCCTGGCTCAGCCAGACGCCAGAGCACGAGGGACAGGCCTCCAGCTCCTGGCCTTCGGCTCTGGCGAGACAGAGCTTCTGGCCGCAAGAGGGGCAGGTCGAAGCTCCGGTGCGAGCCGGCTCGAGTTTGAGAGAGCTGGGAGCCAGGCGACATAAGGCGGCCAGATCGCCTGCTGAGAGGAACGTTCCCCCGCACTTGGGACAGCTCTGCAGGCTGCGACCCAGCACTTCGAGACCGATGAGGGCTGTTTGGTCGGCGGGGCAGAGGGGCTCCATGGGCCTACCTGTTCGCTCGGACTTGAAAATTCCCCCTTTGGGCAGGGTTGCAACCCGCGCGGTGGAAAGCATCTCTGTGAAGAGGTTCGTCCTGGTGACCTTCCTTGTTTGCCTGCTGGCGTTGCTCTCCGGCTGGTTCCTGTGGCACTCCACCTCTTATCTGCGCACGGCCACGCTGGAGGTGCGCACCATTCCACGCGGCGCCCGGGTTACCGTGGATGGACAGGCCCTGGAAAGCCGCGAGCTGGCTGGCCTGCTGGAGGGCGAGGCTGAGGTAAGGGCCACCCTCCCCGGCTACAAGGAGGCGCGCCAGAAATTACCCCTCAAGGCCGGAGAGCGCAGTCTGGTCCAGCTCGAGCTGATTCCGGTCGGCGGCGAGCTGGCACTCAAAGTGAGTGGTCCCGAGCACTTCAAGGTCAAAGTGGGGCCCGATCCCGAGCGCACCTATCGCGACCAGACGAAACTACAGCTGGCTCCGGGTCGCTGGCGGGTGGAGGTCAGCGCCGAGGGCTATTCGGCCACCCACAAGTGGGTGGAGGTTCCCGCCTCGGGCCGGGCCGAGCTGGCGCTGAGCCTGAAGCGAGAGCAGGCCGAGGTCCCCCCGCCCCCACCCCCCCCTCCGGCTCGCCCAGCCCCGCCGCCTCCCCGCTACACCCCCGTCTACGTTCCCGAGCCGGTCTACTACCCGCCTCCTCGACCCGTCTACTACCCACCGCCACCGCCTCGACCCATCTATCGGCCCCCGCCCCCTCCCGCGCCGGTGGTGCCCGATCCTGAGCCCGCCTTCACGCCCATCCCATGAGACTCTGGATTCTTCTGGCCCTGCTCTGCCTGCCCTTGCTGGCCGCTCCTCCGCTGCGGCCCGAGCAGACCATGGTGCTGGTGGTGGGGCCCACCTCCTCTCCGATCGACGAGAACGAGCAGGCTGTTGTCACCCGCCTCAACGACACGCGCAAGCAGGCCGGGTTGACCCAGTTGTTGCTGGCCACCATGCACTTCGATCAGCCCACCCAGGCCAAGATCTGCAAGGAGAAGCTGGGTATCACCGAAGCCGACCTGATCTGTCTGGCGGTGGTGCAGCTCGACCTCAAGACCCGTCGGCCGGTGAAGACGCTCTACAAGGTCTCCCGGGTCACCCCGGCCTCGCTCGACCAGGTGGAGACCACCGTGCGTCGCTGGGCCGCCGAGAGCGGTGTCAAAATGCCGGCTGAGCTGGCGGCCACCAAACTGACCGTGGTAAGGAACCCTGCGGCCCTGCAGGGTGTGGACCTGAACGGAGACGGCAAGACAGATGTCTTTACCGTGAAGGAAGGTCGCTGGCTGGTCAGTTACGGTGCCCGGGAGCCATATGCTGAGCTCAACAAGCTTCCAAACGTCAAGCTCGAGCGAATGGGTTTCGGGGACTTTGATGGGGATGGCCGGAGCGATGTCTTCCTTGTGCCCGAAGCAGGGAATTGGCGCATTTCGATGGGAGGGATTGGGCCCCTGCATCATCTCAACGACTACAAGGAGGCCCCCCGCTCGCTGCACTTTGCCGACCTGGACGGGGACGGGCGGACAGACGTCTTCCACGCCAACGGGAGCCAGTGGCGCTATTCCTCCTATGGGGCTCAGCCCTGGAAAGTGCTCCAGAGCTCCAGCCTCAAAGCCGACGAGGTGGCCCTGGCCGATTTCGACGGAGACGGGAAAGCAGATGTCTTCGCAGTGGTGAACGGGGTGTGGAAAGTTTCGCTGGGTGGCACCGCGCCCCTCACCACCTGGAATCCGGTCCAGGGCAACAAGCTCGAGCGGCTTCGCTTTGGCGACTTCACCGGTGACGGCAAAGCAGATGTGCTGACCGAGCTTCGCCACGAGTGGCTGCTTTCGGACTCCGGCAAGACGCCTTTGCGGAGGATCAACGCGGTGCCGGGAGTGGGCGTGGCCGACATGGGCGTGGGCGACTTTGACGGGGATAAGAAGGCCGACGTTCTCGTGGTACGCGACGGCCGCTGGTCACTTTCGTCGGGGGGAACCGGCCCCTTGCAGCCGATCAACTCGGACGCCAAAGTGGGCGTCAAAGGGCTGCGATTTTGAGGTGTATCTCGCACTCTTGAAGCCGGGCTCGGGCAGCCTCACTCCGATGGCGTCGCGCACCTCGACCAGGGGCCGGGCTTCTAAAAGGCAGCCACGGGCCTGGTCGGTCCGGCCCGAGAGACAGCACCAGGGCGCGCAGGTTGCGGGCGTGCACTTCCTGCTGGGGGTCGCAGCGCGCCCGTCCTTCGACCAGAACCTCGTCGGCCGCGGCCAGAGCGGCCTTCAGCTTGCCCTGGCAGAGCAGAACGTCGGCCAGGATGACCTGGCACTCGGCCGCCTGGCGGGTGTCCCTGGTTTGCAGAGACAGATCGCGCGCCTCCTTGAGCACAGCACGGCCTGGCCGGCACCCAGCCCCAGGCGCAGGGTCAAACCATCCTACTCAAGGCAGCTGCTTCTCGAGCGCAGGCGGCGGCGCGGGGTACGACCTGCTCGAGGGGCCCGGGAAAGGCCACGATGGGAGCATCGCCGGCGATCTTGACCACCTGCCCGCCGTGGCGGTGGAATATCTCGAACAACTCGCCAAAGTAGCGGTCGAGCAGGCCCGAGAGCCGCTCGGCCCCCTCCGGCCCCTCGCGGGCGAGTTGCTCGGCCAGGGTGGTGAACCCGCAAAGGTCGGCCAGCAGCACCGCGGCCGGCAAGCGCTCAAGCCATGGCTGGCCGGCGGGCCGGCCGGCCACGAGCGGGGGTACGAAGCTGGCCAGGCGATCCATCAGGTTCGTTTCTTGGCCGGGGGAGGCTCCCCTGTAAACGCCAATCGTGGTCTTGGTCTGATACTCAGTCTTTGAGCCATTCTGGCAGGAACGGCTGATTCATGCAGGTGAAGGACCTGCCAATTCTCGGACCGAATCTTCACTGTCCGGCAATGCTCATCTCCAGCAACGGGAGGCTCGTGTGATGGACCCCAACCTGATCGGCACCAAAATGAACCGTGAAACTCTGCCAAAGCTGTTGCCCCAGGCGGACAAGGCTGTAATCATCGTGGATGGGTCGGGCAGTCGGGCTGGCGGAGATGCAGTCACGGAAGTCCAATCGGACGCAGTGGCCTTGACGCGCGGCCTGGAGGCTCAGGGCACGAAAGTGGGCGTGCTCAGCTTCAGCGACCGGGTCGAAGTCCAACGAGTCCCCGAGGCTGGATCGGCAGAGAGCGCGGTCCGGGAGACTTTTCGAGATCTGCAGGGCTACTCGGGGACGGGCGCCGCCACAGCCCTGAAGGCTGCCGGAAGTCTTGCGGGGCCTAACGGCCTGGTCATTATGCTGACAGACGGGATGGTGGACCCGGCCACCCGGAAGACGGTCGAGGATCTCCAGGCGAAGGGCGTGCGCGTCATAGGAGTTGGTCAGGGCAAGGACGACCCCCGAGATCTTGGTTCCGTCTTCAACGAGCACTATCGTCTGGAGAACCAGCCGATCGGCTCAAAATCGGTTCAAGGAGCGGGACTGGTAGGAACGGAGTTTCATCCGAGCAAGCTCGCATGTCTACCCCCCTTCCAGGCAAAGAAAGCCGTCTTGCTGCTCGATACCTCCGGAAGCAGAGTTTACAACCCCGGACAGGTCAACTCCTTGCGTCGCGACGCACACGAGCTCACCGAGGCGATGCAGCGCCAGAACGGGTCGCAGATCGGCGTCATGCAGTTCAGCGACCAGGTCGCCCGTCATCCGGGCCAGACAGGAAGCGCGATTGACGATGCCTTCAATCATCCCATTGGGGCGAGTTCCGATGGCCTGCTGGCTCTCCAGAAGGGCGCCCGTGAGCTGGGTGGTCCGGGAACTTTGATCTTCATGACCGACGGCGAGCTTGGGAACCCCAAGGAATTCAAGGCAGAAGTGGCCAGGCTGAAGAGCGAGGGCATCCAGGTCGTGGCGGTAGGAATGAGCAGTGATTCACCGCAGATCTTGGGGCAGAATTTCGACCTCCACTACCGGACGGTCTCTCGAGAGCCGGGGTTTTTCATCTCCAAGTAGAGTCTCGAGTCGGCGGTTCCAGGGGGCTGACACTCTCAAGCTCCAACGTGCACGGATTGGAGACGGGTGAGCCGTAACCGCAACAAACCTGATACATCCACGGGTCGGGGCCGTGCTAACCTTCGGGTATGCGCATCCAACCCGTCAACGACCTCTACCAGGAGGTCAAGAGCTCGGCCCCCGGCCTCATCGACATGCTCAAGGAGGACCGTCAGCAGTGGGAGCCGGTTTTCCAGGACATCGTGGAGCAGACCCTGGAGGGCGGCCAGCAGGCTCTGGATGACATCAAGTCGAGCCCCGAGCTGCCCGAGCAGGCCCGGGAGACGGCCCTGGCCTTCCTGGAGGGCGGTCTGACGGCCGGCTGCTTCGGAGCGATGACCGCATGGGCCCTGCGCTCGACCGCTCTGCGCGACGAAATCGCGGGCCAGGCCGAGGAGCTTCGCCGCGAGATGCACCAGCAGGGCAAGCCTGCTCTGCAGCGGACGCTGGCCGTGGAGCATGAGCGAGGACGCCAGCTCTATTCCCTGAGCGATCATCAGGCCGAGGACTATCGGGGCCTCCTGCAGGAGGCCTTCGTGGCCGGCTATCGCATCGGCGCCGCCGAGGCTTTGCTGGTTCTCGGCTAGGCTGCGTCCTGCAAATTCGTCCCCCCCCTTTTTGAGCCGCAGAGCTCGCGGAGAGCGCGGAGAGACTGCATCCAGACGCGATCTGCAGTTCCGACCTGCGAACGACGAAATCATCGCTGCTTGAGCCTGACCCCGCCCAGGGTCACAATACCGTCCCGAGCGTCCACGCAAGTCGGCCCTCCGCCGGTCGTGGCGCACAACAGACGTAGCTCCCGGGTGCTCTCGTGCAGTTGCACGGCCTCGGCGCGCAGGCCGGACGCTTCCCTCTTCATCTCCTCAATCTGTTGCGTGGTGTCGTGCCGCCAATCTCGCTCGCGATCCGCCCGCTCTTCCAGGCTCCAGCAAAAGAGCATCGTTCCCCCCAAAATTCCGCCGATGCCAACGACGATTAGAGCCTCGTTGGGAGCAGTCATGAGAAGGCTCGGCGAGGCGAGCGCGCTCAGCGCCAAAGCCCCAAGAGAAGCCTTCCTGGCCCAGCTCATCGGAGCCTCGCGTTGATAATTCTCCGAGGGGGTATGCGCGGAAATTTGCACGCAGTCGTAAAGGTGCGTGCTGTGCTCCTCCAACTGATCGGCCAGGCCTGCCAGAAGAAGCTGCTCGGTCTGGCGGTTGACCAGGGCGAGATGGTTTCGTTGGATCTCCACGCCTTAATCTAAGACGACCGGTTGAAAAATGCTAGAAAGCGCGAGGGCCAAGATTTGAATGGACGCCGCTCGAGCTCAGGAGGCGAAATGGCACCCGCACATGAGCCTATACATTACGGCTCTTCCAACCGGGCGGCCAGGATCAAGTCGACGCAGCCCGTTCGGCTACCCTGGGGAGGGGTCGATTCGACGTTGTCGCAGTGGAGAAATTCTAGCCAGTGTTCCATAGTCTCGGTCAATGTGCAGGATTTCTACGTCGTGGCGCAGGGCGCAGGCGCAAATGAGACAGTCTGTGGAGGAGCGCACCGTGAATCCCGCGCGCCGTGCGGTGCGATAGAGACTGACGGCTTCCTCAAAAACCTCTAGTTGTAGTGGATTCTCGAGAATTGGTAGCTGAAGCAGGGCGTCGTGAGCCGTTCGAAAGGCAGCCTCATCCCGAAAGCCTTGAAGAACTTCCTGAACGACGGGGAGGCAAGTTACCACTTCCTCCAACGAAACCAGGGATTCCAGGTCGAGTGGGTCCTTGCGCTTGAAGACCTCGATCCAGACCGAGGTGTCAACCAGGACCACGCTTTTTGCCCCCTCTGCCCGAAGTAGAGTCGCCGCGCATTTCAGACAGGCTCCCTTCCCACAACCCGCTGCCTCGCAGGTCAAGGATACGGCGAGCCTTAATGCGTCGGACGAACTCGTTGAGGGCCCGATTGACCGCCCCCGAGTAGGTCTTCTCTCCGCTCAATCGTACGGCTTCCTCGAGCAGATGCTCATCTAACACAAGATTAGTGCGTTTCATGTGTAGAGCTTATGCCACCAGGCATTCCACGTCAAGCCAGCGGGCTGACGGAAAGCGGCTAAAGGCGGGGGTTCAGCTCCCTCAGAGGGTGCTGCCGGCCGGTCCCACCTCGAGCACCCAGAAGCGCCCGAAGGTGGGGCTGGAAAGCTCCTGCTCCACTGCCTCGCGGGCAAAGCCAAGCTCCGCCATCTCGGCGATCAGCTCGCGCTTGAGCTGCTCGTCGGTGAACCAGGGCACGTGGTCCTTGAGCAGCGCAATGGCCGGTCGGCGGAAGATGGCGTTCACCTCGAAGTCCAGATCGATGGCCAGCTTCTCCAGGTTAGAGCTGACGTGGGGCCAGTCCACCCCGGGCATGCTGAGGCGCACCTGGCCGCTTTGCCGCAGGCGGTCGAGGAGGGCGGAGTAGTCTTCGAGGGTGGCGGCCAGGCGAGCGATGTCGTCGTAATGGGCCAGCGACTTGAGCGGGAAGGGGGCGGCCGCACCGCTGACCACCCGAGAGACGTGGCTGCTTCCCTCGATCCCAGCCAGCAAGCGCAGGAAGACGGGGTGCTGGCCGGTGGTCTCGGCCACGAACTGCTCCAGGCGCACCACCCGGGTCGGGCGTCCGGCCTTCTGGGCGATGCGGGCGAACATGTCGAAGAGCAGATCGCGGGTGGCCGAGGCTCCGTAACGGCGGATCACCTGCACGGCCTCCTCATACGTGCGGGCCGCGCCGCTCAGGTCGGGGATGCCGTAGTCGACGATGCGCAGGTAGTGGGCCCGCTCGAGCGACTCGCGGAAGAACCGGGCCGGACCGTTCTGGTAGGAGAAGAGCTCGTCCGAGCGTCCCTTGAGGGCCGGGTCATCGCATTCGAAGGGCTCAAAGCGCACCTCCCAATCGACATGCTCGAGCGTCTGGACGCCGAAGCGCCCGAGTGGCTCGAGCTCGGCTGCCGTCAACCACTCGTGCAGCTTCTCGGCGCTGACCTCGGGGGTCAACAGCGCCTCGGGGAAGGTGCCCCGCACGGTGGCGCGATAGAGCTTACCCTGCTTGTCGGCGTAGAGGACGGCGGCGCAGGGCAGGTCGGTGAAGAGCTCGTTGTGGCGCTGCAGGGCGTAGGGGGCCAGGCGGTTGAGCTCGTCCAGCCCCAGCACCTCGATGTCGCGCGAGGTGGGGCTGTGGGCCAGGGCGTCCTTGAGCATGGCGGGGGAGATGTCGCCCATGCAGTAGTGCACCGGACGGCCCAGGCGGCGGGCGCAGTCGGCCCGGAAGTCGGCCGCGTACTGGCCGCCGCCCACGCCGACCTCCAGGACCCGGAGGGGGTCGGGAAGATTGCCGACCTGGGAGCAGAAGCGCATGGCGTCGGCTTGCGCCTGCAGGGGATCGTGGCTGACGGCGGTGATGAAGTCTTCGTAGATGGTGGAGCCGCGCAGGCGGTAGTAGACCAGGTTGGTCTGATCGAGCACGTTGCCGGGCTCGTCGAGGGGGATGAAGGCCTCGCCCAGTCGCGCCCGGGGGCCGGGGTCGCAGAAGTTGCCGGCGGTGGCGTGGGTCAGCTCGAAGGTCTTGACCACCACGGCGATGTGGCGCAGCCATTCGTCCTGGTTGAGGGGAGCCTCGCGCAGCAGCTCGGTGCAACGGCCCACCAGCACTTCCAGCTGGCGGCGCGCCTCGCGATAGCCCGGCAATCCCAGGGGGCTTTCAGGATCGAGATCGGCCACCGCCCGCGCTAGCGGGTCCATGCCGGCCGATTCGGTGTCGCGGATCCGGTTGGTCAGCCTTCGCAAGGAGGCGTTCAGTCCCGCGTAGTGGGCCCGCAGCTCCACCAGGCCCTCCTCGAGAGAGGGCGCGGCGGCAATGACATCGGGCCAGCGAGTAGGGAGACGGTTGAGGAAGCGGGTATCTTGCAGGGTGATCACCCAGAGCGGCTTCGGGACCAAGCTCTCGCCCACCTTCGCGGGCTCAGCGAGGCTGGGGTGTGTCAGCCATTTTCATCGGATACAGCATGTCGTTCAGGCCGCGGACCAGGGCCTTCGACTGGGGATCGTCCGGGCGGCTGCGCAGCACCTTGCCCGCTTCGTCCCAGGCCTCACTCAGGAGGCCACGCTCGAGATAGGCCCCGATCAGGAGTATCCGAGGCGACAGGTCGCCCGGCCGCGCTTTGAGGGCGGCCGCGGCTTCCTTGCGAGCCAGGGCGACCTGGTTGGACTCGGTCTGGCTGATGACCTCGAAGGCCAGCTCGCTCTCGATCCCTTCCTGGTCCACCGCCTTGAGCCGGTAGCTCCCGGGCGGGAGCTTCGGGCCGCGCACCTCGCCGCGGTCGGTCGTCTTTGTCCAGAGCACCTTGCTCGATCGATCGAGCAAAGTGAGCTGGGCCGGGCTGAACGCCTTGAGGCGAAAGTGAGGAGGGCTGGTGAAGCGAGTCTGTTCGGCGAAGCGAACGCCCATCTGCATGAAGAGCGGCGGGGTGGTGGCCTTGTTGACATCGAGGTAAGCCTGCATGCTCCCCCCCAGGCGCTCGAGGTTCTCGCCCCGGGGAACGAGAGCCCTGGACTGGCCGGCCGGAACGCTCTTGATCTGTCCCGCAGACCCTGCCTTGAGCACTGTCTTCTGCAGGCCGACCTGAATGCGACAGGGACCGGTCACCAGGTCGGTGCGGCCATCGCCGAAACAAGCCAGGGCGACTTTGGAGCCGGGCTCGAGCTCGAGCTGCTGGCCTTCTTCCAGCACCCGCAGCAGGCTGACGGGTGTGCGACCGGCCGGGTCGGACAGGAAGACCGCTCCTTTTACGTCGGTGAGGACGGCGGCGCGCTGGCCTGCCCACACCAGCGTCGCGGTCAGCACAATCATCAGCATGGCTCTCATGGTTGGTAGACCTCCCAGACCTGCATGGATTCTTGTTTTCCCTTGAAATTGTGCACGCCCAGAGAGCGCCAGCCCAGTTGCTCCAGGCCGGCTTCGACCCGGGTGACGTCGCTGACCAGGATGACCGCTCCCAGGCCCTTGGCCAGCGACTCGATGCGGGCGGCCAGGTTGACCGGATCGCCCACGGCGGCATACTCCGAGCGTTCCTGCGAGCCCACGTTACCCACCACCACATCGCCGGTGTGGATGCCGATCTTTACCTCGTAAAAGCCCGGCTCGCTGGCCCGTACTTTGAGCTCTTGCAGGCGGGCCACCATGGCCAGGGCCGTCCGCACGGCCCGCGCGGCGTGATCGTCCACCGGGTCAGGGGCGCCGTAGAGCACCATGATCTCGTCTCCGGCGAACTGCTTGACCGTGCCACCGTGCGCGAAGATCACCTCCAACATGGCCTGGAAGAAGCGATTGAGCATGGTGATCACCTCTTCGGGAGGTCGGCCCTCGCAGGTGGGCGTGAAGTTGTTGATGTCGCAGAACAGCACCGTGATGCGCGCTCGATGGCCACCCAGGGCCAGGTTTCCCGGCTGTTTCAAGAGGTTCTGCATGACCTGAGGTGACACGAAGCGGCCGAAGATCCGTCGCAGCTGGCGGCGACTGCGCTCGAGGGTGGCCTGGCGCCAGCCCAGATCGACCAGCCAGCCGCTGCCCAGGCTCAGGCTGCCGGTGGCAACCGGGAGCCAGAGGCCTTGCTGGATCAGTGTCACAGACAGCAGGAAGAGAGCGAGGAGAGACGCGACCAGTCCCAGGGTCGCGGCCCGCAGCTCGGGGTAGGTGGACCACAGTCCACCCAGGACGGCCAGGCCCACAATCAGGCCGAGGGCAACGCCAGGGGTCGCTCGCCGCAAGGGGTCCGCGGTCAGCAGCGTGTTCAGGCCGGCCGCGTGGACTTCGACCCCGGCCGTATGCCGGCCCCGAAAGCGATCGATGGGGGTGGTCACGAAATCTTGAAACTGCAGTGCTCCCGGGCCGATCAAGACGATCGTCCCGGCCAGCTCGGAGAGCTTCTCTCCGGCCTCGACCCGGCGCAGAAGGCGGGCAAAGGAAAGGCTGGGGAAGGTCAGGCCGCCCGGCCCCGGATAGCTCACCCGCAGACTGCCCGCCTCGGTGGGAAAGCTCTGGCCTCGCATGGTCAGCGTGTCGCTGGTTACCGTCAGCACCTGGTCCTCGGCCAGCTCAGCCAGCCGGCCGGCCACGAAGCGGGCTCGCCCCGACCGGTCGGCGTACACCGGCAGCCGGCGCACCACCCCATCCGGATCGGTGATCAGGTTGGCCAGGGCCACGTTGCCTTGAGACTCGGCGGCATAGTAGAGCAGCTCGCTCGACCCCGGGCGAGGCGGCGCGCTCTGACCGCGATCATAGTCGATCAGCACCACCTGGCCCGAGAGCAGCACCTGGCCCAGCTCAAGGTCGGCCTGCTCCAACTCCCGGGCCAGCGGGCTGTCGGGCGGCAGGTTGGACCAGGAGCGGGGGAAGAGCGAGTCCAGCAGCACCGCCTTTGCCCCCGATAGCAGGAGGGCCGAGGCGACCCGGGCACAGGCGCGGCGCCAGAGCACCTGGGGCAAACCCACCGTGGCCAGGGTGGCCTCATCGAGCTCCACGATGCGAATGCGCGGGTCCACCCGGCGGGCGGGCCGAACAGCCAGCATCCCGTCCAGGGCCTGCAGCTCGATCGCTTCCATGGCTCGATATGAGTGCAGCAGTCCCAGGCCCAGCCCCACCAGGACCGACAAGACCAGGGCCACGACGCGCTCCTTCACGTTTCCACCATGCCTTGTTGCGACCTTGAGGAGTATGACAGCCGTCATACCCCGGCCGCGAATTCCGCGTTAACCTGGGACCGTGGCTTCCGAGCACAAGATCTTCCTGGGCTCCCTGGCTCGCCTGTCGAGCCTGAGTGAGCCTTTGAGCCTGGAGCGACTACCGCGCGAGAGCTGGCAGACGGCCGACTTCGTGGTGGGTGAGTTCGTGACCGCCGGTGGTCCTCTCTCCCGGGTCGAGCTGGATACCGGCCGACTGATCGAGGTGATTCGTGGCGACCGCCTGGTGGGGGCGCTGGGGAGCCGGGCCGCCACTCTGGAGGCCGTGGGCGACTGGCGTGCCATCGGTGAGGACGGCCTGATGGACCTGATGACCCCGGCCGGTCTGCTCGGCAAGATCACCTCCCAGTCGCCCTACCTCGGCCAACTGCCCGTGCTGCGCTATCAGGGGCACGTGCTGGTGCAGGGGAACAAGGCCAGCATGAGAGACTACGTAGGGGCCGTTCCCCAGCGCCCGCTGGGAGTGCCCGTGGTGCTGCTGGTGGGCACGAGCATGTCGGCCGGCAAAACGACCGCAGCGCGAGTGATCGTGCGAATGCTCAAAGAGGTCGACCGGAAGGTGGTGGCTGCCAAGCTGACCGGGGCGGGACGCTATCGAGACATCCTGAGCCTGCACGACGCCGGGGCCGACTCCATCTTCGACTTCGTGGACGTGGGCTTGCCCTCCACCGTGATTCCCCCGAATGAGTTCCGGCCGGCCATCGATCAGCTGCTGTCTCGGATGTCGCTCTTGGAGGCCGACGTGGTGGTGGCCGAGATCGGCTCTTCGCCGCTCGAGCCTTACAACGGCGAGGCGGCCCTGGAGGCGCTAGGTGATCGCATCGCCATGCTGGTGCTGTGCGCCTCCGACCCCTACGCGGCCCTTGGCGTGATGGTTGCCTTTCAGCGTACCCCGGACCTGATCTGCGGCGTCTGTGCCAATACCAGCGCTGGCATCGAGCTGACCACCCGCCTGACCAAGGTCCCCACCGTCAACATCCTCGACGAAGCCACCCGCCCGGTGGTGCTCGACCTCTTGAAACGAAGGCTGGGGCTGTCATGATTGAGCTTGATCTCTCGCAACCGATCTGGTCGAAGTTCTTTCTGGTGGCACCCCTGGTGCTGGTAGGCACGCGTCACCCCGATGGCACCGTCGATCTTGCGCCCAAGCACCTGGCCCTGCCGCTGAGCTGGGACAACTATTTTGGCTTCGTCTGCTCGCCCGAGCACGCCACCTATCGCAACATTCAGCGCGACCGGCGCTTCGGGGTGAGCTTCCCGCGCCCGGAGCAGGTGTTGCAGACCTCGCTGGCGGCGGCTCCCCGCTGCGGCCCCGGTCCGGAGGCCCCCAAACCCTCGCTGGCGGCCCTGCCCACCATCTCCGGGAAACTCGGCTGTCCCTTGCTCGAGGGCGCTTACCTGTTCCTGGAGTGCGAGCTCGACCGGGTGGTGGATGGCTTTGGCCCCAACAGCCTCATTGCCGGCGTGGTGCGCCATGCCGAGGTGGACGAGCCGTCTCTGCGGCGAGCGCACCAGGACGACCACGAGGCCATCGCCCACGACCCCATGCTGGTCTATCTTCAGCCGGGGCGCTTTGCTATCCTGAGTGAGAGCCATGCTTTCCCCTTCCCCAAAGGCTTCCATCGCTGAGGCGCTGAGCAGCTGGCTGCACGAGCGAGCCGGCGGCATGGAAGAGCTGCTGGTGCGGCTTGCCAGCCTTGAAACCCCCTCTCAGGAGCCGACCCGGCTCGAGCCGGTCTACGATCTGCTGGGCGAGCGTCTGAGCCGGTTGGGCATGCGAGTGAGCCGGGGGGCCGGGACCCTGGTGGCCACCCCCTCTCCGGTCGCGGCTCCCTGGCAGATGCTGGTGGGACACGCGGACACGGTCTGGCCGGTGGGCACCCTGGCGACCTTTCCGGTGGAGCGGCGCGACGACCGGTTGCGCGGACCTGGGGTTTACGACATGAAGGCCGGATTGGTCCAGCTGGTGTTCGCCCTGGAGGCTCTGCACTCGTTGAGGCTGACCCCACCGCTCCCGCCGGTGGTGGTGATCAACGGCGACGAGGAGATCGGCAGCCCCCGCTCAGCTCGGTTGCTGCTCAAGCTGGCCCGACGGGCCGTGCGGGCCTTCGTGCTGGAGCCCTCGCTGGGCTCGACCGGAAAGCTGAAGACGGCCCGCAAAGGGGGAGGGCGCTTCCGCGTTCGCATCCAGGGCATCCCGGCCCACGCCGGCCTCAGCCCCGAGCAGGGGGCCAGCGCTATTTTGGAGCTCTCCTTCGTGATTCAGGACCTGTTCCAGCTCAACGACTCGAGTCGGGGCGTGACGGTGAACGTGGGAGTGGTGGACGGAGGCCTGCGCCCCAACGTGGTAGCCCCCCACAGCAGCGCCGACGTGGACGTGCGCGTGCCCAATCACCAGGAGGCCGAGCGGGTGGAGCAGGTGCTGCGCGCCCTCAAGCCGCGGGTTCCCGGGGTCACCCTCTCGGTGGAAGGCAGCTGGGGGCGCCCGCCCATGCAGCTCACTCCGCGCAACCTGGCGCTCTTCGAGCGGGCGCGAGAGCTGGGGGCGCTCTTGGGCCTGAAACTGGAGGGGGGGACGGCGGGCGGCTCATCCGATGGCAGCAGCCTGAGTCAGGTCACGGCCGTGCTCGACGGCCTGGGAGCGGTGGGGGATGGGGCCCACTCGCTGGAAGAGCACTGTCTGCCCGCTCACATGCCGGTGCGTTCGGCCCTGCTCGCCCTGCTTCTCCTCAGTGAGCCCTGACCAGGCTCCAGCGCTGAAGATCCAGGTCGAGGCCGGTCTGGTCTGTCGGTAGCTCGCGCTCTCGGTCTTGCTCGCAAGCAGTCCGGGCGATCTGGCTAAGGGCCTGGCTCAGCAGTCCGCAAATCGCGGAACATCGGATGAACTGAAATGAGTTCAATCCGCGCTGTCTTGCGGGAAAACCGCTGCCGGTGCCAAAGACCCCTGCTCGAACCTGAATGGGGGTAGTGAGACGATGTCCGAAAGCCGCGAGCGTGACCTGATCCTGGCTCCCAACGAATACGCCTACATTCTCGACGAGACCAAGGGTCACGTCATTGCCTACATCGGTCCCCACAAGACCAGCCTGGCCAACACCGATCGACCGGTCACCTACGACCACA
>CAYYHB010000109.1:0-16116 GCA_964471395.1 uncultured Burkholderiales bacterium | reverse complement strand
ACGCCGCCCTGGTGGCCCGCGGCTGGGGCATCCCCTGCATCGTGGGCTGCGAGGCCCTCAAGATCAGCCTCAAGGACGAGAACATCAAGGTCGGCGATCGCACCATCAAAAAGCACGAGATGATCTCCATCGACGGCAGCACGGGCGAGGTGCTGCTCGGCCAGTTGCCGCTGCAGGTTCCGACCGACCTGAGCGATGAGACCAAGACCATCCTCGAGTGGGCCGACAGCTTCCGCAAGCTCGGCGTCTACGCCAATGCCGACAACCCCAAGGACGCCCAGCGGGCGCGCAGCTTCGGGGCCACCGGCATCGGCCTGTGCCGCACCGAGCACATGTTCATGGAGCAAGAGCGCCTTCCCATCGTGCAGGAGATGATCCTGACCGCCCCCGAGGCCGAGCGCTTGATGCGCCAGGTTCACTTGCTGGAAATGGATTATGAGGGCGCTGCCGAGGGCCGCAAGAAGGACGAGGCGCGCCACGCTCTGGAGGCCATGCGAGAGCGCCTCAAGAAGCCCTGGGAGCACTACCAGTCGCTGCTGGCCAAGCTGCTGCCGGTGCAGCGCGAGGACTTCCGCGGCATTCTGGAGGCCATGCAGGGCCACTGGGTGATCATCCGCCTGCTCGACCCGCCGCTGCATGAGTTCCTGCCGGCCAAGGACGACCTGCTCGTGGATGTCACCCGCCTGCAGACGGTCAAAAAGGCTGCTCCCGGCAGCTACGACAAGACCCTGGCCGAGATCCGCGAGGAGCGGGGCGACGCCAAGCTCACCCTGGAGTCGCTGGAGTCGCTGCTGCAGCGGGTGGAGTCGATGCACGAGTTCAACCCGATGCTGGGCTGCCGCGTCTGCCGCCTGGGCATCGTCTACCCCGAGATCTACAAGATGCAGGCCCGCGCCATCTTCGAGGCCGCTTGCGAGCTGGTCAAGAAGGGCGTGGATGCGCGTCCCGAGGTGATGATCCCCGGGGTGGGCACCCTGGAGGAGATGGAGTTCACCCGCAAGCTCGTGGAAGGCGAGGCGGAGGAGGTCCAAAAGCGCATGGGCGTGCAGGTCAAGCACAAGATCGGCACCATGGTCGAGCTTCCGCGGGCTGCCCTGGTGGCCGGGGACCTGGCCACCAAAGCCGACTTCTTCAGCTTCGGCACCAACGACCTGACCCAGACCACCTACGGCTACTCGCGCGACGACGCGGCCGGGACCTTCATGCCGGTCTACCTGGACAAGAAGATCCTCAAGGTCGACCCGTTCCAGGTGGTAGACCGGGTGGGCGTTGGTCGGCTGATGAAGATCGCCGTCGAGGAAGGCCGTCAGACCAACCCCAACCTCGAGGTGGGCATCTGCGGTGAGCACGGGGGCGAGCCCGAGTCGGTGGAGTTCTGCCACACGCTCAAGCTCAACTACGTGTCCTGCTCGCCCTTCCGCGTGCCCATCGCGCGCCTGGCGGCGGCCCACGCTGCTCTCAAGGAGAAGATGGGCGAGGTCAGCAGCACCAAGTAGGCTCGCTCAGGCATTGGCTGAGCAATGGCCGGCTCCACTCGGGCGATCTCGAGTGGGCCGGCCATTTCCTTGACGCAAGGGAGTCCAGCCGCGTCGGGGGGAAGTCTCTCGAATGCCAGAGGAAGGTTGGAAGATCTGCGCTCTTTGCCGCAATCTCGAGGTGCTCGAGCAGGGGCGCGAGTTCGAGCAGATCGCCGATACCGAGTTCATCGTGTTTCGCTGCAAGGTCTTCAACTGGACCAGTCGGGAAGACTTCCTGATGAAGCCCCCTTCGGGCAAGCTCGATGAGACCGAGCCACCCTTCGACTGCCCCCACTTCGAGCCATGGAAGCGACCGGCCGACTGAGCCGGCCGTGGGCCACCTACGGCCTGGCTGGCGTGTTGGTGGCGGTCTTCCTGGCCGACCTGGCCAGCAACGGATGGCTCTTGCACCACGGCAAGCGCGACGTGGTGGTCTTCTTCATCAAGCCTGAGCCCCACCGCATGCTGACCTCGATCTTCCTGCACGGGAACTGGCTTCACCTGGTGATGAACACCCTGGCCCTGGTGACCCTGGGCGTGCTGATCGAGGAGCTGGTAGGCTGGTGGATGGTGCTGCTGGTCTTTCTCTACTGCGGGGTGGCCGGCAACCTGGTCTCGGCCGAGTTCGGTCCCGAGTCGCGAGGGGTGGGTGCCTCGGGAGGCCTGGCAGGACTGTTCGGGTTGCTGGTCATGCTGATGGTCCGCCGGGTCTACCAGGCCAGTCGCGAGCAGGCCCTGATGATGCTGGTGGTGTTCTCGCTGGCGGTGGGCATGGCGTTCCAGCCTTTGCCGATCGACAACTACGCCCACCTGGGCGGCTTTGTGGCAGGTCTCTTGCTGGGAGTCTTCGCCCGTCGGGGGGGGATGCACCCGGCCGGTTGGGCGGTCGCGGGCGCGGCTCTGGCCTGGCTCTGGTGGCGGTTGTCTATTCCTTAGACCAGTCAGGAATGATGGTGGGCGTGAGGTAGAAGCCGGCCGACTGGGTCTGACTGCCCGAAGAACCGCCCAGGATGACCGACCAGGCGTTGATGCGGTCCTTTTCGCCGTAGCCTCGTCCGGCCACGCCGCCGCCGGCGCGGCCGGTATTCTGGGAGCTGCCGCTGAGCATGATGGAGTCCCCCGACTTCAGGCTCACCGTGCTGGCGGCCTCGGAGAAGACGACCTGGCCCGGTCCCTGGGCGCTCTGATAGCTGAGCCAGGGCGCCACCTGCACGGTGACCACGTCGCCCACCACTCGAGGCCTGACCACGAACCCGGTGGTGACGTTCTGAAAGATGACGCCGGCAGGCAGCAGTCCGTACTGTTGGGCCAGGCCCCAGTAAGGCTGGACGTAGGCCAGCTGGCGCCCCACCTCGATGCGCCCTTCCTCGCCGCTCATCACCATCAGGCTTTGTTCGCCCGAAGAGGTCTGCGAAGAGTTGCCCGAGCTCACCTGATAGGGATAGCCCGTGACCCGGGTCGAGCCATCGGGGTTGGTCTGGCCCACGACGCCCCCGGACAGGGTGGTGCCATCACTGACCGTCTGACCCGTGAAGCGGATCTTGATCATCACCTGGGGGGCGGCCACGTCGATGGCCTGGATCATCTTCTCGATCTGGCCCAGAACCTCGGGCGTATCGCGCACGATCAGCTTGTTGGTCTGATCGTCGCTCAGCACGGTGCCGGCGGGGCTCAGGAGCGGGCGAACGGATTGAGCCGCCGAAGCGGCCGGTCGATTGCTCAGTTGAAAGACCCGGATCTCGGTCGGCTGGCCAAGGGCCAGCGAGGTGAGCATCAGGGCGATCAGGCAGGTTCGTTTCAGCATGCCCCCAGTATAGCAGACTCCCGCCGTGGGCGAGATCACAGCTTGACCCGGCCCCGTTCCGCACTCGAATCAGGCTACTCAAACTGGCGTTCGACAGGAAGGTTGAGGAAAATTCCGAAAGCGGTCGTCCTTACCGAGTCTTGAGGGACGTCGTGCGACGGGCGCGCGACGGTTGCGAGCAGAACCAGCTCGAGACCACGAGTTTCTCCCGTGGAGCCCTCCATGCCAGCCACGCTTCTCTCCAGCACTCTACTTGGAATCGATTCCATCCTGGTCCACGTGGAAGTGGATGTTTCCAACGGCATTCCGTCCTACCACGTGGTGGGGCTGCCCGACGCCTCGGTCTCGGAGTCGTGCGAGCGCGTGCGCTCGGCCCTGCGCAACAGCGGCTCGCCGATCCCATCGCGCCGGGTCACCGTCAACCTGTCCCCGGGCGATATCCGCAAGGAAGGCCCCCGCTTCGACCTGGCCATCGCGCTCGGAGTGCTCTGTGCTGACGAGCCCGAGCTGGCCAGGATGCTGCGGGGCACCCTGGTGCTGGGCGAGCTCTCCCTCGACGGTGGCCTGAGGCCGGTTCGAGGGGTGCTGTCGGCAGCGATGGAGGCCCGCCGCCACGGCCTTCGAAAGCTGCTGGTCCCGGTCGGCAACGTGCCCGAGGCGCGCCTGGTGGGGGGGCTGACCGTGCTCGGCGTCACCACCCTGCGCCAGGCCCGCGAGGTGGCCGCCGGACGAGCCGATCCGGTCGAGCCCGCGGCGCGAGAGCGACCTGATCCGGCTCCCCCGCCCGACCTGGCGCTGGTCAAAGGACAGCTGGCCGCGCGACGGGCGCTGGAGGTCGCCGCAGCCGGTAGTCACCACCTGGTCATGGTAGGCCCACCCGGGTCGGGCAAGACCCTGCTGGCAAGTTGCCTGCCCGGCCTGCTCCCTCCATTGACGAGCGAGGAAGCCCTCGAGGTCACCCGCATCCATTCGGTCAAGCGGCTCGAGTGCGGGCTGATCACCGAGCGGCCGTTCCGCAGCCCCGACCCCAGCGTGAGCCGGGCCGGCCTGCTGGGCAGCTTGCTGCCAGGCGAGGTGACCCTGGCCCACCGGGGGGTGCTGTTTCTGGACGAGTTCCCTGAAATGCGGCGCGACTGCCTGGAGGGTCTGCGCTCACCGCTCGAAGGGGGACGGGTGGCCATCGCCCGGGCCAACTTCCGGGCGGTCTACCCGGCCCGCTTCACCCTGGTGGCGGCCATGAACCCGTGCCCCTGCGGCTACTTCGGCGACCGCCAGCGAGGCTGTCGCTGCAACCCGTTCCAGCGTCAACGCTATCAGGGGCGCTTCTCGGGACCGCTGCGCGACCGGATCGACCTGCAGGTGGAGGTGGCCCGCCTTTCTCCGGCCGCGCTGGTGCGTGCGCAGCCGGGCGAAAGCACGGCTCGGGTGCGTCAGCGGGTGCTCGAGGCTCGCGAGCGGCAGCAGCGACGGGGTTTCTTGAATTCCCAGCTGGAGGGCAGACAGCTGGCCGAGCACTGCCAGCTCGACGACGCCAGCGTCGACTTCCTGGAGCTGGCCGTGCGCCGCTACGGGCTGAGCGCGCGGGTCTACGACCGGGTCCGGCGCATCGCGCGCACCCTGGCCGATCTGCGTGCCAGCGAAACAGTCGAGGCCAGCGACCTGGCCGAGGCCCTGGAATACCGCTATCTCGACCGGGAGCTCGAGCCCGAAGTGGACAGGACACCCCTGGACCGAGCCGAACAGAGCCAGAAATCGTGCGCTTGAGGACCCGTTTGATGAAGTTTCTTGCCATTTTGCTCGGTCTGGCCACCACCCTCAGCCTGGCCAGCCCCCTGTCTGCCCAGGAGCATCCGCTCGACCCGCTCACCCAGCCCGAGATCGAGACCGCGGTGGCGGTGCTCAAGCGCGAAGGCAAGCTCGACGACAAGGCGCGCCTCCCCACGATGGTGCTCGACGAGCCACCCAAGGCCCAGGTGCTGGCTTTCAAGCCGGGAGATCCGGTCCCCCGGCAGGCTTTCGTGGTGATTCTCGACCGCTCGCAGTCCAAGGTCTACGAAGCCGTAGTGGATGTCGCCGCCGGCAAGCTGGTGAGCTACAAGCAGGTGCCGGGCGTGCAGCCAGGCATCCTGGTGGACGAGTTCGTCTTCCCGCAAGACCTGGTGCGGGCCGACGCGCGCTGGCAGGCGGCCATGAAAAAGCGGGGCATCACCAACTTCTCCGACGTGCAGATCGATGTCTGGGCGCCCGGCATCCTGAGCCAGGCCGAGGTGGCCGAGGGCCGTCGCATCTGCCGCTGCCTGTCGTTTTACCGGGGAGGAGCGACCAATCCCTATGCCCGCCCCATCGAGGGCGTCATCGCCACGGTGGACATGAACAACGAGAAGGTTCTCGAGGTGATCGACCTGGGCGTGGTACCGGTGGTCGATCACCCCAGCGACTTTGACGAAAAGTCCAACGCTCCGCTGCGCGAGGCTCCCAAAGCTTTGTCGATCACCCAGCCGCAGGGCGAGAGCTTCACCATCAAGGGCAACCAGATCAGCTGGCAGAACTGGCAGTTCCGCGTGGGCATGGACCCGCGCGAGGGCCTCGTGATGCATGACCTTCGCTACAACGACAAAGGCAAGCTGCGTCCGGTGGCCTACCGTCTTTCCCTGGCCGAGATGGTGGTGCCTTATGGCGACCCGGCCGAGAACTGGACCTGGCGCAACGCCTTCGACCTGGGCGAGTACGGGGTGGGCCGCCTGGCCAACAGCCTGGTCAAGGGGGCCGACCTGCCCCCCAACGCGGTGACGCGCGACTCGGTCTTCGTGGACGACTACGGCAAGGCTTACGTGCAGCCCGCGGCCTACGGCATCTATGAGCGCGACGCGGGCATCCTGTGGAAGCACTTCGACTTCGATTCGGGCCACGACGAGACCCGGCGGGCCCGCGAGCTGGTGCTCGGCTTCGTGGCCACCGTAGGCAACTACGACTACGCCTTCTGGTGGATCCTGGGGCAAGACGGCTCCATCAGCGTCGAGGGCGAGCTGACCGGCATCATGCTGGCCAAGGGGGTCAAGCAAGCGACCGTGACCGACTCCGCTCTGGAGAAGACCGGGCGCATGGTGGCGCCCCACATCGTTGCTCCCAACCACCAGCACTTCTTCGGCTATCGGCTGGACATGGACATCGACGGCACCGGTAACACGGTGGTCGAGCTTAACAACCAGTCGCTCAGCGAGCTGGGCCAGCGCAAGAACGCCTTTGGAGTCGTGCCCACGGTGCTGGCCACCGAACAAGACGCCCGGCGGGACATGAACTTCGCCAGCGCCCGCAAGTGGAACGTGATCAACCCCACCTCCATGAACGCCTGCGCCACTCCCCACGGCTACCTGCTCGTGCCCAAGGAGAACGCCATCCCCTACATGGATGCCAACAACCCCATCCGCCAGCGGGCCCGGTTTCTGGATCATCACCTGTGGGTGACCCGCTACGTGCCGGGCCAGCTGCATCCGGCCGGACTCTACCCCAACCAGGCTCGCGGGGGCGACGGCCTGCCCCAGTGGTCGGGCAACGAATCCATCGACAACCAGGACGTGGTGATCTGGTACAACTTCGGGGTGACCCACAACCCGCGCCCCGAGGAGTGGCCGGTCATGCCGCACCACAAGACCGGCTTCACGATCCTGCCCAACGGTTTTTTTGACCGCAATCCAGCCATGGATCTGCCCAACAGCGCTCCACCGCCAGCCGACCGTCCACCCGCCGGGAAATAGGGCCTGCATGCTGGGCTGGCTTCTGCCGCTGCTGGTCACCGTATCCTTCTACGGACTGGCCGGCGGCATCTGGAAGCAGTGCGGCCTGACTCTGGGGGCCATCAGCCTGCTCTATGTGGCCGCCAAGTCGGTGGTCAACCTGGGCAGCTGGCTGGCCTTCAGCCGCCAGCAGTTCTTTGACCGCGAGTCCAGAGGCTTCCTGAAGTGGGCCATGGCCGGCTCGTTCTTCAACGGCCTCGCCTGGATCGGCTATTTCACCGCCCTCACCCTGGGCCCGGCGGCCATCGTGCAGACCATCACCGCCGCCTACACCGCCCTGGCAGCTCTGCTGGCGCTGATCTTCCTGCGCGAGCGGGTGGTTGCGGTCCAGGCGGTCGGCATCGCGCTGGTGATCGGGGCCGGGCTCTTCCTGGGCTACACCGGGGCCACCGAGGGCGGCGCCGGCTGGGTCTGGGTGGCGGCCAGCGTGGCCACGCTGCTCTTCTGGGGGGTGGCCGTGACCATGTTCAAGCAGGCTTACAACCAGCCCCACGCCGACGACTGGCGCTTTTTCGTGGTGAACTGGGTGGGCATCGTGCTCACCATGCTCCCTTATGGCCTGGCCACCGACCATCCCCTGGCCCCGGGCCGCGACCTCACGCTGGGCCTGCTTATCGTGACCCTGTATGCCCTGGGCGACCTCACCCTGTTTGCCGCCATCGCCCGGGGGCCGGCCTCCATCGTGAGCCCGGTCAGCGGGCTCTATCCCGTGCCCACGCTCTTTTATGCCTCGCTGGTGCTGGGTGAGAAGATCTCCCCCTCCCAGTGGGTAGCCATCGTGGTGGTGCTGGCGGCCATCGTGATGGTGGTTCCGGCTCCCGACAATCCCCTGCTGAGACTTCTGCAGGGGAGCAAGCGACCGGCCGGGAACGCCCCCGCCGAATCCATACAGGAGAACGTGTGAGATGAGCAAGATCCTCGTACTGGGCGGCTGCGGCGCCATGGGCACCGAGGCCACCCGCGACCTGGCCCGGACGTCCGACTTCACTGAGATCCGGGTGGCCGACATCGATAAAGACAAGGCCAGCAAGCTGTGCCAGGAGCTCGGAGGCGGCAAGCTGAGCGCCCACGGCGTGGATGTCAGCGACGAGAGCGCCCTGGTCAGCCTTTTTGAGGATGTCGACATCGTGCTCAACTGCACCAGCTATCGCTTCGGCCTGGAGATCACCCGGGCCGCCATCACCGCCAAGAAGCCCATGCTCGACCTGGGCGGGCTCTACAACACTCCCAAGCAGCTGGCCATGTCCGACCAGGCGAAGGCGGCCGGGGCCACCATTGTGCTGGGAATGGGGGCCACTCCCGGGGTGACCAACCTGATGGGCAAGCAGGGGGTCTCGCGCATGGAAACGGTGGACTCGATCCACGTCCACTTCGCCACCTACCGGCGCATCGCACCCTCGCCAGGGCTGGTGGACACGGTGCTGGACGAGTTCAGCCCCTCCACCGTGCGCTTCTTCTTCGAGGAGGGCAAGTTCGTGGAAGTGCCCCCCTTCTACGGCGAGAAGCAGGTCGAGTTCAACGCCCCGGTGGGCAAGACCAGCACCTGGATCGTGCCCCACTCGGAGGTGCACGCCTTCCCTCGCTCGTTCCCCGGCGTCAAGCGGGTGGACGTGCGCGGCACCTGGCGCCCCGAGACGATGGCCATCTTGAAGCACTACAACGAGGTGGGCCTGCTCGGCGTCGAGCCGGTCACGGTGGACGGGGTGGCCGTCAAGCCCAAGGCCCTGCTGCGCCAGCTCCACCTCGACCACGACGACCCCAACGACCCCCTCGAGTACGCCTTCCTGGTCAACGTCGAGGTGGTCGGCAGCCGCAACGGGGCGCGGGTGGTGGCCACCTACAACCTCTCCCACCCGCCCCGTTCGGAGTGGGACATGACCTGCACCGCCAAAGTGACCGGCATTCCCGCTTCCATCGGCGCGCAGCTCCTGGCCAAAGGCGTCTCGGCGCCGGGCGTGAACACCCCTGAGGCCGTCTTCGAGCCCGAGCAGATGTTCCGCGAGCTCTCCAAGCGCAAGATCGTGGTGGATGAGCGGGTGGTGGAGACCCGGGTCTACGACTGACGGCTCTCCGCCTGGCGCAGCTTGCGAGTCAACAGCCGGAACATCTCCAGCGAAAGCTCCGGGCGCTCGCGCAACCAGCCAAACAGGCTCTCGGGCCGCCATGAGAGCAGCTCCACCCGGCTCAAGGCCAGGGCCGTCGCTCGGCGCGGCCCTCCGTCGAGCACCCCCAGCTCGCCCAGAAGCGAGACCGGCTCGAGCCGCTCGCCCAGCTCCTCCACGCTGCCTTCGAGCAGCACGTAGAAGCGGTCGGCCGGCTCTCCGGCCCGATAGAGCGCTTGAGCCTCCAGGAATCGCTCCCGGGTGGCCTGCTCGAGCAGGCCTTCCAGCTCGTCCAGGGTGAGACCGGCCAGCAAGGGCAGGGTTTGCAGGCGGAGCAGTCGCTCCTGACGCTCGGCCTGGCCGGCAGGCCAGCCTTCACCGAGCAGCGCTCCGGCCGCCATGCGCAGGCGCGGGTCGGGGCTGCGGCGGGCCTGCTCGAGGAGCTCGGCCGAAGGTTGAGCTGGCCGGGTCGCATCTCCCGGTTGCTCCTCGAGCAACTCCACGAGCACGGCGGCGCTCTCGCGGTCGCCCAGGTTGGACAGGGCCTCCAGGGCCTCGGCTCGCTCGCGGCTCTGAGCAACCTTGAGCCGACGGCGCACTCCGCCCACGGCCTCGGCCCCTTCCAGGCGCTCCAGGATGCTCAGCGCCAACCTGCGAGCGCGCTGCAAGCGATCCTTCAAGGCCGCCGGCAGCAGACGGCTCGCCAGATCGCCCGCCGAGGACTCGGCCGCGCGCAGCCAGCGCAGGTCTTCACGGGCCTCGGTCAAGAGGCCGCGTAGCTCGGCGCGAAGGCTCTCCTCGCCGGCGGCCTGAACGGCCGCCTCCACCGTGGCCAGACGGGTCGAGCGAAGGGCTGGCTCGGCCGCACGGGCCCCGCTTGCTCCGGCCGCGGCCAGGCTGTGGGCGGCCTGCAAGCGCACCTCGCGGGCCTCATCGTCGAGCGCGCCGGCCAGGATCTCCAGCGCCAGCGGGTCCGACCGCTCCCCCAGCGTTCGGGCAGCAGCAAGACGCACGACCGAGTCGCGATGATCCAGGCGACGTTCCAGGTCGGACAGGCTCAAAGTGGCTCCCAGGCGGTCCAGGGCCAGGGCGGAAAGCACGGGGGTGGGGTGCGAGAGGAACGGACGGGCCAGCTCGCAGGCCCAGTCGGGCAACTGCTTCAAGGCCGCCTCGGGGTGCTCTCGCAGCAGGCTCTCCAGCACCGGCGTACCGTGCTCGGGAAGTGTGGCCGCGGCCGAGGCCCTGACCCGGGGATCGGGGTCGGAAAGAAGCGCCAGCCGGGCCGGCTCGGGGGCGAGCTTCAAAGCGGCCAGTCGCACCGAGGGCGCCGGGTCCTTCAGCACTGCGGGCGGAGCCGCCGGTCCCAGCGCAGCCGCCGCCGTGGCCCGCACCTCGGCGCTGGGGTGGCTCAGGGCCTCCAGCAAGAGCTCGTCAGGCAGGTCAGCGGCCCGCTGGCCCAGCGGGCTCAGATCGCCTGCCTCCAGGGCAGCCTGGCCCATGCGGGCCAGCCGCTCGGGGGGCAGGGGGATGTCGGCCGCCAGCCCGCCGCGGGTGATGTCCTCCAGCAGCGCGCCCAGGTAGGCGGCCCGCACCCGGGCGGCGCCGGCCAGGTAGAACAGGGCCAGCGCCAGACCCACCCAGACAAGCTGGGAGGGCAAGAAGGCGGTCTGGGTCAGCAGCAAGAGGCCGCCCGCCAGGGCCCGGGCGGTATAGCTCACCACTCCCTCCAGGAAGGCCCGCAGTCGGGCGCGGTAGCGACCCGGGAAAGCGTTGTAAACCAGTCCTCGGGCCGGACTGCCGAGGCAGTTCTGGAACATGCGGTGCACGCTCCAGGCAAAGACCGCCGCCAGCAGGCTGTAGTCCAGTCCCAGAGCCAGAAAGGCGGCCACCGCCAGAAACGGGTGCAGCAGGCTGGTCAGCGGAACCCCGGCTCGTTGCAGGAGCCAGGGGGTGAATCCGGCCAGAAAGGGGATCTCGACGAGGTAGGCCAGGGCCACCAGCGCCCCCAGGAATGAGGCCAGGCGACTGGGATCGGGGAAGCTGCGGGCAAAAAGATCGCTGTAGCAGTACTGGGCCAGGCCCAGACAGAGCACCATGCCCGCTAGCATGGCCAGCAAGCCCCGGGCCAGGGCGGAACGGCCCAGAAACCGCACGGTCGAGGAAAAGGCCTGGTCGGCGGGCCGCGAGGGTCCGGCCGACCAGGCCGCCAGGCGCCGGGCGAACAGCACCACCAGCAGCGCGCCCAGGGTGAGCAGCAGGGCCCAGATCAAGAGCAGCGAGCGAGCCTGGAGGCTCTGACTGGCCAGCGAGGCGGCCATGCCTCCCAGAAAGCCCCCCAGGCTGCTGCCCAGCGCCAGTCGGGGGAAGATGCGTTTCTGGGCCAGCGGGTCGAACGAGTCTCCGGCCAGAACCCAGAAATGGTTGTTGAGCACGGCGCCGGCCAGGGTAGACAGGCCGAAGAGGGCGGGCAGCAGCAGGCGAGGGGCCAGAACCGGCATGGCCAGCCAGCTGGCCAGCACCAGAGCGGCCAGAAGCGAGAAGACCAGGGCCAGCAGGCGATCATGGCGGATGCGTCCCACTACGGTCGCGTAGCCCAGCGAGCCGGCCACGGCAGCCAGCGAGGCCAGCAGGATGGTGGCGGGCAGAGCCTGCACGCCCAGCGTGCCCAGGAGCAGGGACTCGGCCGCGGTGATGCCCACGGCCAGAGCGGCCGCCAGCAGGGCCAGCAGCAGCCCGAAGAAGAGGACGCGGGGGCGCTCGCGGGGACGAACGCCGCTCAGCATGCGGGCAACCGGAAGCGCACGGTGGTGCCTTCCACCTCCAGGTGGGCCTGGTGCAGCTTGAGCAGCTCCTGAGCCACATAGAGGCCGATGCCCAGCCCCACGGGCCGCCCTGGCACGCAAGGCCGCGGCAGGGGCCCATGCAGGATGGCGCGGTGGAGATCGCTGGGAAGAGGGGGGCCGCCGCTGGTGAGCTCGATGCGGGCTGCCCCGCCGTCGCGGGCCACCGTCAGACGCACCGGCTCCAGGGCGTTGGCCAGTAGATTGTCGAGCACCAGCCGCATGCGGGCCGGATCGAGCTCCACCTCGGGAGGGTCCTCGAGCACGGCCTCGGGCCACTCCTGAAACGAGAAGCGGACCGGCTCGAGCACGACCTGACCGCGCGAGAGAAGGGCCAGGGTGGCCAGGTTCCGGGCTGCCAGCAGGGTCGGGTCGAGCAGGCGCGAGAGGCGCTCGAAGAGCTCGCCCAGCCGCTCCTCCAGGTGCTGCTCGCGGGTGGCGTCCCGCAGCACCACCAGGCTGCCCACCTCGCCTCCCCCGGCTCGCACCTGGGTACGGGCCACCTCCCAGACCCGGCCCTCACGCTCGAGCAGGGAGCGCTCCACCCGGCGACCTCGCTCCTCGACTCGCGCCGAGGCCGGCCAGACCTCGCCCAGAGGGTGCCCGACCAGCTCTTCGACCGAGCGTCCCAGGGCCACGGCGGCGGCCGGGTTGGCCAGCCGTACCACTTCCTCCTTGTCCAGGGCCAGCAGGCCATCCAGGTTGCTCTCCACCACGGCCCGCAACTCAGCCTGAGCCATCTCCATGCGCTCGACGGGATTGGTAATGCGGCCGAGCAGGGGATAGCTCAGGCCCAGAGCCACCAGCACGGCCACCAGACCGAGCAGATAGAGCTTGCTGCGAGTCGCCTCAAGAAAGGCCAGGTGAGAGCGGGTGTTCTGGCCCAGCACCAGGCTGCCCACCTGGCCCAGGCGGGCCTGGCGCAGGTCGTACTCGTCCCGGCCGACCTGCTGCAGGGCCTGCTCCACCCCGACCGGCAGGCTGATCGGTTGCGGGAAGGTGGAGCCCACCAGTCCCGCTCCGGTTTCGAGCTGAACCAGGCAGCTGGTCTCCTGGGCCAGCTTCTCCACCAGCGTCCGGTCGAGGCGAAGACCAAGGGTGGCCGTGCCCCCGATGCTGTCGCCGGCGTCGTACAGGGGAGTGGTAACCACCTGGTAGAGCTTCCCCTCGCGCAGCCAGTAGCCGGAGAGCACCTCGCCTTCCAGCGCCCCCGCCAGCTCGGGGACCGGCCGCTCAGGGCCGGGCGGAAGGGCCTGGTCACTCTCCAGCTTCAGCTTGCCGGACGAGTCGGTGAGGATCAACAGATCCAGTCCGTACTCGGGCAGGACCACGCTCGTGACGTGGTCTTGCAGGGTGGCAAAATCGGTGCGCCGCAGGATGGTGCGAAAGCCGGGCTCGGCCTCCAGCACCCGGGCCAACAGGTCGAGGCGCTGGAAGCGCTCTTTCTCCTGGGATCGGAAAGTGGCCAGGGATACGCTGAGTGAGCGGCTCTGCTGCTCGAGAATCTGGCGGCGCACGTCGCGATAGATGATGGCCAGGCTGAGGAGCAGAACGGCACCCACCAGCACCGCGATCAGGACCAGCAGGCGAGAGCGGAGGCGCAATTACAGAGTGAGCTGAACCTGGGCGCCCTCGGCCTTGACCTCGATCACGCGGGAGGTCTCCTCCAGGCGCGGATGCCAGGTTTTCAGCACGTAGCGACCCGGTGGCACCCCGCTGATGCGAAAGCGGTGCTGCGCGTCGGGCACGGCGAAGTAGCCGTTCTCCAGAACCAGGATGTAGGCGTTCATATGGGTGTGGATGGCGCAGAACAGCTCCACCACGCCAGGCTTGTCGAAGGTGACCGAGCGCGATTCACCCATGGCATACTCGGGCAACTCGAACTTCTTGGCCGAAGAGTCGGAGTAGACACCGTGGTAGATGATGTCCTGATTGGGGAACTCCACCGCCGTTCCGACCCGTACCGGCAACACGTAGGGCACGAACTGCCGGCCCTTCTGCTGCATGCGGGCGGGCGGGAACTTACCCTCCCCCTTGCCCTTCACGCCCACGAGATAGACCACCACGTTCAGGGTCTCGTCCGAGCGAGCCTCACCCTCCTGCGTCTGGTATTCCCCCGTGGGCTTGCCGTAGCCGGCCCGGTGGCGCCGCCCCACGGCCTTCTTCTTGAGAGCGCTCTTGATGGTCATGCTGCCCTCCACCTCGGCGGCAGCGACTTCGGCCGAAAGGCCCATCAGCACCAGTGCGAACAACAGCAACCCGATCACCGTTCTGCTCTTCTCGTCTGGCCCGGAAACCCCCTGGAAGGCCTCACGCCATGTAGATTTTGTTAAAAATTTGTGATAAGCTCATGCGAGCATCAGATGGGAGGCCTCCAGTGAGAAATCGGCACTCTGACAAGAATTCCCCCAGCGCAGGCGTGGGTCTCGCGTTCCTGGCGATCGTCGCGGTCGCTCTCTACTACATCTGGCCCACCCTTGAGTTGGCCTTCGTGAATGCCTTCGTCGCCGGCGGCTTCGCCCTCACCTTCGGCCTCATCTTCCTCAAGAGCGTGGCCATTCTGGCCATGTTCGGCTTCGCGCTCTTCCTGCTCTCGGCCCTGTTCTTCCCGGCCAAGAAGCGGCGCTAACTTCGCTCGCACGGCAAGAGCCGGGCCAACGGCCCGGCTCTTTTGCTTTCCAGGAAAGGTCGCCGCTGGAACCGAACTACGCCTCCGATGCGGGGTTTGATTATTATTCTATTTGCTTTGTCGCTTGTTTGCCCGTCGTGGGGCGCTCCGCTCAACGAGCCGGGGGACCGCCAGGCGATTGAAGCTGTGAAGCTGCTTCAAGAATGGGGCATGATCGAGGGCTACCCGGACGGTAGTTTTCGGGGCGAGCGGGCCATGAGCCGCTACGAGGTGGCCATCCTGATCGCCCGGGCCCTGGCCCGCCTGGAGACCCAACACGCCGAGCTGGCCTCCAAGAGCGAGCTGGCCGAGTTGCACCGGCTGGCCGAGGCCTTCCGCTCCGAGCTGGAGGCGCTGGGCGTGCGGGTGGACAACCTGGAAGAGTCGGTGGCCCGCCTGGACAAGCGGGTGGCTGAGCTGGGCAAGCTGGAGTGGGAGGGTACCCTGGTTACCCGGGTGCTCACCCAGAGCTTCTCCAATCAAGGCAGCCCCCGCTCGGGCTTCGGGCCGGGCTCGCTGGATTACCAGACCCTGGTGGGCACCTCGGCCGGAGGTAACCTGCGTCCCCACGGCCCTCCTGGCGTGCTGCCGGTCATCTCGCTGGCCAACGGCCGCCCGCTCACCAACGGCAACAGCTTCACCTCGGCCATGCTGCTCAACCTGACCGTCACCCCCTCCGACGACCTGCGCGTGCTGATGCGGCTCTTCGCTTACAGCGCCCAGGGCGATTCCGAGGTGGATGCGGTCTGGGGCGTGAACCCGCCTTACCTGGCCAACTCCTTCACCGGCCGGGCCTTCGTGGGCCCCGGCCTGCCGGTGGACGGCCAGTCCCAAGGACTGGGCCACTTCCCCTTCACCCGGGCCGGCATCGACAAAGTGGAGGTGAGCTACGCCCCGGCCCAGACCACGCTGACGTTGGGCGCCTTCACGCCGCGCCTGATTTCTGCCCAGGTCTACATGGGCCAGGTCAACCCCCAGCCCGGCGAGCCGCGGGTGCTGGAGAGCTTCGGAGCCCACGTCACGGGGGATACCGGCCCCTTCAGCTGGGAGGCCTTCGGTACCCGGCTGCCGGACGGCAATCCCGGGGTGACGGCCCAGTATCAGTCGGAGGCCCTGGGCGCCTCGGTGCGTTACGAGCAGGACGGCTGGGTGGCCGGTCTGCATTTCTTGCGGGCCGCCAACCAGAAGCCCTCCGACAGCGGCCTGACGGGTGGTCAGGTTTTCACCTTCGTGCAGGGGCGGCCGGGCGAGTTCTACACCGACTGGGTCAACCCGCCCGGCTTCTACGTCAACCAGCTTGGCAACCCCCAGAGCCCCCAGGTGGCCGGGGCCGGCTCGGTGACCGACGTCCGCCCCATCAACGGCCTGCGCGGCAGCGACGCGCTCACCTC
>CAYYHB010000108.1:0-16217 GCA_964471395.1 uncultured Burkholderiales bacterium | reverse complement strand
ACTGATCCAACTCATCGGCAAGCTTTCAGCGATTGGATTCCGAGGACCTGCCCTGAAGTGGACATCAGCAACCAGACGACAACCCAGCTCGACGAGGTGGCCCGGACGCGCCTCTGGCTCAAGATCTGCAAGGAGGGCCAGAGGGCCTTCCAGGATGGGTCTTACACCGAGGCCGAGGATTACTTTCAGTCAGCCCTCGAGCAGGCTCGTTTCCTCAATGAGGTGCAACAGGCCACCAGCAAGAACAACCTGGCCGAGCTGTATCGCGTGCAGGGTCGCTACGCAGACGCAGAGCCACTTTACCACGAAGCGCTGACCTTGCGCGAGCAGTTCCTGGGCGAGTACCACCCGCACGTGGGGGGGAGCCTGAACAATCTGGCTAACCTCTGTTACGCCCAGGGACGGTACACCCGCGCCCGGGTGCTCTATCGCAAGGCCCTTACGGTCTGGGAGCGCTCGCTGCCCGAGAGCGATCTGCGCATCGCAGTCTGCCTCAACAACCTGGCTGTCATTTATCGCATCCAGAGCAAGTTCCCGCAGTCGGAATCGCTCTACAAGCGGGCCTTGAAGCTGGCCGAAACCCACCAGGGGGCTCAAGCCCCTCAGGTGGCTCGCATTCTCAGCGGTCTGGCCCTGCTGTGCAAGCAGATGGGCAAGTACAAAAAGGCTGAAGTTTATCTCGAGCGAGCCCTGGAGATCAGCCGCGGACTCGGAGATGACCATCCCGACGCGGCCACGCAGCTCATCAATCTGGCCTCGGTCTATCAGGCCCAGGGCAAGCTTGGCCAGGCCAAGATGCTGGGGTCGCAGGGTCGCTTCGAAGCGGCTGAGCCGATCTGTCGACAGGCAGTCGAAATTCGCGTGCGGCGTCTGGGCGAGTGCCACCCCGAGGTCGCTGACGCACATCGCGAGCTGGGCAATCTGTACGAGGTGATGGGGCGCCGGGAGGAAGCGCTGGATGCCTACAACCAGGCCGTGGACATCTACCGGGGGGCCTGCGGGGAAGACCACCCCGAGCTAGCCAACACGCTCGAATGCCTGGCCGGCCTGTTGCGTCGACTGCTCAAGCATCGTGACGCCGAGACGGTCGAGGCTCGGGTGCGCCAGATCCGAATCAACCTCTCACGCCAGGCCGTCATGGAAGCCGAGGGCTCGGGGGAGGAAGTCGTAGACGAGTGAGTAGAGCGGCGTGGTCCGAGGCTGGCAGTCGCAGGACGCGACAATCGGCCACCTCCAGGTGCGAGCTGGCAAAGAGGTAGTCGATCCGCCAACACGGCAGAGTGACCGGAAAGGTCATCCCAAACCCGCGGCCCGCCTGCTCGAAGCTGTCCTGCATCTGGCCGCGCATCCTCAGAATCGGGCTGGCGTTGGGGGGCAGATTGAAGTCCCCCCCCACCAGCGTCGGTCCCGATTTAACGCGTTCGAGCACGTCTTCCACTTGCAGGGCCCGCAGCCGGGCGCTTTCGAGCAGACCCGTGGTGGGCTGATACCAGTTTTCCTTGACCAGATGCAGATTGAGCACCTGAAGCCTGTGACCCCTGACCTCCGCTTCCGCCCAGAGCTCCTCGCGCAGATCGGCCGCCAGGAAGTCGCCCCAGGCCAGCAGCCGATGACGGCTCAAGATCATGAGCTCGCCATGGAAGCCACCACGGGCTACAGAGGGCACCTCGAGCCGAGTCAAAAGCTCTTGGCCCACGTCGTGGGTCCCGGTCAGTCCCACCTCCTGAAGCAGCGCCAGATCCCAGGGGAGGTCGCGCAGAGCCGCTGCGGCTTGATCCAGGCGGGGCAGGTCGACGCCCAAGTTCCAACTTAAAACCGTCAGGTCTCCCTGACCCGAGCGACCGAGCTGGGGGCGACCAACGGCCAGGACGGCGGCCAGGGCTACCACTCCCACCATCCACCTGGGTCCTACCAGGGCTGAGGGAACCAGAGACAGCAGGTAGAGCCAGAGAGGAACCTGGGCCAGCACGGCGGCGAGCAGGAAACGGTCGAACCAGGGTCCGGAGAGGCAGGCGGCCAGGACCAGGAGCAGCGGGAGCCGGGCCAGTGCCCGCCAGCTCAGCAACCGAGCTGCCGCAGCACGTCCTCTGAATAGTATACGTGATACACCAGGCTCAGCGTATCGCCGGTCTGGCTGGAGGCGCCCAGGTGGAGATTCTCTTCGCCAAGAGCCTGGGAGAAATAGCGGCGCAGCTTGCGCCCCAACAGAGTGTTGGCGGTCTGAACGTGGTAGCGAACCGGCTTGATGCCGTGAACCTGGAGGGTGATCGGCTGCTGCATCTGGTTGAGCGAGGCGGTCATCTCGATGTAGGGGCTGTTTCGGCGACGGAACAGGATGACCAGCCGCAGGCACTCGCCCTCGGTCGAGTTGATCACGCACACCATGCGGCGCAGAACCCGGAGGAAGTGCTCCTCGAGGCGGCTGAAGTGGAAGAAGTTGCGCTCAAACCGCTTGCGCTTCTGAGGCTCGAAATTATAGCTCGCCACGATGCATGGAATTCTCCCTACCGGGCAGAGATTCCCTGCTGTGACGCCAGCTTGTGGCTTAGAAAACCGACCGAGGCCAGGGCGCGTTTCTTCTGCAGCAGGCTGGATTCTTCAAAAGACAGGGTGTGGGCCGCATAACGCAGCAGGGCAATCTCGTAGGATGCCGGCTCGTTGCCCTCCAGCAAGCGGTTGACCCAGCGGCGAAGCACGGCCAGAAGAAGGCCTTCGCGTCCCTCGATCAGACCTCCACCTCGGGCCAGGCTGGCTTCCACTGCGACGGCCCGCTCGAGGTCTTGCGGTGTCCGAAGAGGGGTGAGAATGAACTTCAGGTCGTTCTCCAGTTTGGCCAGGTCTTGCACGGCGTGACCGTAAGCTGTGTGGAAGAAGTCGATGATCCAGTAGTTGGAGTTCTGGTCGAGCAGAATGTTGGCGTAGTTGAGATCGCCGTGAATCCAGGAAGCTGTGCTCTCGCGCTCGGGGTCGAGCAATCGTCCTTCCTGAACAGCTCGATAGAAGGGCGTCGGGTCGGGCACCTGCTGGCCTCCCAGGCAGAGGGGCGAGCCGAGCTCTTCCCCATAGACGGTCCGAGCACGATCGAGGGTGCTGGCGGCATAGCGCGGCAGAAAGCTGTAGTACTCGTAGAAGCGGAAACGCTCACTGGTGCGGTGGCCATACAGGCGGCTCAGAACATTTTCCAGCACCTCATCGAGCACCGTGGCGGCTCGCGCATCGTGCTCTTGCCCGGGAGGCAGGCTTTCGAGCCAGCCTTTCAGGGTAGAGACCGGTCGCACCCCCATGGTGGCGTAGGTGTACTTCAGTCCCGAAACCTCCCCCAGATCGACAACCTCGCGCACCTGAGGGGCGTTGCTACCCAGAATGTTCTCCACCTGCTCGAAGCGCACCCGTTCGGTAGCGATCTTGTCACGCCGGTCAAGCTTTACCACGAAGGGGGCCTGGCGATATCCCAGCGCATCCTGGCTGAGGCTGCGGTAGACGCGGGCCCCCGAGAACCCACCGCCCAGGGGAGTCAGCTCGACTTTTCGGCAGTCGCGAAAGAGCAGCTTGATGAGGTGGCGATAGGGATGTCCGGGCTCGAGGTCGGGGCAATCGACGTCCGGGGCCGGGGGCTCGGGGTGGCTCAGCTGCTCGCGGGCTGGACTCGGGGCCCCCATCCACTCCAGGAACTCGGAGACCGAGTCGATGACCTGCACCCTGAGAACTCCTTTGAAGTGCTCGAGCGCTTCGAAGTGTCGGCGTCGTTGGCGGCTGGCCACCAGGGCGCTGCAGACGGCCAGGTTGTTGCGCTGGAAGCGGGTCTTCAGCTCATAGAGCAGGTAGTGGATCTTGACGTCGGTCCAGACGCCCACCAAGCCGATGCGCGTCTCGGGGCCCGAGAGGTGCTCGACCAGCCCCGAGAGGTTCCCCTTCAGAGTATCATTGAGGCTGGTGGAGTCGACCATGTGGCTGCGAGGATGCCGGGTCAGCTCGTCGTGCAGCCCGGCCACGAACTCGCTGCCAGGGGTGCCCTCCACGCAGTGGGCACCGAAGAGCTCCATCTCGGCTCTCTGGTCGGGGTCGGACAAATCGTGCCAGTCACGCACATGGATCATCGACAGATCGGAATCATCCAAGCACGCGCGCAGCAGAATGGCCATCGGTCCGCGGGATGGGTCCTCGCCCAGCAGTCGCAAGGACTCGCTCCAGCCAACGTGGAGTGGGCTCGGCAGCGGGTCGAGACGTCCCAGCGGCGCCAGGAAGTCGTTCTGGAGGCACTGGGTGATCAGCAGCGAGCGCATGGATTCTCCGTAACCTTTTGTTTGCCGAAACCCGTTCGCAAAGGCTTTTCCCTTCGTCGAACGGGGCCTTCGCAACCCCTCTTCTCAGGCCTTCCCGGGGGGCGAACTCGAACATGGCATGTCCCCCGAAACTGGCCATGCATGGGGACAGAAGTCCCGGAAAAATGGGATAAAATTGGCGCTTCTCCACAGGCGCTCCACAAGGAGTTCACAGGTGAGCACCGGAATCCGAGGACCCTATCAGCCGGACTGATCCCGGTTTGACGGGCGCCGAGCGCGCTCCAAGAAATTTTGGGGAGGACAAGACGATGGTTAAGAATCAATCTAAGAGCCGCCTCGTGAGCTGTGTGGAAATGGGGGAGATGGATCTGCGTCCACCTGTTCACGCAGCCCTGCCGGTCTCGGTACCGGGCAGGGCGCGCTGGACCTGCCAGGTGACCCGCCGGGGGGGTCAGGCAGACCAGGCGCTCAAGCGCTTGAAGCACTCGGCCCGGTTGTATTACACGCTGGCCACGGGGCTGTCTCGTTGAAACGCACTTGCTCAAGAAGCGTTCGACGAGCCGGCTCCGAAATGGAGCCGGCCGGCGTTTTCAGGGTCGGTCTGCGCGTCCTATGCTGGCGCGAGAAACGGCAGCGTTATGCCAGCCGTCTCCAGAGCCTGGCGCTGAGCCAGAAAGAGGCGTTCGAGGCCGACCCAGCCGGCATCGATCATGCGGTTGAGGTCGCTGCGGGAGAATGGTGCCCCCTCGGCGGTTCCCTGCACCTCGACCAGCTGGCCCCGGCCGGTCATGACGAGATTGAGGTCGACCTGGGCGCGGGTATCCTCGGTGTAGTCGAGGTCGACGAGCACCTCGCCGTCCACCAGGCCAACGCTCACGGCGGCCACCTGGTCGTGCAGGGGGAATTCGCCGATCAGGCCGTTCTTGAGCAGTCGGTCGCCCACCTGGGCCAGTGCCACCCACGAGCCGGTAATGGCCGCGGTGCGGGTGCCGGCGTCGGCCTGAATCACGTCGCAGTCGCAGATCACCTGACGCTCGCCCAGCTTCTCGAGCCAGGTGACCGCCCTGAGACTGCGGCCGATGAGGCGCTGGATCTCGTGGGTCCGACCCGAGTTGCGGGAGCGTTCGCGATTGGTGCGATTCATCGTAGCTCGGGGCAGCATCGCATACTCGGCGGTCACCCAGCCTCGCTTCTTCTCGGCCATCCAGGTGGGAATGCGCTCTTCCAGGGTAGCCGCGCACAACACCCGGGTGGAGCCGGCGCTGATCAGCACCGAGCCCTCCGCGAAGGGAGCATAGTTTAGCGTAAACGAGACCGGCCGGATCTGGGAGGGGTTACGGCCATCGGCTCGAGTCATACCTGGTTCCTCCTGGTCGCAATGCTCGGGAAACGGCGCTGCGTCCGCGGTCTTGTTCCCCACCGTTTCCCACCATGCCTGCACACGCAACAAAACAAAGGAGAACTTCCCATGATCTGGACCGAAGAGCATACCCCCGCACTGCAAGATGTCATCAGCCGCTGCCGCGCCACTCTCGACGAGCACGTGCTCAACTCCAACTTCCTGGTATCACGTGAAGGCGACAGCTTCCTGCTCTACTCCAAGGGACCGCTGACCCAGGTCTTTGCCCGCATGGTCGAGATCCTGGTGGAAGATCTGCCCGAGTGCGAGCCCCCCGCTCGGACCTCCATTCCGCTGCCGACCGCCCGGGCCAGGAAGGTTCGCCGGTAGATGCCGAATGGGCCCGAATGAAGCTGGGCATCGCTCCCATCGGCTGGGCCAACGACGACCTGCGCGAGTGGGGGGGCGAGCGCACCGGACCCGAGATCATGGCCGAGGTGGCCCGGGCTGGCTATGCCGGCTCGGAGATGAGCTACACCTATCCGGGCGACCCGGAGGCCCTCAGGGCGGCCCTGGCCGAGCACGGCCTGGAGCTCTGCGGGGCCTATCGTTGGACCAACCTGGCCTACCCCCAACGCACGGCCTATGAGCTGGAGCGGGCCAAGGAGCATGTCGCCTTCTGCCGGGCTGCCGGCGCCCGCTACGCCATCCTGGCCGAAGGGGCCGGCAGCCTGCACTGGGACGTGCGCGGCCAGACCCGGGTGGTGACCCCCCTGGATGAGGACGGCTGGTGGCGCCTTGCCGAAGGCCTGCGTCGCATCGCCGAGTTCGCATCCGAGCAGGGGGTGCGCGTTTGCTACCACGCCCACGCCGGCACAGCCATCGAGCGCCGGCCTGAGATCGACCGGCTCTTCGGGCTGCTCAAGCCCGAAGAGCTGTCTTTCTGTCTGGACACGGCCCAACTGGCCTACGCCGGCGAGGATCCGGAGCAGGCCGCCCACGATTACGCTGCCCGCATCCCCTACGTCCACCTCAAGGACGTGCGGCCCGCCGTGCTCGACCGGGTGCACCTGCACCGTCCGCGGTTCCTGGAGGCCGTGCAGCAGAACGTGTTCTGCACCCCGGGCACGGGCGGCCTCGATTGGGCAGCGATCCTGCCTCATCTGCGTCAGGCTGAGTGGTGGGTCGTGGAGGCTGATCAGGATCCGGCCCAGGCTCCCCCCTTCGAGGTCGCCGAGAACGCTCGACGATTTCTGGAGGGCTTCGCGTGAAGGCACTGGGCGTTGCGGTGGTGGGGTTGGGGCGCATCGGAGAGCTGCACGCGCGCCACCTGTGCGGCTCCATCGAGGGAGCCGAACTGGTCTGCCTGGTCGACCCTGAGCGCGAGCGGGCCGAGAAGGTGGCCCGCGGTCGACCCGTGCTCGAGAGCCTGGAGGAGGCCCTGAAGCTCGCCGAGGTGGAGGCCGTGGTGGTCTCTTCGCCTACCGATCTCCACGCTCGCCAGATCGAGCTTTGCGCTGCCCGCTCCAAAGCCATTTTCTGCGAGAAGCCGGTGGGGCTCGAGCTCGAGCGCTCGGAGCAGGCTCTCGAAGCCGCGCGCGCAGTACCCTTCCAGATCGGCTTTCAACGCCGCTACGACCCGAGCTTCGCGGCCGCTCGCCAGGCCCTCGAGCAGGGCCGCATCGGCAAGCTCGAGATGCTGCGGTCGCTGACCTGTGATCCAGCGCCTCCCCCCATCGACTATCTCAAGGTGTCGGGGGGCATCTTCCGCGACATGGCCATCCACGACATCGACGTGGCTCGCTTCTTCGGGGGCGAGGTGGTGGAGGTGACGGCGGTGGGGGCTTGCCTGGTGGATGAGCGCATCGCCGAACTGGGCGACGTGGATACCGCCTGCGTGACGCTGCGTTTCGAATCGGGCGCGCTGGGCGTGCTGCAGGCCTGGCGCCGGGCCATTTACGGCTACGACATCCGGGCTGAGCTGATGGGCTCGGGAGGCAAGCTGGTCGTCGAGGACCAGGGCCCGCTGGCTCTGACAAGCTTCCGCGGCGAGGGCGTGCTGAGCGACTTCTACGACGGCTTCTTGAGCCGCTTCCGGGAGGCTTATCGTCTGGAGCTGGCGGCCTTTGTCCAGAGCGTGCGCTCCGGCCAGGTTCCCACCCCCGGGCCTCAGGACGCCATGCAGGCGCTGCGGGTGGCTCTGGCCTGCGCTGAGTCGGTGAAAAGCGGCAAGACGGTGCGATGCTGAAGCTGGGCCCCCAGGAAGGCCCGCTGGTGGTCGAGGTCACGCCTCGTATGGCGGGCTGGAGCCACCTTACCTTTCGGGTGCATCGGGTGGCTGCGGGCGAGTCTCTGCAAGCTCAGAACGGTGACCAGGAAGGAGTCCTGGTGCTGCTCTCGGGCCGGGGCACCATGCAGGGCCAGCCGGTGGAGCGGACCGGAGTTTTTGAGGGTCTGCCCTGGTTTGCCTACGTGCCCCGGGGTGGAACCCTGGATTACTCCGCCGAGACCGACTCCGAGCTGGCCTGGGGGGCGGCCCCCTGCAGCCAGGATCTCCCGGCCCGGGTGCTGGGCCCGAAGGACTGCACGGTGGAGATGCGCGGCGGCCGCAACGTAACGCGTCAGATCACCCACCTGGTCGATCCGGGCTTCTGTCAGCGCCTGCTCTGCGTCGAGGTCTACACTCCCAGCGGCAACTGGTCGAGCTACCCTCCCCACCGTCACGATGCCGACCGCCTGCCCGCCGAGGTGGACCTGGACGAGGTTTACTACTACCGCATGCCCGAGCGGGGCTGGGCGGTGCAGCGCCTCTACGACGCAGACTTCGACGAGCTCTTTCTGTGTCGCGATCGGGACACGATGGTGGTGCGGCGAGGCTTCCACCCGGTGGTGGCAGCGCCCGGATTCGACGTCTACTACCTGAACTTTCTGGCCGGACAGCACCCTCTCTGGGTGGTCTACGACGATCCGGAGCTGGCCTTTGTGCGCGGCGATTGGAACAGCCCCGCTCCGCTCCAGCTTCCGCTCGAGCCATGACGGTGCGACCCGAGCAACCGGGTGATCTCGAGGCCATCCGCGAGGTGAACCGGGCCGCCTTCGGGGCCGAAGGGGAGGGCCGCCTGGTGGATCGACTGCGGGGCGAGGGGCTGTTGCGACTCTCGCTGGTGGCCGAGGTGGAGGGGCGGGTCGTGGGTCACATCGCCTTCTCGGCCCTTTCCCTGGAGGGCCGCGAGGTACTCTCGCTGGCTCCCATGGCGGTGCTGCCCGCCTTCCAACGTCAGGGGATCGGCTCAGTCCTGGTGAGAGCTGGGCTCTCTTGGCTGGGGTTGCCCGTGGTCGTACTGGGTCATCCCGATTACTATCCCCGCTTTGGCTTCTCGGCCGAGCACGCTACCGGGCTCCGGTGCGCCTGGTCGGGCCCGGCCCTGATGGCAACCGAGCCGCTTTCAGGCGAGCTGATTTACCCGGAAGCATTCGGGGAGGTTTGAATGGACCTGATTTCGGTGGGCCGTTGCATGGTGGACCTCTACTGCGACCAGGTGGGCTCGCCGCTGCGCGAGGCCCAGTCGGTATCCATGTACATCGGGGGCTGTCCGACCAACGTGGCCGTTGGCGCGGCCCGTCTGGGCTTGAAGGTGGCCATGCTGACCCGGGTGGGGGAGGATCGCACCGGCGAGTTCGTGATCGAGACCTTCCGGCGCGAGGGCGTGGATGTCTCCCACATCCAGGTCGACCCTCGCGCCCACACTCCCATGGTGATGGCCGAGATCATGCCCCCCGACCGCTTCGCCCTCACCTGGTATCGCGAGCGAGCCTCCGACCTTCGCCTGGCTGAATCTGACTTTGACCGTTCGTGGCTGGGTCAGGCCCGGGCAGTGCTGATCTCGGGCAATTCATTCTCTACCCCGGAAGCCGCCAGCGTCACTCACTATCTGGTGAGCGAGGCGCGCGCAGCCGGATGCCGCATCGTGTACGACATCGATTACCGTCCGGTGCTATGGTACCGCGAGTTACCCGACGGCACTCGCGAGCTGGTCGAGCCCGTTCGGCTGAAGGACGTTCTGGGCGAGGTGGATTTGCTGGTGGGCACCGAAGAGGAATACGAGGCTCTGGCAGGCGGCTTCGAGCCGGCCCGGGCCCTGGCCCCCCGAGCAACGGCCGTGCTCAAGCTGGGTGCGCGGGGTGCGCGGGTTGCGCTCAGTGGCCAGGAAGCGGTGGAGGTGGGCGGTTTTCCAGTCGAGGTGCTGAACACGCTCGGAGCGGGCGATGCTTTCCTGGCTGGCTTTCTCTCGGGCTGGTTGCGGGATCTTTGCCTGGCCGAGTGTCTGCGCCGGGGCAACGCCAACGGAGCTCTGGTGGTCACCCGCCACGGCTGCGCGCCCGCCATGCCGTACGCGCGCGAGGTGGAGGAGTTCCTGGCCCACGGCCTCACGCCCCGGGTGGAGCGATTGCATGCCGCCGGTGCCCTCACTGCGCCGCCGCAGCGCCCGCTGGCCATCCTGGCCATCGACCACCGTACCTGGTTCTCGCAGCGATGCAAAGACGACGAGCGGGTGGGGCGCTTTAAGCTGGCTGCCTGCCAGGCAGTGGCCGAGCGCTTTCGCCTCGGTTCCTGGGCCTGCGAGCTCGGCTTCATCCACGACCGCGAGGAGTGCCTGCGTTGGGCCGAGGCCGAAGGGTTCTGGACGGGTCAGTGTCTGGAGGAGCCCAATAGCACGCCGCTGCGCATCCTGGGCCGGGACGCCGGGGTCACCCTGCGCTCGCGACCGCGGCGGCGTGCTGTCAAGTTGCTGGTGACCTGGCCTGGCGGGGACCAAAGGGCTACGCTGGAGCAAGTGGTGACCGCCTGTCGCTCGCTGGGGCGCGAGTTGATCCTCGAAGTGTTGCGCCCCGACGGAGGGAGAGACCTGATCGCCGAGGTGGAAGAGCTCTGCGACCTCTCGCCGGACTGGTGGAAGGTGCCCATCGGCCCGGACCCGGCACGCGTGGCTCGACTGGCCGAGCAGGATGATTGCTGCCGGGGAGTGCTCTGGCTGGGCGGGGGAGAGCCGCTGGAGGAACTGGTTTGCCAACTAGCCGCGGTTTCGCGTTTGCCGGCCTCGAAGGGCTTTGCGGTGGGGCGCACCGTGTTCGAGCAGGCCTTTCTGGACGATCAACCTGAGCTGGTGGCCGATCGCTTCGAGCAACTGGTGAAGGCCTGGGGGTTGTGAAGTTTTTCACAGAACGTGCTCCTGGCCGGTGGTAGGCTGGGACTATCGAGCGGGAGGTAAGGAACAATGCCGAATCGAGCAGCCATGGCGGCCGCCACCGAGCATCGGGACGTGGCCGAGGAAGCCTTTCACGTGCTGCACTTCAACCAGGAGCTGGTGCAGTTCGCGGACACCAAGGCGGGAACCCTGATCGTGATCAACAGCCTGTTCATCGCCGCCGCCCAGGCGGTGGTGGGAGGCAAGAGCCCGGTGGTAACGCTGGCGGCCGCGGTGGCGGTGCTGGCCGCTGCTCTGGCCATCTTCTTCTGCTTCTCGGTGGTCAGCACGCGCTTTGCGGGCCCCCAGGCCACGCGCAACGACCTGGTCTTCTTCGGAGACATTACCCGACGGGCCAGCGCCGAGCAGTACGCCTCCGACTTCTTCGCCATCCAGGGAGCCACCCAGGTCGAGGACGTGCTGCGTCGCACCTACGTTGTGGCCGGTATCGCCCAGCGCAAGTTCGCCGCCTACTCCACGGCCCAGTTCATGACCGGTTTGTCGGGCGCGGCCTGGGTGATTTTCAACGTGCTCAGCCTGGCGTTTCACTGAGCTTCAGGTCTTTTTCACCACTCTGCCTTAGGCTGTCCTGGAGATGAGAAAGTCCTGCTTGTTGCACGCCAGGAACCGGGAAGCCCGGGGGCACTGATGCTCGTTTCCGCAAGGCTCCTTCCCACATCTGTGACCCGGCCGCTCCCCGCCGCAGGGGCGGACGAGCCTCAGGACCGTTTCGATCCGACCCCCCCGACGGTGGATCTGGCGGCCGTGGCTCGTGCCCTGGTGTCCGGCCGGGTGCCCACGGTGGATAATCCCTCCATCTGGAAGCACGACGCCGGTGGGCACGGCACCGAGATGGTCTGGACCCGGGCCGGCCTCACCCTGGTGGGGGGGACTCCCTTCCTCCAGCGCCTCAGCTCGACCGGCGAGGTAGCGGCTCAAGGCGAGGAGGGGGTCAGCTACGGCGGTGATCCCTCCGCCCGAGTCGACGGAGGGGTCTACGTTTCTCGCACCAGCGAGTTGCAGGCGTTCAGCTCCAGTGGGCACCTGCTCTGGAGCAAGAAGATCTCCCCGGCTGAATCCCTCTTCACGGGTACCGCCTCGGGCCCTGAAGGCAACTGCTACGTTTTCGACCACGATACCCTTTACGCGGTATCGCCCGAGGGCGAGGAGCTCTGGACCAAGCCCCTGCAAGCCGCCTGGCACGGCCGTCCGCCCGTGGTGGGTCCGGACGGGACCGTGCATATGGCCACCAAAGACGGCGAGGTCTATGCCTTTACGCCCGAGGGCAAGGAGAAGTGGCGTTTCTCCGATCTCAAGGGTGGCGGGAACGGTTTTTCCCCGGTGAAGACCGATCTGGCCGTTGGGCCTGACGGAACGGTGAGCTTTGGAGCCGACAAGCTTTACGTCCTGAACGGAGCCACCGGTCAGGTGCGCTGGACCCAGGCCCTGGGTAACAAGCGAGGCTTCGAGCACTACGATACCCCCGCCATCGACTGCAACGGGAACGTTTACGCCAGCGGGGGAGAGGAGCGCGATACCGTCATGGCCTTCGACCGCGAGGGCCGTCCGCTGTGGAGCCATCAACTGGGGCCCACCCTGCATCTGACGGCTCGGCCCGAAGGTGGTGTGATCATGGGGATCCGCGGAGGGGCCCTGATGTGCCTGAGCGATCAGGGCGTCCACGAATGGACCTTTCAGGATCGCAACACCTTCGCCAAGCCGATCTTTGGCGAGGATGGCCTGATCTACACCAGTTCGTACGGTCGCTACGTCTATGGCCTGCAGACCCCGGCCGAGTGGGCCCAGAAGCAGACTCAGGGACCGCCCCGTTCTCCCCAGGTGTTCGATACCGAGGGCCGCATCATCGTGGGAGGCGTGCAGGTGCGCAAGCGCCGTTCTCCGGAAGCCAGTGCGTCCCAGGGAGGCATCCTCGCCGGGGAAGCGTAGTCAAACCCGATGCGCACTCTGCTGCTCTGTCTGCTGCTCACCAGGCTCGCCCTCCCCCAGCCGATCGCCGAGGTACCGCCCGAGCCCCCGGTATGGAGCCCCGACATCTACCAGGGCATCAGCCTCACCGGTGCCTTTCGCAGGAGTCCGGAGCGTTTCGCGCTCTATGCCGTGGCCATCGACTTGAGAGCCAGCGGGCTCGAGTTCCTGGTCACCCCTTCCAACGGCGAGCGCAGGCTCGACACCGACTCGCTCAAGACCGGCAGCTTCCTGCACCAGCAGAAGTGCCAGGTGGCCATCAACGGCAGTCCTTTCCGGCCGGTCGAAAAAGAAGAGGGCCTCCCGATGGACGTGGCCGGGCTTTCGGTCTCGCGCGGCGATCGCTACTCCGAGCCTGAGGGCACCTGGGGCGCGCTGCTCCTTGGCCAGGACAACAGGGCCAGACTGGTCAGCCAGCAGGGCGAGGTGCCCCCGGCCCACAATGCGCTGGGGGGCTTCGACTTTTTGCTGAAGGCCGGCCAGACGACGGACCAGCCCGGAGGACCGCGCCATCCTCGCACCGCGGTGGGCCTTTCCCAGGACGGCCAGACCCTCTACCTGTGCGTCATCGACGGGCGCCAGAATGATCACAGCGTGGGGGCCACGCTCTATGAGACGGCCCTCTGGATGCGCTGGCTGGGCTGTTGGGAGGCGCTGAACCTGGACGGGGGAGGCTCCACCACGCTGGTCATCGAGGACCAGATGGGCCTGCCCTACACGGTCAACCGCCCCATTCAGGGGCGTATCCCGGGCCAGCAGCGCCCCAGCGCCAACCACCTGGGCGTGTTCGGCGCCCCCGTCAAGCGGTGACCGGCACCAACAGGTAGGCGTCCTCCAGCCGGTCCGGGAAAGTCGTAGCTCAGCTGTCCTTGCGGTGGGCCGGAATGCCGACCCAGGTCTCCCCGGCTGGAATACTGACGTCTTTGAGCACGACTGCCTGGGCGGCCACCACCGCCCCATCGCCCACGGTGACCCCCGGCATGAGGATGGAGCGCTGCCCGATCAGGGCCTTCTTGCCGATCTTGACGGGCGAGAGCACCAGGTAGCCGCGCTCGGCGGCATGGCACGAGATGGCCGCCTCGCCGCCGATGATCGCCTCGTCCCCGATTTCGAGCAGGCTCAGGTCGTGCACGAATTTGCTGTTGATCATAACGCCTTCTCCAATCCTGGCGCCCATCATGCGGCAGTAGAGGTTGAGGAAGGGCGAGAGCATCACAAAATCGACGAAGGTCACTTTGACCACCAGGTGCAGCCCGCTGGCCAGAACCCAGCGGAGCGACTCGGGCGAGAAGTATTTGTGCCTGCCCGGCTTGAGGCGCAGGCCCAGGACCGTGTTAAGAAACGAAGTCACCAGCATCAAGGTGAAGCCATAGAGGAAGTAGCCTACCCCCAGGCCCACCGAGACAGCCAGGAGGCGCATGGCCTCGCTCATTCCGGCGCTCAGCTTGTAGAGCCAGGCGGTCAGGCAGACGGTGGGATAGAGGCTGACTCCCAGCACCAGTCCGCCCAGCACGTAGAGCAGCAGGGGGAACACGGTTTGGATGAGATTGTTCATGGCCGGGGGGTTTGCGAGGGGGATGGGATCCCCTTCACCGGGAATAGGGGCGGCGTGAAGGCTCGAGCAGCGGCTCGTACCCATCCCGGACGGGCCAAACCGAACAACGAGGACGCCTGCGCGGTCTTCATCGACCAGCAGTTCTTCCTGGTGGCCGATGGGATGGGCGGAATGAACGGCGGGGAGGTAGCCGCTGCCATGACGGTGGAGCGGATTCCCCCGCTGGTCTTGCCTCACCTTGTCAGCGGCGACCCGGTGGAGCTGATGGGCTCGGCCATGACCAGGGTGAGCCGAGAGATCTGGCAGCAGTCGGCCACCAGCCGCTCGCTGTATGGCATGGGGTCCACGGTGGTGGCCGTGCACGTGCGAGGGAGCGAGATGTTCGTTGCCCACGCCGGCGATGCCCGCGTCTACTTGTGGCGCTCGGGCGATTTGCGCCTCCTGACCGACGACCACACCCTGGTGCACGCGCTCTTCAAGCAGGGCACCATTACGGCCGAGCAGGCCGAGGTGCATCCCTGGCGCAGCCAGTTGATTCGCCACATGGGGCAGAAGAAGCTGGAGTACGAGACGCAGGTGGTGAGCGTCGAGGCGGGCGACCGGGTGCTCTTGTGCAGCGACGGGCTCAACAAAGAGCTGCCGGACCTGTTGATCGGGCAGCTTCTGGGTGCGGCTGCCAACCCCGAGCAGGCGGCGGAGGTGCTCGTCGAGCAGGCTAACGAGCGGGGCGGACGGGACAACATCACCGCACTGGTCTTGTTCCTGGAGGCTTGAGCCTCAGGGCGAGGGGCTCGCAGAGGGCTCGACAGCGGTCGGGCTGGCCTCTGAGGAAGGGCTCGGCGAAGGCTCGGCCGAGACACTGGCTTGGGGCGATGGGGAAGCGCTCGGCGTACCCTTGGGATCGGGATGCACCGGCGCCTGGATGGCGGCCGGCTTGTTGTAGACCACCTCTCCTTCGCCCACCAGCACGCCCGCGATGGCGGCGGTCTGGAAGCAGGCCAGGCTACCCGCTAACAACGCCGCCATGCCCAGGCGGGCCATGTCCGAGCGTCGGATGGGGGCCAGCCCACCGATGCCGGCGATCTGGATGCCGATGGAGCTGAAGTTGGTGAAGCCGCACAGGGCATAGATGGTGATCATGATGGTGCGGCCCGACATCTGGCAGTTGGGGTCAGAGATGGCCGTGGTGAGCGAGGTGTAGGCATAGAACTCGTTGATAACCAGCTTCTGGCCCAGGAGCTCGGCGCACTGGTTGGCCTGCACCCCCCAGGGTACGCCCATCAGCCAGGCAAAAGGCACGAAAACCACGTTGAAGATGTCGTCGAGCCCGAACTCGGGATGGCTGAAGACGCCTCCGATGACGCTCAGGATGCCGTCGATCATGTGCACCAGGGCGATGAAGGCGATCAGCATGGCCCCGACGTTCAGGGCCAGCATCAGGCCCTGGCTGGCTCCGGCCGCGGCGGCGTCGATCACGTTGGCTTCGGTGCGGGTGTTCTCCACCTTGATACGGCCGTGGGTGACAGGCTCTTCGGTTTCGGGAATCATCAGCTTGGCGAACAAGATGGCGGCCGGGGCCGACATCACGCTGGCGGCCAGCAGGTGGCCTGCGGCATCGGGGAAGACATCGTCGAGCATGCCGGCGTAGACGCCCAGCACGCCCCCGGCGATGGTGGCGAAACCTCCCGTCATCACGGTCATGAGCTCGGAGCGGGTTAGCTTCTCCACGTAAGGCTTGATGAGGAGCGGGGCTTCGGTCTGGCCCAGGAAGATGTTGGCCGAGGTGCACAGGGTCTCGGCTCCGCTCG
>CAYYHB010000107.1:0-16386 GCA_964471395.1 uncultured Burkholderiales bacterium | reverse complement strand
GAGCTCGAGTATGCAATCTATCACAAGGGCTACGGTCCCACCATCCAGACCCTGGCCCGCTACATGCGTCGGTTGGAGCCCCTGACCCGCTCGGCCTGAGAGGGCCCATCCCGGCCGGTTCAGAACAAACCAGGCCTTGACGACCATCACCCGCGTGCGCACCGAGCGTGAGCGTCTGGCTTTCTGGAGCCTCGCGCGAGCCATCTACCCGAGCCGCCATCCGGCCTGGGTGCCTCCGCTCTGGCAGCATTACCGACAGCTGATGGGTGGGCTCGACGACCCCGAGCGCGCCTTCTTCGTGGCCTGGCATAACGGCGAGCCAATGGCTCACCTGGGCGTCAAGCGCCATGGTCAAGCTCTCCACTTCGGCTTTCTCGAGTGCCTGCCGGGCCAGCATCTGGCTCTGAACGGGCTCTTCAAGCAGGCCTGCGAAACCTTTCCCGGACTGCCCCTGCGGGGCCCCTACCATTTTCGCCAGGAGGACCCCTACCCGGGCCTCCTGGTCGATGGCTTCGACACCCCGCCCAGCTTCTTGCTGGCTTACCACCCACCCTACTACGCCGAGTTGCTCGAGCAGGCCGGCTTTCGCAGTATGCAGGAGATGCACACCTACAGCTTCCAGCGCGGCGAGGTCAGGCAAGACCTGATGCGCGGCCGGGCCCGTCGGGCGGCCGAGCAGGGGGTGACGATGCGGTCCATGGACCCCTGGCACCGGGTTCGCGACACCCGCAGGCTGGCCGCCGTCTTCAACAATGCGCTGGCAGACAACTGGGGATTTGAAGAGTTCGACGAGCCCATGATGCGCGAGTTCGTGGTGCTCAGCTTACTCTTGATCCGACCAGAGACGGTGCTGTTCGCCGAGCATCAGGGCGCCACGGTGGGAGCTCTCATCACCCTGCCCGATCTCAACCCCATGCTGAACCGATGCCAGGGACGATTGACCCTGCGCCTACTCTATGACTACCTGACCCGCCGCAGCTGGATCCGCAGCTACCGAGCCTATGCAATCGGGATCGTGCGAGAAGCTCGACATCTTGAGGTGGCTGGCGCCATGATCGATGCCTTGGCAAAACTGGACGCGCGCATCCCCTGGGAGCGGCTGGAAGCCTCCTGGGTACTGGCCGACAACCGACCCATGCAGGCCATGCTGGCCGCCCTGGGGGCTCGGCGCGAGAAGACCTACCGCCTGCTGGAGCGGCCATGACCATTCAAGACTACTGGCGACGAGAGCCGATCAGGGTGATGCGCGAGGACGGATTTGAAGCCTGGTTCCGCCCCGACTGGAGCTACCAGGGCACTCTGCGACGGGCGGCCGGGCAGTTCCAACAAGATCCGCCAGCGACTCGATTGAGCTGGTCCCAGAGACTCCTCACAGCCCTGATCGAAGCACGACGCGGGATCGAGTATTTGTATCGCGAGGCTTTCACCTATGACATCTGGGCAGTCGGTTGCGCTTTCCATCGCCTGCAGAGCCTCTCCGAGCTCATCCACCTCAAGTGGAGCTGGCGTCCCGAGCTCGATTCCCTCACCTATCAGGCCGACCCTTTCGCTTTCCGCCAAAATCAGGCATGGCACCTGATGGTCGAGGAGCACCGTCACGGAAGGCCAGCCCGACTGGTCGAGATCACGGAGAGCAACCAGCGCATTCCCCGCCTGGAAGGCTCGCACCATTCGTTTCCCTACCTTTTCAACTGGGACGACCGGGTCTATTGCCTGCCGGAGAGCCTGGCCGAGCGGCGACTGAAGCTCTACCGGGTGCAAGGCGGGCTGACCCTCGAACGGGTCTTGCTCGAGCACGCGGAAGTGGTGGATCCAGTCTTGTTCGAGCATCAAGGCCGCTGGTGGCTGCTCTACACCGGTCCCAGCAAACATGGCGCCTACCGGCTCAAAGCTGCGTCTGCTCCCACTCCGCTGGGCCCGTTTCAGCCCCATGCTCGGGACCCCCTCAAACAGGACATCCGTTCCACGCGCTCGGCCGGCAAGCCTTTTCGGCTCGACGGCCGTCTCTATCGCCCGGCCCAGGATTGTTCCTCGAGCTATGGCGACGCCGTGGTGATCAATGAGGTGCTCGAGCTGACTCCGGAGACCTTCCGCGAGGAGCCCGTGCTGAGGCTCGCTCCCCACAGAGACTGGCCTTATCCCGATGGGCTGCACCACCTGGTGGTCGAGGACGACCTGGTCCTGATCGATGCCCGCCGCATCGTCCACGACCCCTTCTTCCTGGTGCGCAAGCGATGACCTGTCCAGTCGATCGGCTCGTACAGGCCTACCTGACCTTAACGGCCGGCTTCCTGTCCCTGGGTCTGATTCACCCCCCGACCGGGCACAATGCAACAGAGCTCGTGCTCCGCATCCTGTGGCACCTGGCGGCTATCTGGCTGATACCGCGCCTTGGGGGTGGACTATTCCGACTCTACCCCTTCTTTCTCCTGATCCCAATGTACAGCGAGCTAGAGATCCAAAACCGCATCCTGTCGGGGGTTTATTACGACGGCACCGTGCTGGCCTGGGAGACCCGGCTCTTTGGAGCCTCTCCGGCCGCCTGGCTGAGCCAGGTGCTTCCCTATCGACTGCTCTCCGACTGGCTGCACTTTTGCTATCTGCTTTACTACCTTCTCCTCCCGTTGCTGACCCTGAGATTGCGGCAACAAGGCCGCCCCGGGGCGGCCGAGCAGGCCACTTTCACCGGTCTGGCCACACTGTACACGTGTTATCTCGTGGCAGTCTTCTTCCCGGTGCAGGGTCCCCGTCCGCTCTGGCCAGCCCTCGAGCCGGCCTGCCAGGGCCTCTTCTGGCAGCTGTGCCATCGCCTGGTCGATAACGGAGCCGTCGACGGCGCTGCCTTTCCGTCCAGCCATGTCGCCTGGGCTACCGCCTCGGCGCTGGCCGCCTGGCGTGCTCGATGCGGCCTGACCGGCCTTTATCTGCTCATCGCTCTGTCGATTTCCTTCGCAACCGTCTACGGACGTTTCCACTACCTGGTGGATGTGCCAGCAGGCTGGGCGGCGGCTCTAGGCTGGGCCCTGGTAGGACCCGGACTCTATGAGCGCCTGGCAGGAAATGCCAGAGCGTGTCAAACGTCCAGTCGTGAGACTGGACCCTGATCAGGTCGAGCGTTACCGGCAGGACGGCTACCTTCACCTGAGCGGCTTTCTGCCCGCCGAGCCTCTGCGAGAGTGGATCTGCGAGTTAGAGAGCTGGCCCGAGACCCCGGGCAAGTGGATGCTCTACTACGAGCATCACCGACAAGACCCCGACCGACGCCTGCTCTGCCGGGCCGAGAACTTTCTTCCCTACCACGCCGGCCTGCGCGAGCTCTGCGAGGGAGTGCTGCGCCTGACCGCCGAGCAACTCATGGGCGAGGGCCTCACCTTGTTCAAGGACAAGCTGAACTTCAAGCTTCCCGGGGGTGACGGCTTTGCCCCCCACCAGGACGTCCAGGCCGGTTGGGACGCCTGGGGCTCGATTCACCTGACGGCCATGGTGGCCATCGACCATGCCACTCGGAGCAATGGTTGCCTGGAAGTTGTCCCGGGTCGCCACCGCGAGGGATTGCTCGGACCGATGCATGAGCCCCTGGGCGAGCTGGGGCTTCGCTTTCAGCCCCTGGAAGCAGCGCCCGGAGATACCATTTTCTTCGATTCATTCGTGCCTCACCGGTCGGGACCAAATGACAGCTCGCAGCCCCGGCGCATTCTGTACATCACCTACGGCCTGAGCCGGGAGGGGGATCGGCGCCAGGAATACTTCGTCGCCAAGCGCAAGAGCTATCCCCCGGACTGCGAGCGCGAGGCGGGTCAGACTTACCGCTACCGGGTATGATCAAGCTGCCTCGCTCCGCCAGGTTACTCTGGCGCCAAGCCCGCTACAACCCCATGGTGCTCGGAGCGAGCCACCCCGAGGTGGTAGCCCGGCAGTTGGGCCGGCTTTTCATCACCACCAACGCCTTCCTGCGAGATGCAGGGGTCGACTACTGGTTGGCCTTCGGCACCCTCCTCGGCCAGTATCGAGACGGCCAGATCATCAGGGGTGACATGGATGTGGACTTCGGATTGTGCGAGTCAGAGTACCCCCGTGTGAAAGCCGCGGCCTCCCACCTTCCGCCGGGCTTTCGGCTCCACGACACCAGCGCACGACACCTCGGCCCCAAGCTCTACGTCGAGTGGGACGGCTGGGAAGCAGACCTCTACTTCTACCGAGCCCAGAAGGGCTGGCTCCTCCCCATCGAGCAAAGCAGGTTTCCAGGCGACCGTTCCAGGATACCTGACGAGCTCGTCTTCCCGCTCCAGAGCGCCACCTTTCTGAGCCAGGAAACAAGGCTACCCGCCCGCCCCCGCGAGCTGCTCGAGCACCACTACGGTTACCTGGGCTCGGATGCCGTGCGCGACCGGGCCACCGGCTACTTCGTCCGCCAGCGACGCTGACAAGGTGGAATCGCCCCACTCGCGTCGAAGCCCGCGCCAGTGATGGCCTGCATCCTGGCTGCTGGACAGGGAACTCGCCTGGGCCCCCTCCCTCACCCCAAGGGGTTCCTGCGCCTGGGCGAGCGGCCCATTGTGGCGGAGTCGTTGGAGCGGCTGCGCTCGGTCGGAATTACCGAGGTGGTCGTCGTCACCGGCCATCTTGCCTCCTATTACCAGGAGCTGGAGGGGGTGCACCTGGTGCACAACGCTCACTATGCCAGCACGGGTAGTCTACAAAGCCTGGCCGCCGCGAACGAGGTATTAACCGGCGACTTCCTGCTGCTGGAGTCAGACCTCATCTATGAGCGGCGGGCGCTCGAGGTCTTGCTTTCGGTCCCTCATCCGGATGCCGTGCTGCTGTCAGGCCCCACCGGGGCGGGCGACGAGGTCTGGGTAGAGGCGCGCGACGGCTGGCTGGTCTCCATGTCCAAGGACCGGAGCAGACTCGGAACCGTATCCGGCGAGTTGGTGGGAATTTCGCGGGTGAGCCGGGAGCTCTATAGCAAGCTCCTGTGCCAGCCAGGCCAGCACTACGAGAGCGACGGTCTGGTCGGCTGCGCGGCCACTCGACCGATCGCCTGCCCCCTGGTGGCGGACTTGCTATGGGCCGAGATCGACGATGCCAACCACCTCGAAAGAGCGCGTCGGCTCTACTCAAGCCTGTGAGTCAGCCCGAGCGCGGGAATAAACCGCCTCCAACTGATCCACCACCCGGGACCAGTCGTAGAGCAGGGCGCGCTCCCGCCCCATCTGTCCCAGGTATCGGGCCTGTGCGCGATCGGTGAGAAGGTCGGCCAGCCGCTCTGCCAGAGACTCAGGATCGCCCGGAGGAACCAGCAATGTCCTCAGCTCACCGGTGAGCAGACTGGTGTAGCCGTCATTGGCGGCTGCCACGACGGGACGGCCAGCCGCCATAGCCTCCAAGAGTACGAGCCCAAAGCTCTCGCCATAAAGAGATGGCGCGCAAACCAGCGCGCACTGAGCCAGCAGTGAGCGTCGGGTGGGCTCGTCCACCTCTCCAAGAAAGTCGACTCGAGGTCCCGCCTCCCGTTCCAGCCTGGAACGCAGGGGCCCGTCACCTGCCACGGTAAGGCGAGCCGCGGGCACGAGCTGCCTGAGGCGTCCGAAGGCCTGGAGTAAGACCGATATCCCTTTGCGCGGCTCCAAACGCCCCAGGTAGAGAACCTCGCTGCCGGAAGCAGGCAGCTCTGGCTGGCCGATCTCGATGCCATTGGGAATGACGAAGGCTCGGCCCAGATAGCGTTGGGTCACGGGCGACACAGCCACCACCGCCTGCACCAGGAATCGACCGATCAAGCCTGCGGCGAGAGGCATCAAGACCTTCTCGGCCAGCGAGCCGAAGAGTCCTGGGGGTGGGGTATCGTGGAAAGTCGCCACGCTGGGAACGTGCAAGACAGCCCGGACCTGAAGCGGAATCAACGGGTTCCAAAAAGTATGGTAGTGCACCAGGTCATAGCGCTGGCGGGATAGCCGACCCAACTCGCCACAACCGGCCACGCCAAGGTCGATGCTGGTGGCCGAGAACGAAAGCGGCCGGCAACATCCCACCGTGCGCAGGCCGAGCTCGTCACCGGGCCGACCCCGGGGGGCCAGTACCTCGACCTCGTGGCCACGCCGCCTCAATTCGGCGGAAAGACCGCGGATGTGAGTCTGTACTCCACCAGGACGTAAGTAATCGTAGGGGCAGACCTGGGCGATCCTCACCTCAGAGCGCCCAATTCATTCATGCCAGGAAGCTGCCTGCCTCAGGCAGGTCCTCCACGGTATTGACATCCAGCCAGTGACCGTGAATATAGAGCACGCGCACCGGATTGCCCCGCCCGACCAGATGATTCAGGAGATCTGGCAAATTGAGATTGCTGGGCAACTCGAGCAGCGCCTCCCGCAGCCAGGTGACCCCGGCGGCTCGAAAGCTGGCCGCTCCGATGAAACGCCCGTGGACCTCCTGAGGTCGCTCGGAGATCTCCATCAGCCCCACCACGGGTTGCAGGACGCCGCGGTCGTCGGGCCGATCACAGCGGGCGTAGTCCTGTTGACCCGTCTTGCAGCGTCCCTCAAGATCGGAATCCACCACCACCGTTACTTCGGCCGTGCTCTCGGCGAGCTCTCGCAGGATGTATCTGCGAAGCAGCAGATCGCCGTACAATATCAGGACATCATGATTCAGCGCCTCCCAGGCCTGAGCCAGGGAGCCCAATTCGCCGCTCGAGGCGTAGGCATCATTGACCACCCGCTCCACACCCGGCAACTCCACCGCGTCCGACTGCCAGCCGGCGACCACAGTGATCGGATGAGCCCCCAGGGCCTTGAGGGCGTCCACGGTCCAGCTCAGGAGGGGCTTGCCGGCGATGGGGATCATCCCTTTGGGTCGTTCCGAGGTCAGACCGTTCATATCGCCTCGAGTGGCGGCCAGCAGCACGGCCGCTAGAGAACGCCCGAGGTAAAGCTTCTCGGCCGCTGCCAGCTCATCCGCACCCTGAAGTCGAAACACTTCAGCCAGAGGTGCAATCTCATCTTCGACCTGCAGAGTACTTTCCTCAGCCTTGATCCGACGGGCAGCCAACTGCATGGCCTCAATGGAGGCCCGAAGCATGTGGTTGGCCCAGATGACCAGCTGAATGTTGGCCCGGCGAAACACCTCGACCGGGGTGCTCGAGTAGCGGGTGGGAACGATGACCAGGGGGCTTCGTCCGGCCCACTCGCGGGCGAATGCCAGGACTTCGTCGGGCTGGGCCCGGCAAGAATGAATCAAGATGGCGTCCGCTCCGGCCTGGCGATATGCCTCGGCACGGCGCAGGGCCTCGCCCAGGCTCTGACCCGCCACCAGGGCCTCAACTCGAGCAATCAGGCAAAAATCCGGGTCTGTCTGGCTGTCCTTGCCCGCCTTGATCTTTCCGCAGAACTCATCCAGACTGCAGAGCTGTTGGTGCTCCCCCATCAAGCTGTTGCTCTTGGGGAAAAGCTTGTCTTCGATACAGACCCCGGCCACCGAGCGCTGCTCGAGCTTACGGATGAGCCGACGCAGATTGTTGAAATTTCCGTAGCCCGTGTCTCCGTCGAGCAAGATGGGGATACTGGTGGAATCGACCATGAACTCGACCATGTCGACCACCTGCGTCCAACTCGCTTCATTGGAGTCTCGCACCCCGAACTGGGCCGAAAGGGCCAGTCCACTGGCCCAGATCCCGGCAAAGCCCGATTCCTCCACAATCCGCGCAGAAAGAGCGTTGTGGGCTTCCAGCAGGAACTCCAAATGGCCGCCGGCCAGCAAATCCCTTAGCCTCCGCGCCCTGGTCACCCTGGCCAGGTTTACCGACGCTGCCGGCAATTCCTGGCCAGGTCTACCCATCCTCGTTCCACTTTCGAGGCCTATCGACCAGAGCGCTTCTCCCATCGAGAGGGCCAGGGATAGCTCCTCTCGAGGAACTCCCTGACCACCGCCTCGGCCGAGGGAGCCGGAGAAGGGCCCTGGTCGTCGTTGAGACAGAGAAAGCGCTTGCCAACATTGGCCAGTTGCCTCTCGAGTCGAGGAGCATCGTTGTGCAGCTTGAGGAAGGCCGCTCCCCGCACGACCTCCCAAATCGAGACGACCGAGCAGCGTGACCGGTGTCGGCTCAAGAGGAAGTAGCGCCAGAGGCGGTCCATCCGCAGGTCTTCGGTGCACCGGAAACGATTGCGGCGAGTTGCCTCCACGCCCCGAGCGAAGCGCTCCAGCATCTCCCCCCAGAGCTTGCGATGAATCGCAAAGGGGGTGTGCTCGAGGAATCCTAAGGAGGGAACTTGAGTGCGATTATTGACTCTCCGGGCCAGTTGCTCTCCCATCACGGTTCCGTAAACGCGCAGCCGGCCGCCAGGTGTCAGGAAATCTTCCCGAGCCACCGGGGCCCCAAAGAGAAAATCATCATTGGCGTAGAGAAAGACGGGGCCCTGGTGGGGGAGGAGGTGCAGATAGCTCTCAATGACGTTGGTATTGAAGGTCGGAAGAAAGCGGGAGTCGATGATCTCATCGTGGTGAACGACGGTGACCTCGGACGAAAGCCAGTCCGGCACCTGGGGGCGGCAGGTGAAGAGAAGCACCCGCTCGATCCAGGGCAAGTACCGCTCCACCGAGCGCAGGCTGTAGCGCAGCAGCTGGTAAGTATCTCGAAAACGCTCAGAATTCAAGTCTTGCGGACAAGCAGTGTAGCGACGGCAAAGGTCTGCGTAACCTTCCGCGGCGCCATCCACCCAGGTATAGACCAGCTCGTTCACGTCCCGGGTGCCCTTCGAGTGACCTCGGGGCAGACCTTCGAGCCAATACTAGCCTCCGGTCACCCCCAGAGCGAACAAGACCGCATCCCAGTAGTGATTGAATAGCCAGGGAAAGCGTGGGCTATGAATGGACTCCAGGCAGTGTGGCCCGTACATTCGGCGGGCGCAGGCGCGGGCCCGAGCGGGCACCCAGACCTCAAAACCCTCGAAAGGCCAGCGCTGGAGAGGGAACAGGTCCTCTTCAGGGATCGCCTCCTGAGGCCACTGAAGATGCTTGCCAAAGGTCGCCCGTCCCTCGGAGTCGAGCGGGAAGGCCAGTTGCCAGACCGACCCGCGCCGGGCCACGGGCACCAGGTCGAGATACGGGAACAGGGGCCAGCGAGAGTACCCGAGCTTGTATCCGCCGGCAGCCTTTTTCAGCCGGAACCCCTGCCGCCTGAATTCCGGCTCCAGCTCGAGCAAAATGGGGAGCTGCTCGAGCTTCAAGTTCAGGTCCGCGTCATGGTCCCATGGGATCAGCCCCTGATGACGCGCGGCCCCGACCAGAGTTCCCTGGGTGACCCACCAGCAGATTCCCGCTTCATCCAATCGCCTTCCCACCAACTCGAGTAGCTCCGCTAGCTCCGTGAGCACCTGCTCACTGGTGAAGTAAGCCGGGCAGGGAAAGAGCAGGTGGTCGGGCACACATCGCTCGCGACCCGCCACCTTGTAGCGCGCGCCGGGGCGGGCCCGACGCGTGGTTACCGGACACAGAATGTTCGACCCGCTGAAAGTCCTCAAGCGGCAAGAGTTCTGGGACGAGACCGTGAACCCCTGGGCAATGAGGGCTATCATCCTTGCAGCTGGCCGGGGACTGCGCCTGCGTCCCCTCACCGACCAGCAACACAAGACCGAGCTGACCGTCGGAGGGATGAGCCTGCTCGAGCGCATTCTCGAAAACCTGACCGGCTTTGACGAGATCGTTGTTGTGACCGGGTACCGATCCGCCGAGGTCAAGACCCGGTTGCGAAGCTATCCAGGCGTGCGTATCGTCGAGAACGCTCGCTACCGAGAGACCAGTAACCTCCATTCTCTGGCCCTGGCCTTTCGGGATCTCCCTCTGGATGGGCCAATCATCGTGATCGAGTCAGACCTGATTTTCTCCCCGGAGGTCTTTCAGAGGTTGCTTCAGTCCCCCCATCCGAACGTTGCCCTGGTGGCTCCCTACCGGGTCGGAATGGACGGAACGGTGGTCGCGCTGGAGGGCAATCTGGTCAAAAGTTTCGTTCCCTCTCATCAACAGAGCTCTGAGGTTGAGCTCTCAAGCCACTACAAGACCTTGAATCTGTATCGCTTCTCGGCCGGGTTCTGCGAGCGAACGCTCTCGGATTCTTATATACGAGCTGTCCGCATCTGACAGACTTTCTTCGCGAGCGGCTGCCGATATGGAATTCAAACAGTCTGGCCGAGCACTTCCTGGAGCTGATCCTCAAGCATCGAGACGCCCTGGAAGCTTCCTTCAAACGTGTAGCTAGCGAGCGCGAACGACTGGCACGGACACTGGGGGAGACTCCTGGCATCGAGGAGGTCTTCCCGGGAGGGGGCAATTTTCTGCTGGTCCGACATCGGGGACCGGGTATTGTGAGCCCGCTTCTCGAGCGGGGCTTTCTGCTCAAGGACGTCAGCCAGAAATTGGGGGATGGCCGCTCCTACCTGAGAGTCGGGGTTCGCTCGGAAAGCGACAACCGGGCTTTTGTGAGGCACTTGACGGAAGTTCTCTCGGACCGTCCCTCCGTGACTGAAACGTTGACCTAAAAGCGGTCCCCCAACGTGAAGAAGAGCTGATTCTGACCCTGCTGGTTCCAACCCGCCTCCATCCGAAACAACCCGACGTCACTGAAGAAGTAGAGGCCGGCGCCGTAGCCGATCCCGTCCCCGGGCTTTTGCCGGGCCACGCCCGGTTGCCCCAGCACCCGGTTGGCCGTGCCCAGATCGGAGCCGTAATCGAAGAACAGCACGCCCTTGAGCTCGAGCTCATGGCCGAGCACCTCGAACCTGGTCAGCGAGCCGCGATACTCCAGGGTGGCCTGCACGAAAGACGAGCCCGTGCTCAGGCCGCCGAGCTGATAGCCGCGCACCGAGTTGGAGCCACCCAGGTTGAAAGCTCGATACGGGGGAACATCGCCGCCGATGGCTCCACCCTGCAGATTGATCAGCAAATAGCTGGCGCCCGCACCGGGGCCGGGCATCGGAACGAGCTGGGCCAGGTTGGCGGCCACCGTGGTGGAGGCGATCTGGCTGTCGCCCACCGGGATGGCTTGCTCGAGCTGGAAGCGAAGACGTGTGCCCTCACCGGGACTGAGCATCTGGTCGAGGTGGTTGAGCTGGCCGACGAAGTTGAGGGTCAACAGCTCGTCGTGCCCGCCGGGCGAGAAGGTCAGCCGGTTGCCCAACTGGTCGACGGGGGGGGCCACCACCGGCCCGAGCAGGCCGTCGCCAACCGTAACGCCCTGATAGTTCAGCGCCACGGCCAAGCCCAACTCGTCGCAGGGCTGATCGGAGTATTCCAGGCCCCCCCCCAGGGACCGAAAGTAGGGCTCTTCCCCGTTGGCCAGATAGACACGAGTCAGACCCTGCTCGAAGGCCGGGTTGCGGCCCGACGAGCCGAAGACGTTCAGGGTGAGATGATCGCTGATGCTGTAGCTGAAGTCGGCGCCCAGGGACGTGGGCCCCCCCTGCACTTCCAGCAGCAAGTCCTGATTTTCCGAAAGCCGGCGCAGATAATGCAGCGTCAGGTCAACCGTATTGAAACGACGGGAGTTAAACAGCACCGTCTCGATCCGGCTGGGGCCCTCCAGAGCGGTGGGATCGGAGGTGGCGGTGCCGGCCCCAAATCCTTCGTCACCCCCGAGTCGAACCCGGCCCGCCGAGTGCCGTCCGTCGTCGCGAGGCTTCTCGGGGCTTTCGGTCTGGGCCGAAAGCGGCAGGGTCACAAGCAGCAGCAAGAGGACGATCAAACGCATAGCAGCCGCCATTCGCAGTCTGCCGGCAGGCCCCTTTCGACGAGACAGAGCATCTGATCTGCACGTCGAGGCCCCGTCGACGGGTTGAAGCGCTCTCCATGCGTGCGAGCAGCGCTTGAAGCCGGTTGCGCGGCTCGGGACTGTAAACTGAAGGGGATCCAACCAGACAGGAGACGCCGCCCGTGCTCTTTCGCCCCGTGGAAGTCCTGCTCCGTGCTCTCTTTGGATGCATCGCCCTGCTCGCCTGGCTCAAACTGAGCCTTTTCGTGGCCTTGCCTTTCACGCCGCTCTTGACGCTGCTGGCACTGGGCCCCGATCCGGTGGGCTCGACCACCCGCTTGGATTTTGTGGCCTACGTGGCCCGAGGGCTGTGGACTGTCGTGAAGTGGATCCTCTACCTCCTGGCACACGTTCTTGCTTTCTGACATCTTCCTCTGGGGCCGGTCATCCTGCTGCTGGTCATGGACGTGGTCACGCTCATCCTGCTGGCGATGGTCTTCCGGCCCACCGACCTTTAAGGCTTCCCTTTCGAGCTGGCCTTCTGGGGCCTCATGATCGTTATGGGCAAGCTGCTCGGTTGAGCTGCGGGCGGGGCCTGAGTCGCCACAGGGCGCTGGCTAGCAAGAGCCCGGTGGCGATGGCCCCGGCCGAGAGCAAGGCCAGAGTCAACAGCTCTGCCGCCAGCAGATAGTCGGCCCGCACCGTGGCCGCCATCCCTCGATAGGCCACCGCGCCTGGCACCAGCGGCAGGATGCCGTTCACCGAGAAGACCAGGGCAGGACAGCCCTGCCAGCGGGCCAGGAGCTCGGAGGCCATGCCCACCGCGAAAGCCGCCACGAAAAGGGCCCCGGGCCGGGAGTAGTGAGCCTCCACCAGCTGCAAGGCCAGCAGGCCCGCCAGGCCAGCCAGCGGGGCCAACGGCACCAGCCTGCGGGGCACGTTGAACAAGATGGCCGTCGAGAGGCCGCCCAACAGAGTTCCCAGCCAGAGGCTCACAGTCCCCAGCTCCTCTGCAGGCTCAGGCCCATCAAGACGCCCACGGCGATGGCCGAAGCCGTAAGCATGGCTTCGGCCCCTCGGGCCAATCCGCTGACCAGCTCGCCGGCCATCAGATCGCGCACCGAGGACACCAGTGCCAGGCCAGGCATCAGGGGCAGGATGGCTCCCAGCACGATTTTCTGGCTGTCAAGTCCCAGCAGGGCCACGTTCAGGGTGGCCCAGAGGGTGGCCACGAAGGCCGCCAGCGAGGTGGTGACAAAGGGCGGAAACGCCTTCGAGAAACGCTCGCTCAGGAGTCGTACCAGGAGGCCCGCCAGGGCCCCGGCCAGCAACTCGGCCCCGATTCCACCCGCCAGGGCGGTGTAGCCCAACCCTCCCAGGGCGGCGGCCAGAAGCTGGGTCCAGCGGCCGAAACCAGGGGGGGCGTGGCGGATATCCTCCACCCGGGTCAGGGCCTGCTCGAGATCGACCTTGTGCACCACCAGCTCTCGGGAAAGCTCGTTGAGGCGCGTGACCTTATCCAGGTCGATGCTGCGACGGTGGACGCGGGCAATGCGGGTGGTCGTCTCCTCCTCCCCCACCGAGACCGTGAGCCCGGTGGGGGTAACCATGCTCTCCACCGGCACCCCGTAGGCGCAGGCAAGGTAGGCAATGGTCTCCTCCACCCGGGACGTCTCGGCACCGCTCTCCAGCAAGCCGATTCCTCCGTCCAGACACAGGCTGGCGACGTCGCTGCGCCACCGCTGGCTGATCGGGCGTGACATGATGGCACCAGGGAACACTTCAGACCTGAAAGAACCCTGAAACGCGCAGGTTTACATCCCGGCAAACCCCACCCGGACAGTCAAAGCTAAGATGCCAGCCATGCAAGTGGCTGCACTCCCCAGAACCGTGCAGCTCTCCGCCTACCTGCAAGACAGCCGGGTGGAGAGCCAGCCGACCAGCGTAACGCTGGAAGCCGAGAAGGTGGGCGACCGCCTGGAAGGGCCGCGCCTGGAGATCGAAGATCCCCTCTATCGACGGGCCCGCCCCAGTTCAGACGGCAACTACGTCGAGCAGCCTGCCACCCCCCAGTTCGACCAGGTCACCTCTTTTGCGACCGCCCAGCAGACCCTGGAGCTGGCCGAGCGCCTGGCCGACCAGAGCATCGATTGGGCCTTCTCAGACCGCTCTCTGGGCGTGCGCCCCCACCAGGGCACCGGCATGAACGCTTACTACGTTCGCCAGGACGAGTCGATCCAGTTCTATTCCTTTGATTCGCGGCCCCTGGGCAAGACCGTGCAGGTCTCCCAGTGCGCCGACGTGGTGGCCCACGAAACCGGCCACGCCCTGCTCGACGGGCTCAAGCCCGAGTTCCTGTATGACTGGGGCGGTCACTCGCGGGCTTTCCACGAGTCGTTCGGAGACTGCATGGCCATTCTGCTGGCGGCTTCGCGGCCTGCCCTGGTGGAGCGGGCTCTGAGCGAGACCGGCGGCGACCTCTTACGCGACAACCCCATCAACCGCGTGGCCGAAGAGTTCGGCCTGGCCTGGCGCAAAGCTTGGAACCCCGCCGACGAGCGCCTCTTCTTGCGCAACGCCAACAACAATTTTCTCTACGTGCCGATGGAGCAGTTGCCCGAGCACGGCTCGCCGGACGATCTCACCCGCCAGGACCACTCCTACGGGCAAATCTTCACCGGAGCCTTCTATCGCTGCCTGGTGGCCATGGCCGGGCCCGCGGGTCAGAACCTCTCGAGCGCCGGGGAGGATCTGGGACGGCTGTTGCTGCACGCCGTGGCCATGCTCAGCCCCTCCTCCACCACGCTACCGGAGGTGGCCCGCTGCATGCTGACGGCCGACCGCCAGCTTTACGGTGGAGCGCACGAGGAAACCCTGAGCCGGGTCTTTGTCGAGCGCCGGCTCTTGAGCGATCAAGATGTGCAGGACTGGCGGCGCCAGGTTGACGAGCTGCCCCGGCTGCAGAGGACCAGCGATCCCGTGCGCTTTCTGCGTCGCCACCAGCAGGCGCTGGGCGTGGACGCCTCGGCCTACCAGCTCTACCGCACGGCCCGCGACCGTCAGGGACGCGAGCGCTGGGAGTTCCTCTCCCGCCAACGCGTGGAGGCCGAGGGCCTGGCCGGCGAGGTCAAGGGCGGCCTGACCCTGACTTTCGGTCCGGACGGGAAGCTCAGCTGGCTCTCGCGCCAGGACATCACCCGCGAGCGCATCCAGGAAGCCTGCCTGGCGCTCTCCAAGCTCGGGCCCGAGGACATCAGCCTGGGCCCGGCCGGAGGGCATCTGTACCCGGCCGAGCTGGGGCCGGATGGATTAGTGCGCCGCTCGGCCTGGCTCAGGGATTAGTGCAACAGGCATATGTCTTCCAACAAATGCTAAACCTGAGAATCGCTGCGCGCTAGGCGCTGACATCCACCAACAAGCCCTGCACGTAGGCGTGCAGCTCAGGGTCGGCCTGCAGCAGACGCTGGTTGTGGTGCGGACTGCGGGTGAAGTCCATCACCCCTTCGGCCAGGTATTCCTGGGGGTTGGTGCGGGCGTAATCGCTCCACATCTTACGGCTGCAAAACTTCTGCCACCAGGAAAGCTCATCCACCCGCTGGCAGTAGCTCTGGTGTAGCTGTTGCAGCTTGGGATCGCGCTCCGAGCGCAGCACCGGCTTGTCGTCTTCATCCGGAGCGGCCAGATCATCCAGGGCGTGACCAAGCTCGTGCAGCACGGTGCTCACGTCCAGGCGACGGGGGGCGATACTGAGCGTCTTGGTGCTCGGGTAGTAGGCTGCTCGCATGGCATTCGGATCGTCGGGAATGCGGATCTTGACCCCCGCCTCGCACAGGCGCTCGAGGGGCTCGGTGCCCAGTCGGCGAGCGGCTTTGAGCAGGGTGCGACGTTCGAAGAAACCAAGTGGAGCAGCCGCCATGCGGTCGAGCAGGCGGTTGGCCTCCTCGTCGCCCGCTGCCATAACCGGTAGGGGTCGGCTCACGGCTCCCACGTTCATCGCCGCCATCATGCCGCGGCCAGAGCTCTCGATCCACCCTTCATGTGTTAACTGGCTCACAGCTTGCGAGTGACCCTGATTACGGAAGGATTTTCCATGCCCTGATAGGCTGAGCTCACCAACGAAGGGAGGTCCGGATGCAGATCCTGCACGTTTCCCCCAGCTCTCCGGTGTTCGACAAGACCTTGCACTACTTTCAAGCCGTCTTCTCGGCCACCAGCGCCTATCTCAAGGCCCGCTTCCCCAATCACGAGGTGGTCACCGAGGCGGCCGGCCTTACGGGAGCCCCCGAGCGGGTGATCGTGCGCCACCTGGCCCGCAAGCCCGACTTTCTGGTGTTGTGGGCCCGAGTGTGGGAAGCCCCGGCAGCCCGACAACTGGCCGAGCTGGCCCGCGAGATCTCCCCGGCCACGCGCATCCTGGTGTGGGGCGAGAGCCTGGTCTACATCCCGCACTACTTCCAGCGCGAGCCTTTCGACGTGGTGGTGCTCTCGGGCGACCCCGAGCGCGTGCTCGCCGACGCCATCGAGCGCCTGGCCCAGGGCCTCGACCCCGAGCACGGCGTCAGCTTTCGCTGGGGCCACGACTGGCACGATACCTCCCCGGGCCGCACCCTGGAGGGAGCCGAGTGGCCCTTCCCCGACCTTGCGGCCAT
>CAYYHB010000106.1:0-16569 GCA_964471395.1 uncultured Burkholderiales bacterium | reverse complement strand
GATGATGACCGAGTTGATCGTGCTGGCCTTCGACAATGACAAGGCCGCGTTCGAAGTTCGCGACAAGCTGATCTCGCTGCAGAAAGAGCAGTTGATCAAGCTGGCCGACGCCGCCGTGGCGGTGCGCCAGGCTGATGGCAAAGTAAAGATCAAGCAGGTGGTCGACCTGACCGCCGAGGGCGCCCTGGGTGGCGCCTTCTGGGGCTTGCTGGCGGGAATCTTGTTCTGGATGCCCTTCATGGGGATGGCCCTGGGCACCCTGCTCGGCGCCCTCTCGGGCTCGATGGCCGACTACGGCGTGGACGACGACTTCATCAAGGAGGTCGCCTCCACCATCCAGCCGGGCCAGTCAGCACTCTTCCTGCTGGTGCTTCAAGCCACCACCGACCGCGTGGTCGAGGAGATCAAGCAGTGGAACCCCCGCGTGCTGCGCACCAACCTCTCGCGCGAGCAGGAAGTCAAGCTGCGTGAGGCCTTTGGCGACGCCGACGTAGAAGCCCACATGAGCACGGCCAGCTAGTTCGCCCTGCAAAAGTCCGAATTGACACACATCATCCGACTTCATCACCTATTAGCGGTTGATGTTGCTGGATTTTTTCTCGGCTGAGCTACTCGGCTTATGATGGCTGTGCCCTCGAGACCCTTCAGCCGTGAACGGCGCCAACCAAAGCATCGCTTGAGAAATAGCCGGCTTGCTTGACGGACTCGATGGCCTTCTTGGCTACCTCGGTCCCCTGTTAAGCCGCCTCGGCAACCGCATTCCCAGCCGCCACGGCCCGCTGCTTGAGGAAACGACCGATCTCCCACATGACTCCGTCCAATCTTGCGTTGGTTTCTCGCCAAGAACGGAGCCATGAAGCGCTCATCATCAAGAAGGCGATCGATGGCTGCCAATTCCGGCGTCAGATCTCCCACTCCATCCGGCAAGAGGGCGTCCGATAATCCATCAACCTCTCCCTTATCCCCACGGTCTCCACCTCTCCTAAATGACTCCATACGGAAGCCCGGCCCAACCTGTGAGCGGCAAGGTCAGAGAAAAGAAAAGTGGCTTGGAAATTGAAGATCCGACGGGCCAGCTTGAAACCCCTTCTCTCAACTGCTAAGAGAGGACCATTTTTCGCCGCTCAGGCTGCGCGTTTCGCAGGGCGAACTAGCTACGCGGAAAGCTCCAGCACCTGACCCACCAGCACGTGGTAGTAGTGCAGTCGCACCTGGCGGACTTCCTCGGGAATGTTGGCGATCAGCTCGACTTCCCCCGGACCCACGATCTTGTCGGGTGTCCCGTCTTGGGGCTCCTCGCCCTCCTCCGGCGGGGGATCCTGGGAGCGATCCCACTCCAGCAACCGGACCTCGTAGGGTCTGATGGACTGCTCGACCTGCTCCACGCCCTGGACAACCGGGAACAGGGCCAGTTCGGCCGGCTCCCACATGGCGAAGCCTGGTTGCTCGCCTGTTCGGGGCGTGAGGCGAAGCCGTATGCGGACCCAGCGTCCCGGGCCCGTGGCGCGGGCCTCGGTGGGGCCCATCTCCAGCACCTGCAGGTTCGCGTCACGCAGGGTCGAGGCCTTGGCCTTGAAAAACATCACGGCCGCTCCGAGCAGCACCCGGGGCAGCACGAACTTGACCAGCACGAACAGGCCGACCAACAGAACAACGCCCCCCACCACCAATCCCATCAGAAGACCGTTCATCGTCCCCTCACTTTGTAGAGAGGAATTCCCTAGCGTCAGGCTGCCCTCCTACTTCTTCATCTCAGCCCAAAGTCTGAGTCCCCCTGCAACCACGGTCCGAGGCGTGGGCCCGGCCAGGCGGCTAGACTGGGGGAGCAGATGAAACGCGTCCTCCTCATCCTGCTCCTGGCCCTGTCCGCTTCGGCCCAGGAGTTGACTCTGGATCAGGCTCGCCAGCAGGCGGTTTTGAACAGCAACGTGCTGCGCGAGTACCGCGCCCGCGAGGCGGAGGCCGGCTATCAGGTGGACGAGGCCTACACGCTGGGCAATCCAACGCTTGGACTCACGGCCAACACCAACTACCTGACCCCCACCGTGGCGGCTCCTTTCGGACCGGTTCCCCTTCAGATCACCGAGAATTTCAACTACAGCGTGGGAGTGGCTCTGCGCCAGGCAGTCTACACCTTCGGGAGGCTGCACTGGCGCACTCAGGCCGCCGAGCTGGCCCGGAAGGCGCGCAGCGAGGACCTCAGCCGGGAGCAGAACCGGGTGCTGGAGGAGGTGACCCTGGCCTATCTCGAGGTGCTCAAGAGCCAGGATCGGGTCAGCGTGGCCGAAGCCAACCTGAAAGCCCGCCAGGAGGGCCTGCAGAACGCCCGCAGCCTGCTGGCCAACGGAGCCGCCCCTCGCTTTGACCTGGTGCGTGACGAAGCCGTGCTCGCCCAGGCTCAGGAGGGGCTGCTGGAGGCCCGCAACCTGGCCACCATCACCCGGGCCACCCTCTACTCGCTGATGGGCCGTCCCGACGACGGCTCCCAGTTGGCTGCGGTGGAAGAGGACCAGGCTCCCCCGCAAGACCTGCAGGCTGCCAAACTGCGGGCCCTGGCCACGCGTCCCGAGCTGGCCGCTCTGAGCTGGTCGGTCCAGGCGGCTCGGGCCCGCATTCAGGTGGCCGAGACCGAAGACAATCCCACTCTGGGCTTTGAAACCAGTTACCAGCGCCGCAATCCGGTGGGCTTCAACAAAGCCGACCAGTGGGTGACCGGCCTGACGCTGACCATTCCGCTCTTTGACGGCGGGTTGAGCGAGGCGCGCGCCGGCCAGGCCGAGGAGGTGGTCAAGCAGCTCGAGGCGGCCCGCGACGAGGCCGTGCGTCTGGTCAGCCTCGATCTCGAGCGCCTCTACAGCGATCTCACCACCCGCTATCAGCGGGTCGAGGTGGCCCGCAAAGGCCTCGAGCAGGCCGAGGAGGCCGCCCGGGTGGCTCGCCTTCGCTATCAGGAGGGGATTTCGGTTAACGTCGAGCTGCTCGACACCGAGTCGGCCCTGACCCGGGCCCGGCTCGATCTCCTCAACGCCCGTTACGACTACCTGGGGGCCTGGACCCGCTGGCGCCGGGCCACGTCCTTGCCCCCGTTCCTGGAGGCCGCTCGTGAAGACTAAGACCTATCGACCGTCGTTGCTGAGGAACATCTTGCTGGTCCTGATGGCCCTCACACTGAGTTGTGGCGGCTCGGAGCTCGGAGTTGGCTACTCGGGTGTGGTGGAGGCCACCACCGTGGACCAGGCTTTCGAGGTGGGAGGCCTGCTGCAGGAGATCACCGTCCAGGAAGGCCAGGCGGTCGAGAAGGGAGCCCTGCTCGCTCGCCTCAATGATGACCGGCTTCGGGCCGAGGCCCAGGCCGCTCGGGGGCGCCTGGACGCCTCGCGGGCCCGGCTGGCCAACCTCAAGGCCGGAGCTCGTCCGGCCGAGATCGACCAGGCTCGCCAACGGGTCGAGCAGGCCCGTGCCGATCTGGAGCTGTTCAGCAACGGGGCAACTGCCGAAGAGCTGGAGTCTTCCCGGCAGAGCGCCGAGGCGGCTCATCAGCGTTCCCTGCAGCTCGAGCATGGTTATCGCTCGGAGGACGTGGATGCTGCTCGAGCCGCGGTTCAGGCGGCCCGCGCCAACCTCAAGACCCAGGAGCGCGACTACCAGCGCTACCTTCGCCTTGAGAAGGAGGGCGCTGTCTCGGCCCAGCAGTTCGAGCAGCGCCGCAACGCCTACGATCAGGCCGTGGCCGCCGAGCGCCAGGCGCGAGACAACCTGCTCAAGCTCTCCCGCGGGCCGCGCAGCGAAGAGCGCCAGGCGGCTCGCGCGGAGTATGCGGCGGCCGATGCCCGCTACCGGAACCTGGCTCAGGGCAGCCGTCCCGAGCAGATCGCCCGGGCGCGGGCCGTGCTCGCCGAGCGCGAGCAGGCCCTGGCCCTCATTCTGGATGGAGCGCGCCCTCAGGAGATCAAGGCCGCCGAGGGCCAGGTGGCCGAGGCCCAGGCCCAGCTCAAAGCGGCCGAGACCCAGCTCTCGCGCACCCGGGTCAGCGCCGACGCCAGCGGGATCGTGCTCTCCACGAACAACTACGAGCCAGGCGAGAACGTGCCCCCTGGCGCCACCGTGGTCAGCATCGCCGAGCTGAGTCGGCCCTGGGTGACCATCTACCTGCCCGAGACCGACCTGACCCGGGTCAAGCTGGGCCAGAAGGCAAGGGTCACGGCCGACGGCCTGCCAAAGCCCCTGGAGGGCAAGCTGGTACGCATCTACGAGAAGGCCGAGTTCACTCCCAAGTTCATCCAGACGAAGACCGAGAGGGTCCACCTGGTCTTCAAAGCCAAAGTCGAGGTGGACAATCCCGAGCTGTTGCTGCGGCCAGGCTTGCCGGCCGACGTGGAGTTGCTGCCTTGATTCGTGCTGGCAACGTTTCCTTTGCCTACGGCCAGGCTCAGGCCCTGCGCGAGCTCGACTTCGAGGTGCCCGAGGGCGAGGTTTTCGGCCTGGTAGGACCGGACGGAGCCGGCAAGACCACCCTGCTCAAGCTGGTCGCCGGCATTCTGCCGGTGCAGCAGGGCGAGCTGCTGGTGATGGGGGAGGACGTGGGGCGCACCCAGGTGCTGGTGCGCCAGGCCATCGGCTACATCCCCCAGCGTTTCAGCCTCTACCGCGACCTGAACGTGGAGGAGAACGTGGACTTCTTCGCCCGGCTCTACCCCGCTCAGCCCGACTATCCTCAGCACAAGGAGCAACTGCTGGAGATGGTGGATCTGGCCCGCTTTAAGACGCGACTGGCCGATCAGCTCTCGGGCGGCATGAAGCAGAAGCTGGCCCTGCTCTGCAGCCTGATCCACCGCCCCCGGCTGCTCTTGATGGACGAGCCCACCACCGGGGTCGATCCCGTCTCGCGGCGCGAGTTCTGGGGGCTGGTCTTTGATCTGCAAAAATCGGGCCTCACGGTCATGGCCTCCACGCCCTACATGGACGAGGCCGAGCAGTTCGACCGGGTGGCCCTGATCCACCAGGGGCGCTTCGTGCGGTTGGGCAGCACCGATCAGATCCGGGCCAGCCTGCCGGGTTTCGTGCTCGAGGTGGAGTGCGACGCCCCCTTCCGGGCCAGGGCCGCCCTGCCGGGTTACGAGGTGGAGCTGTTCGGCGACCGGGTGCACGTCTTTGTCAACCAGCTCGAGGGGGCGGTGGAATCGGTGAGGGGGCTTCTGCAAAAGGCCGGTATCCAGGCCAGCCGCATCGAGCACGTGCCCTATTCCATCGAGGACGTGTTCCTGCGAGTGACGGCGTGACCTACGCCGTGGACGTGCACGAGCTGACCCGGCGCTTCGGCGACTTCGTGGCCGTCGATCGGGTCAGCTTCCAGATCAAGCCCGGAAGCATCTTCGGCTTCCTGGGTCCCAACGGGGCGGGCAAGTCCACCACCATCCGCATGCTGCTCGGCATCCTGCCCGTGAGTGAGGGACAGGGGACGGTGCTCGGCAAGGACATCCGCACCCAGGCCCTGGAGATTCGCTCGCGGGTGGGCTACATGTCCCAGAAGTTCTCGCTCTATGAAGATCTGACCGTGTGGGAGAACCTCACCTTCTTCTCGGGATTGTTCGGATTTCGCGACCCGCGGCGCCTGGAGGAGCTGCTCGAGCTGCTGCGGCTGAAGGAATACCGGCGCACGCTGGCCATCCACCTGCCCGGCGGCATTCGCCAGCGCCTGGCCTTCGCGGTGGCTCTGGTGCACGATCCCGAGATCGTCTTCCTGGATGAGCCCACCGGGGCGGTGGATCCGGCCCTGCGCCGCTACCTCTGGGAGATCATCGTGGATCTTTCGCAGCGCGGCAAGACAGTCATGGTCACCACCCACTACATGGACGAGGTCGAGCGCTGCGATCGGATCTGCTTCATCTTTGGAGGCAAAGTGATCGCTCAGGGAAGCCCTTCGCAGCTCAAGCGAGAGCACGTGGCCGGGCAGATGTATCAGTTCCAGCCCACCGACCGCCTTCAGGCACTGGAGGCCCTGGCCCGGCTCGAGGGGGCCGAGAGCCCCTTCCCGGCTGGCACTTCGGTGCGCCTGGTCTGGCAGGGGTCGCCCGATTCGCTGGAGCGTCAGTTGCGCGGCCTGGGTTTGCTGCAAGGCGAGCTGCGGGCCGTTACCCCCAACCTCGAGGATGTCTTCATCTCGCTGGTGGGGGCTACCAGTTGATGCTGCGCCGCATTCTGGCCGTCATCGGCAAGGAGTTCATCCAGATGCGCCGCGATCGGCTCACCTTTGCGGTCATGCTGGCCATCCCCCTGATTCAGCTGACCCTGTTCGGGTACGCCATCAACACCGACGTCAAGCACATCCCTCTGGGTCTGGTGGACTACTCCAACTCCCGGTCCAGCCGCGAGCTGCTGGCCAGCTTCACCCAGTCGCGCTATTTCGACTTGAAGATGACCGCCGGTCATCCCCGCGAGCTGACCCGGGCCATCGATCGAGGCGACATCCGGGTGGGTCTGATCATCGATCCCGAGTTCGAGTCGGACCTTCGTCGCCGTCAGCCGGCCCGGGTTCAGGTGCTGGTGGATGCCTCCGACCCTCAGGTCGCCACCAGCACTCTGGCCAATGCCAACGGTATCGGGCAGTCCCGTTCCCTCGAGTTGCTCTTGCAGAACCAGCGTCCCGGCTCGGGCTACGGGGTCAACGGAATGCCCGTCGACGTGCAGGTGCGGGCCTGGTTCAACCCGGACCTGGTAACCGCCAACTACATCGTGCCCGGCCTGATCGGGGTGATCTTGACCATGACCATGATGATGACCACGGCCATGGCCATCGTGCGCGAGCGCGAGATGGGCACCCTGGAGCAACTGGTCACCACTCCCATTCGGCCGGTGGAGTTGATGATCGGTAAGGTGCTGCCCTACGTCCTGGTGGGCTACGTGCAGATCAGCGTCGCTCTGCTGGTCGGGGTCCTGCTTTTTCAGGTCCCGATTCGCGGCAGCCTGGTCTTGCTGTACAGTCTGTGCATCCTCCACATCGTCAGCTATCTGGGGCTGGGCCTGCTCATCTCCACCCTGGCCCGCAACCAGCAACAGGCTCTCCAGATGAGCTTTCTGCTCTATCTGCCCACCATGCTCTTGTCGGGCTTCATGTTCCCCCGCGAGGGCATGCCCTACTTCGCCCAGCAACTGGGACTGCTCTTGCCGCTGACCTACTTCTTGCAGATCCTGAGGGGCATCATCCTCAAGGGCGTGGGACTGGAGGATCTGGTGCGCTTCGTGTGGCCGATGTTGATCTTGCTGGTAGCCATCTACGTGCTGGCTCTGCTCCGACTCGGTCGCCGAGGCTGAGTTCAGCAGCCTTTCAGCGGGAGACTCTAGACTGGTTGCATGAAGATTCAAGGCCTGCCCCAGTGGGCCCAGCAGCCGTATGAATGCTTCGAGCGCCAGTTGGCCAAGCCCGAAGTCGGTTGGAGGTTCGACTGGAACTGGAGTCACTTCGACGACAAATACTCCAGTGCCGTCGAAAGCTATATGGGGCTCGACGAAACGCTGGCCGACCAGGCACGGGACCGGCCAGGCCAGGTGGAGTTGCACAACAAGAACGGCACGCGGGTGACCGCTGAAGGCGACTCCAAGTCGGGCTACTACGTCGAGGCCGGCGCCGAGCAGGCCGAAGTGACGCGCTTCTCCGACCAGGCCGTGGACCATGTGACCTTGACCCCTGACGGAAATTGCGAGTGGATGCACGTGGACCGTAAGAATCAGACTCGCAGCTTTCAGCTTCTCTTTCAGGTCGACCCCAGCCGGCTCGAGGTCGAGTCTCTGACCGAGCCTCCCATCACCGCAGGGGTAGAGATGCGCGATGGCGCCGTGGTGGTTGGCGGCTCCACCCTGAGATCGCGCAATTCCAGCCAGTAAAAACCTCCACCTCCTTCTCTGCCTGGATGGCCAGTCCGTTTTTCAGTTCAACGGCGAGGGCGCGGCGGTAGACGCTCTCCAGAAACCCAGGCCCCAGTTCTTGATGAACTCGAATGATGCACCCGTCAAATGATCCTCCCTTTAACCCATCAACCTCTCCTTTATCCCCACGGTCTCCACCTCTCCTAAATGACTCCTTACGGAAGCCAGCGGGTTGCCATTGCCCTTGCTGGTCAATCTTGCGCTTGCCAGAGCTCCCAGGAGTCACTCGTCTCCGAGGTCTCCAGCATCCCCCGATCTCCTTGACTCTCCTGCAACGTGGACTGGACTGTGCGTCAGGTTACCTTTTGGAAGTAGACATTTTTTGGTGTCTTAATTTGTGGTTTTTTCTTTTCTTTTCAATGGTTCTGGTCTGGTTGCTAGAAAGTTTAACTGTCAGTTCATAAAGGTGTAACATGGTCCTGTTTACTTGCTGGCGGGTCGGGGCGATAAACACTTCAGACAACGCTTGAAGGAGACCCCCACCGTGAGCGACTCGATTTCCGGTTTCGGCCCCCAGCTGATCGTCATCACCCCCCAGATGCGCGAGGCTCAGAGCCAGCGCATGGCTGCGGTGCAGCAGGCCCTGGCTACCGGAATGGTGCCGGTGGAGTCGATGTCGGCTCACCAGGTAGCGGCTCATACTACCTACTACAGCCAGTGCGGCGCCGACATCCAGGGCGTGCGCCAATGCTGCGCCTTCCCGACACTGCCTCCGCTGCCCCACCTGAGCTCGGGCGGTGGCGGTGGCGCGCCTGGCACCAACCTGATGGCGCAGATGTTCGGCTTTCCCGGCACGAGCTCGGGAATGGGGATGTCCGGCATGATGGGCTATCCCGGCGGGGGTTGCATGGACCCCACCATGATGATGATGTTCATGATGATGCAGCAACAACAGCAGCAACAGTTCATGATGATGCTCATGATGCTCATGGGCCAGCAGCAACAGCAGGGTCCGGCCAACCTGATGGCTCTGCTTCAGATGCTTCAACAGCAGCAGGGCCACCAGCCTCAGACTCCCTGCCCGCAACCTCCCCCTCAGCCGGCGCCCACCCCGACTCCGACTCCCACCCCGACTCCGACTCCCACCCCGACTCCGACTCCCACCCCGACTCCGACTCCCACTCCGACGCCGACTCCCACTCCGACTCCCACCCCGACGCCAACCCCGACCCCGACTCCCACGCCAGCCCCAGAGCCGTGCCCCGAGCCCGAGCCTGACCCCTGCCCGGAGCCTGAGCCCGTTCCCGAGCCGGACCCGGTTCCGGATCCCTGTCCCGAGCCTCAGCCCGAGCGCCCCATGACGCTGGCCCGCGCAGCCTCCATTTTGCAGGCCAACTTTGACCTCGTGGACACAGCAGCGGGCCTGGGAGGGGCTGACGGAATCATCGGCAAGCCCGATCTCGAGGCCATCGTGGGCGGACGGGCCCCCAACGCTTCCCCCGAGTTACAGCAGGCCTGCCGCTTCCTGCTCGACAACGGTGCGCTCTTCAATGCCCTGGACGTGGCCGCCGGTCGGGGCGACGTGGACGGACGCATCGGTCGTGACGACCTGACCTCGGCCATCCAGAACTTCGCCCAGCTCGACAGCAACAACCAGGTTCCCGAGCCGATGACCGTGGGCAAAGCCGCTGTTATCCTGAAGCGCTACTTCGGAGTGCTCGATGCCGCTGCCGGCCAGGGCGGGCTCGACGGCCGCATCGGTCGTAACGACCTGCAGGCCGTGGCCGATGCCCCCGGGGCCCCTGCTGACTTGAAAGCGGCCGTGCAGTTTTTGCTCGACAACCCGGCCATCTTCGACTCGGTGGACACGGCTGCGGGCGTGGGAGGCCGCGACGGCATCATCGGAATGCGCGACCTGGATGCTACTATCCAGAATAACCCCGACGACGCCACCAACCCCACCCCACAGCCGCAGCCGGAGCCACAGCCGGAGCCACAGCCGGAGCCACAGCCGGAGCCCACTCCTGACCCCCAGCCTCAGCCTGTCCCCATGACCGTGGCTCGCGCCGCCGCTATCTTGCAGGCCAACTTCGACATCATGGACACGGCCGCCGGAAGAGGCGGTGCCGATGGTCGCATCGGCAAGCCCGATCTTGAGGCCATCGTGGGCGGGCGTGCTCCCAATGCCCCCCCTGAGCTGCGCGAGGCCTGCGAGTTCTTGCTGGCCAACCCGGCCCTCTTCAACGCCATCGACGTGGCCGATGGGCGCGGGGGCGTGGATGGTATCATCGGCCGCAACGACCTGCACGAGGCGGTGCAGAACTTCTCGCAGTTTGACAACCAGACCACGGCCCCCCAGAGCATGACGCTGGGCCAGGCCGCCGTCATCCTCAAGCGTTACTTCGACCTGGTGGATACCGCCTCCGGGGTGGGCGGGCGCGACGGCATCATCGGAATAGGCGACCTGCAGGCCATCGCCAACAGTCCGGGCGCCCCCCCCGACCTCAGAGCCGCAGCTCAGTTCCTGGTGGGGAACCCGGCCATGTTCCAGGCCGTCGACGAGATCACATACCAGGGTGGCGTCTGGCCTTTCAACAACCCGGGCAATCGCTTCAGTAAGGACGACCTGGATGAGGTCATTCGCCGTCATCCTCAGGACGCCGCTGGAGGATAAACCTGTTGCGAATTCATCGCACAGTCTTGCCGGGAAGATAAAGACGAAGGGCTCGACCGCCAGGTCGAGCCCTCGATGCCTTGGAGAGTCCAGCAGATCAGCGCACCGTAAACCGCCAGCCACGGTCGATCGCTCGGCCCGAGCTGGTGGTGCCAAGCACCCGGGCGTTGTAAGTCCCGGGGGCCAGGTAGCCTGGGCGATAGCGAACCTGGCCGGAGGTGACCTGCGAGCGTGAGGTCATGTCCTGACCGTTGACGAAAAGTCGCACCGTTGCTGTCTGGACGGGCTCGAGGAAGGTGGCTCCGACCTCGGGGGATACCGACGAGATGGTGGCGCCATTGGCAGGGGCCGGGTTGGCAGCGGCGGTGCCTGAGCCTGAGCTCGATCCACTCGACCCGCTGACGCTGAAGCTCCAGGACTGGTCGATCAGCTGTCCGCCGTTGGTCATGGCGACCACCCGTGCCTGGTGCTCACCGGGCTGCAGATCATAGCTCGGGTCGAAGCGCACCTGACCGTCGCTCACGGTGGATTGCGGGGTCACCGTGGCGCCGTCGAGGTAGAGCTGTACCGAGTTGGTCCGGACCGGCTGGGAGAAGGTCGCCCCGACCTCCGGTCGGCGCTGGTTGATGACGCCTCGAGGGACCACGTTGGCCAGGTAGGTGGAGCCGCCCTGGTTGCCGGTCGGGTTGACGATGTTGAAAGACCAGTTGCCGTCGATTGCGCGACCGCTCTGGGTGGTGGCGATGACCCGGGCGGTGTGGCGACCGGGTGAGAAATCCGAGCCGGGTTGCATGCGCACCTGGCTGTCGCTGACCCGGCACATCCCGGTTACGTCCTGACCGTCCACGTAGAGTCTGACCGTGGTCGTCTTGACCGGCTCGTAGAAGGTGGCTCCGATTTCGGGGCGGGCGCCCTGGGGGCTGCTGCCGTCGGTGGGAGTGGGGTTGAACAAGCCGCCCTGGTTGCCGGTCGAGCTGCCGATGTTGAAGGACCAGCTGCCGTCGATGGCACGCCCGCTCTGGGCGTTGGCGGTAACCCGGGCCGTGTGACGACCTGGTGAGAAATCCGAGCCGGGCTGCATGCGTACCTGGCTGTCGCTCACCTGGCTCATTCCGGTGACATCCTGGCCATCCACGTAGAGACGGACGGTGGTCGTCTTGACTGATTCGTAGAAGGTGACTCCGATCTCTGGGCGAGCGCCTTTTGGTGTGCTGCCATCGGCGGGAGTCGGATTGAACGTGCGGTTGGTGACGTTGAAACTCCATTTCAGGTCGAAATTGCGACCGGAAACAGCGGTTGCCAGCACCCGCGCGTTGTGATTGCCGATACTGAGCGCCTGAGAGGGGAGGTAGCGCACCTGAGAATCGGTGAGGATGGCTCGAGCGGTGACGTCTACCCCGTCGAGCAGGATTCGAGTCGAGGCCGGGATGACCGGCTCGAGAAAGGTGACGCCGACCTCTCCCATGGGGTTGTCCATCGTGGTGCCGTTGGTGGGAACGACGTTGGCACCTGACTGGGCAATCACTGGCAGGGCCAGCCAGAGCAAGAGAACTGCGGTGAAGGCTCGCATTGGTCGAGCTCCTTCCAAATTGAAGTTCGATCGGGTTCGGCTGCCCCGATGCTCCTCCTCCCCAAGAAAGGCATCGGCAGTCGACCCCTCGAATCGTGTAACAACCGATGGACCCGGTTTGTTTCGCAACCGCCTACGTCGATCTCACGCGGCGGCGCCTGGAGGCCCCTCCCTTGGCCATGCCCACGACCGCCGACCCGGTCGATCAGGTGGCGGCAACTTCCCAGGCTGCCCCGCCACGCCATGACCCCAAGATTCTCGCCCGCCAAGCTTTCTACGTGCTGGGAGGCGTGGTCCCGGCTGTGGCCGGAGGAGCCCCGGTGGCTCTGGCGGTTGCGGCTGAAGTGGGGCGGAGCCTGGGGGATGGCGAGGTGGTGGAGGCTGAGCGCATGATTCGCGGAGCCATGGGCACGCCATCGGCGTCGCTAGTCGAAAGCATGCCCCAACTGCAGAGCGTGTTCGCCCAGGTTCTGACCCGGAGCACCGCTCGGGCCGAACTGGTAGCCTGGGGGCGGTCTTCGGAAGCCTCAGCGCTGGGCCAGACCGTTTTTGTGGGCCAGAAAATCTTGCGCCACGCTCACCAAGAAGCCAGGGTGGCCTACATCCTGGCCCACGAGCTGGCCCACGTCGAGCGCCGCGACTCGGCCGGCCTGCTGGGGGTGATGGCCCTGGGTGAGGTGGTGCAAGACGATGTGACCCGCCGCCAGTGGGAGACGATGGAGCGCAGCTACAGCCATACCGTGGAGTTCGAGGCAGACCGCCGAGCTGCCGAGATGGTGGCTGGTCTTGGTTATGAGCCCAGGCCGATTCTGGAAATGGTCTTGCGCGCCGACCATGACGGCGATCACCCGTCTGGTCTCAAGCGCGCCCGGGTGATTCGGGATGTCTTTGCTGACTGCGGACGGCCGGTTTCTCCGGCTGATTGGAACAAACTGACGAAGGGGGAGTAGACCATGGGCTTTGTTCGTTGCCCCGGTTGCGGCTCGCAGAACCGCGACTCGGATACCAGGTGCTACAGCTGTGAAGGGGATCTGACGCCCGCCCAGGAGGGCCCGCCCAGCGGGACTCTGGACGAGAGCCAGGTGGGTCAGCCCATCGTGAGCGCCTCCGAGCGGCGCATGCAGCAAGACGACAAGCGCAAGTCCACCGTGATTCACGGGCTTCGCGCCGGGGCCGCCGGGGGCGCTTTCCTGGGTATCTTCGTCGGCCTTTACTGCGCTTTTTGGGGTGGGCTGTTCGGCAGTATCGCAGGCCAGTGGTCCGGCATGGCCTGGGGGCCGGGGTGATGTTCGCCATCGGGTTCGGGCAACAGGTTATCTGGGGCATGGTGATCGGAGCTATCGCCGGCGGTCTCAACGAGCTCTGCTATCAGTACGACGCGATGCGGCTGGGAAGCTACGTGGGGGCCGCCTGGGGACTGATCGGCCTCTTTCTTGGCGGCAGTCTTTTCGGGATTCTCTGGTCTGGCGCCTGGGGCGCGGCCATGGGTTGGACCGTCAGCTTCGTTGAGAAGGCCTGGTTTCGCAAGATGTATGCTGAGATGTAGATTTCAGCGACGACAGGAGCGGTCGACAAAATTCACCCGAACCGAGCCAGCCTCAAGAATTCTAAATCCACCGTGCGGGAGCGCCCCTCCAGCACCAGCTCGGCCATCCCCAGCCCGAGTGCCGGAGCGCTCTTGAAGCCGGCCCCGCTGAATCCGGCGGCCACGTAGTAGCCCGAAAGCCCCAGCGGCCCGTCCACCACCGGATGGCCATCCGGAGTGAAGTCATAGAGGCCTACCACGCCCCGCACCAGCTGCGAGCTGGATAGCGACGGGAAGCGGTGGGTCAGCGCTTCCAGGGCGGCCGCCAGGTAGTCCACGTCCAGCTCGCGATCACAGCGGTCGGGATGATAGACCGGGTCGAACTCCCAGTCGATGCCCACCAGGTTGGTCTCCCCGTCGCAGTGCGTGTAGAGCCCGGTGATCTCGTCGTAGCAGGCCAGCTCGCGCCGGGGCAGCCCGCCCGGGCGGCTCAGGTAGCATACCTGCCCGCGCCGGGCCAGAATGGGCAGCTTCACGCGCGGGTCGGGGTGCAGCCCCGGGGTCCAGGGGCCGGCTGCCAGCACCACCGTGCTTGCCTCCAGAAAGCTCTGGTCGGTCTCGACCCCCACGACTTTGCCGCCCCGGTGAACGATCTGCAGCACCGTGACGCCCTCGCGCAGCTCCACCCCGTTCTCTTGCGCGAGCGTGGCCAAGAGGCGCGTGGTGGCAACCGGGTCGGCCCAGCCGCTCTGGGGCTCATAGGCCGCTCCCACCAGGTCGTCCACCCGCATCAGGGGTTGCAGTTTCTTGATGCCCCGCTGATCGAGCCAGTGCGACTGTTTGCCGTCAGCCAGCAGCATCTCGTGCACGGCCTTGACCGACTCGAGCTTCTCGGGACCAGTCACGTGGAGGTAGCCCGAGTTGACCCAGCCGCAACGCTCTCCCCAGTCCTGAAAGACGGTGCGCGAGAAGTCGATCAGCCTGGTCTCGGCCAGGCTGGTCCAGTGGGTCTGGATGAACCCCCCTGACCTGGCCGTCTCGCCACAGCAGATGGTGCCCCTCTCCAGCAGCACCACCTCGCGAGCACCCTGGAGGGCCAGGTGGTAGGCGATGCTGGTGCCCATCACCCCGCCCCCGATGACGGCGATCAAAAGTAGCGCCGGGCCGACAATCCGGCTGCCGCCAGAATCCGCTGGCCGGGGTTGAGGAAGAGCACCTCTTCGGGCCACGGCTCGGGCTTCAGGAAGCCCAGGTGCTTGCTGAGCAGGGCCGAGAATCGGGGCATCAGCGGCTGGCTGATGGTGGCCAACAGACGCAGGGCGGCCAGCATCAGGGCCAGCGCCGTGGCTCGCTGCGACTCGAGGCCCGGGATCTGGGCCAGGTGGCTCTGGGCCGCCTCGAAAGCGGCAGTGCGCTCCACCAACTCGTGCAGAGCTCGAGCCACCTCTTGCAGCGAGCCGGCGGTATAGCCACTCTCGGCTCGGGCCAGCAGGGTATTGAGACGGTCGAGGAACTCATACTGCTCGGGGCTCCAGACCCCCACCGCGGGGGCCTTGGAGCCGGCCTCGGTGGTGACCTGACGGCCGATGCGCTCGAGCAGGTCCTGCCAGGGGCGGACGACCTGCATCTGCAGAAAATGCTCCATGGCCTCGAGCGAGCAGCTCGAGTCGGCCTGCTCGGGGCGCACGGTGGCCAGGAACAGGCGCACCAGGTCGCTGGACACCTTCTCGAGCACGGCGGCCGCGTCCAGGGCGTGGGAGGCGCTGGTGGACATCTTGCGGTCGTCAAGCATCAAGTGCTCGTTGGGCACGAGCAGGGCAGCCGCTTGCTGACCTAGCGCCAGGGCAACGGCCGGGTCGTGAAAGAGGTAGAGGAAGGCGTTATCAGCTCCGAAGGAGGCCACCATCGGGCCCTCCAGGCCCGCCTTGCGGCGCAGGTAGGGGAGGGCCAGGGCAGCCTCCAGCCAGGGAGAGATGACCTGTCCCTCCAGGGGAGAGGGGATACCCCAGGTGCCAGGGTGGGAGGCGGTCAGCTCCAGCGGCTTGAGCTGAGCGATGCGGGCCACCAGGCTCAGCAGGCGCGGGCCCAGGTGCAGGCTTGCATGGTAGGCCTGCAGCTGATCGCGCCAGGGCTCGAGCGAGAAGAAGAGCTGCTTGAGAGGTCTCGTCGAGGCCGGGCCCTGACAGTCGATGCAACTTGCCTCCTGCAGGTCAACCGTGCGGTTGGGCAGGCAGCAGCTTTCGCACAGAAAGCCCCGGCAGGTCTCGCCGCAGTGGGGGCAGTCGCCCACCGCTCGACCGTCCACCAGAAAGTGCTTACAACTCGGGCAGTAGAGGGCCGGCTCTTCCCGCTCCTCGAGCTTAAGCTGGCCCAGGGCCTGGCGCACCGCCTGCTGATACTCGCTGTCGCGGCTGGCGTAGATCCAGATGTCGGGGGCGGCGTCGCAGGCCTTCAAGAGCGTGGTGGCCTGGTCGGCATACTTGCCGGCCGTCTCGGCGGGCGTGCTAGTTTCGAACTCCGCCTTGAGAACCACGTAGCTCTGATGATCGTCGGCCAGGCACAAGAACTTGGAGGACAGACCGCGCAGGCGGTCGTAGCGGCGCAGCACATCGGCCGTCAGGTAGGGGCCGCTGAGGTGGCCGAGGTGGAGCGGTCCGTTGGGCGTGGGAGGGCTGGGGAGAAATAGCCGAGCCTGCTCAACGACCTCAATCTCGTCTTGGGCTTCTTGCTCGGCATCGGCATCCCAGAAGACCGACAAGAACATGAGCGACTCGGCCTCGGAGGTGTTCTTCAGGGTATGCTGGCTGCCCGGAGGGAGGTAGATCACGTCTCCCGTGGAGACCGGGCTGGTCTCGCCATTGACGGTCATGCTGCCCCGGCCGTGGCAGATGAAGAAGGTTTCGGCCGGATGGTGGCTGTGGAGCATGGTCTCGCCGC
>CAYYHB010000105.1:0-16612 GCA_964471395.1 uncultured Burkholderiales bacterium | reverse complement strand
TCAACTGGCGCGTCTCCTCGACGCAGACCAGGTTGCCTTTGGTGACAACACCGATACGGTCGCACATGTCGGCAAGATCTTCCAACACGTGAGAGCTGATCAGGACGGTGGCCCCGGAGCGCTGCAGCTGCCGCAAAATTTCTCGTAGCTCGAGGCGCGCCAGCGGGTCGAGGCCGGAGGCCGGCTCGTCCAGGAGCAGCAGGCGGGGTTTGTGCAGGATGGCCCGGCCCAGCCCCAGGCGCTGCTTCATGCCGCGCGAGAGGCCGTCCACCGGCTGATCGGCCAGGTGCTCGATGCCCACCTGGCGCATGGTTTCCTCGATGGTGTAGCCCAATACAGATTCGCCGATGTTGGAGGCGCGCGCAAAGAACTCGAGATACTCGCGCACGAGCATGTCGTCGTAAACGCCGAGCACGTCGGGCATGAAGCCGATCACCGCTCGCACCTCGCGAACGCTGGTCAGGCTCAGGCCGCAGATGCTGGCCTGCCCCTCATCGGGCGGGGTAAGAGTGGCCAGAATCCGGAGCAGAGTGGTCTTGCCGGCGCCGTTGGGACCAACCAGCCCGAAGATCTCGCCGGAATACAGCGTCAGATCGACATTGTTCAAGGCCAGAGTGCCAAGATAGCTCTTGGTGAGACCGGTGGCCTCGACCAGTGCCTCGCCGACGGGCCTCGCAGCAGTCTCGGCCGGGGCGAGGGGCGTGGCGACGGGCGACTCGGGAGGCATCTTACTAAAATTCGGAGCCCTTCTGCCCGTCCCTCCCATGAGAAGAGGCAGGTCCTGCGCCCTGCCTCTTCTCTTCGCTCAGTAGTAGGTCTGAGCGCCCACCGTCCCGGGCGGAGCCGGGTAGGTGGTCTGGGTCGGGAAGGGCCCTGGAGCGGCCGGGTAGGCCGTGAACGTCCCGTTGTAGGGAGTTCCGGGTGGAGGCGGATAAGCACCCGCCAACCCTGTCTGGGGCACCATCCCGGGAGTCACGCCCGGCGTCACCCCGGGCATTCCCGGGGTCATCGGCATCGGTCCCATCGGTGGCATCATGCCGCCTCCGTAGGGGTTGAAGGCCGAACGCCACATGTTGGACATGTTGGCCTGACGCATCTGCTCGTTGGCGCGAACCTCTTCTTGAGTGTTCTGCCAGTCTTGCTGGACCGTCTGGGCGATCTGAGCCCTGGCCGCGACACGAGTCTGACGATCCATCGCCATCTGGGCGAAGACACCGTTCAGGTCGTCGTCGTTAGGGTCGAGATCGGCAGGCTGGCTCAGCCTGACCGCGTCCCCGGTCGCCGGGGCAGCTTCCTGGACGAGTTGGGCCAGGCTGCTGACAACCGGAGCGGCCGTCATGGGGCGGATGAGCTGACTGGGAGCCACCGGCTCGTCGAAACGAGGGGTCCAACCGTCGTTTTCCAGCGAGGCCCGGCTGGGAAGGGCGCTCGCGTTGAAGGCCGTCTGTGTGATCTGTATGGCCACTGGATTCTCCTGGTGGTACGTTTCGAGGATCCTGCCAGAGCGAGATCCTCTGTTCACCTGAAAGAAGTCTTAAAAGATCGCCCTGAAAAATATCTGAAAAAGGGGTGGGAAACCCGAGCGGACAGGCCTGCTTCCCCACGAGGCCGAGCACCTGTTCGAGGACCGAGGTCGTACTCAGGGCCCCGGGCACCACTCCCCGATGCGCTTGATGACAGCAGGATCGAGATAGTTCTGCTCTTCGTACTCCTCGGGGCGAGCCTTGCCCTGACCCGGAGCGAGCAGATGGTTGAGGGCCGGATAGAGCTGGCCGCTCACCTGCTTCCGACCCTTCAGGGCCGCCATCCAGAGGCGGTAATCCTGCTCGGTGGACTGGTAATCGCGCCCCCCCTGCACGATCAGGATAGGGCAGGCAAGCTGGCGAGCGGTCTCGAGCGATCGTTTCTGAAAAGCCGCTATTTCGCGCCAGTAAGCAGCCGGAGCCCCGAGGATGGTCTTGTCCTCGTCAGGCAACTGCTCAAAACGGCGCAGCGCCGTGATCATTTCGTCCACGGCAGCCTTCTGTCCCGGGTTCAGAGAACCCACATACTCGAGCTGATCGATCAGCACCTTGTCGAAGGGACGAGCCGGCGCGGCCATCAAGATGAGCCCTTGCAAGCGTCCGTCGCGGCGGGCGATCTCGGGCCCCAGAATTCCGCCCAGGCTATGGCCGAGCAAGAGGATGGGGCGGCCCTTGAGCTCAGGACGACTGCGCAGCAGCTCGAGGGCCGCCAGCGCGTCTTCCAGCACCTCATCTTCCAGAGTGGGCTTCTTCAAAGCCATGGCCAGGCCATAGGTCCGGGTGCGCTTGTCGTAGCGCAGCGTGGCCAGGCCCTGGCCGGCCAGCCCGCGAGCAAGATCAAGGAAGGGCTTGTTGGGCCCGATGGTCTCGTCTTTGTCGTTTGGGCCCGAGCCGTGCACCAGCACCACCCCGGCTCGCACCGGAGTGCCCGTGGGGGGAAGCGCGATCAGTCCGGGCAGCTTCCACTTGCCGACCTGCACCTTGTGCTCGACGCTTTTGACCTGACGGTAAGACGGGGGCTGGCTGGCCAGATGGGAGACCCAGAAATAGCCCGAGACCTGGTTCCTGGCGTTGAGCACCACCTTGAGCCGGCAGCGGTAGCTCTCAAACGAGCAGGGAAGAAAGACCACCTGATAGGGCGGGACAGCCTCCACCGTGGGCGAGCCGAACTTCTGAAAAGGGCCATGCTTTTCGATCATGACCTTCCAAGACTGCTCGAACGCCTTCCGGCTGACCACCCGGGTCATGTCGGAGTCGAACATGGCTTGGGCTCGAGCGAAATCGCCCGCCCGCAGGTGCTCGGCGAACTTGCGGGCGGTGCTCTGAACATCGCTCTGGGCCCATGCGAGCGCGCAGAGCAGCGCCAGGCCCAGAACCCGAAACTTCACTGGCCCCGAGCCAGTTCCCTGACCACCACGCTGGCGCAGGCCAGGCCGAAAGCGCCGGTCACAAAACTGGCCGTGCCATAGATGACGCTGCGCTCCTCACAGGAGTGAAACTCGTTCTTGCCACCCGGGCACACGCATCGGAATCCCAGGCCTTTATCATAGGTCAGCTCGCGCGGCTCGGCCGGGGACTCGGTCGAGAACACGGCCGGGATGCCGAATGTGGCTTTAGCCGGGAAGGCATACTGATGGCGCAGGATCTTGCGCACCGCCGAAGCCAGCGGGTCCACCCGGGTGCGGGCCAGATCGGCCACGTGCACCTGGGTGGGGTCGATGCGCCCGGAAGCGCCGGTGGACGAGACCACCCGGATGCCAAGCTCGCGGCAGCGGGCCAACAGGTGGCACTTGGCGGTGACGTTGTCGATGGCATCCACCACGAAGTCGGGTCGGTCGGCCAGCAGCCGCTCGGAGGTCTTGTCGTTATAGAACAGGCGGATTGGCTCGACGTTGCTCTGGGGATTGATCTTGCCCAGACGCTCGGCCAGGATCTCGGCCTTGGGCTTGCCCACGGTGCCCTGCATGGCCTGCAACTGCCGGTTGGAGTTGGTGATGCAGACCAGGTCGAAGTCCACCAGCTCGAGCCGGCCCACGCCGCTTCGAGCCAGCGACTCGGCTGCAAAGCTGCCTACCCCGCCCAGCCCGATCACCATGACGCGCGAGCGAAACAGGCGCGCCATGCCGTCATCGCCGACCAGGCGCCCCATGCGGTCAAAGCGGCGGTGGAGGCGATATTCGTCCTCGACTTCAACGTCAATAGCCATCGGAGCGGAGTTCTGGCCTGCCCTCGGGGCTCCCTGCTTGCTCAGCGGGCCTGCAGCACGGTTCCCATCTCTCGCCGCATGGCCAGATACTGATCGGTCCAACGATTGGCCGCGTCACGCACCAGGAAGGGGGACGGGTCGAGCCGGGAACCCTCGAAGGCGCAGGTGAAGAGCGCGATCAGTGGGGCGCGCCCGGGCCGCACGATCACTTCCTGGCGAGCCAGGAGCACCAGTCCAGCCTCGGCGATGGCGGCCTCGGGCCGCGGATCGCCAGCGGCGTGGACGAAGACGAAGCGCCCCTCGGGCTCGAGGTGGCGGACCGCCGCCATGCAATAGTCGCGCACGTCGCCGTGAAGCTCCATGCGAGCCGCTGCCCGCTGGGGATGCGGTGAGACCAGGGCTTTGCCCAGGGGAAAGTAAGGCGGGCTGCCGGTGATCAGCTCGAACCGGCCGGGCAGTTGGAGCAAGCGCAGATCGCCCTGGTGGAGATCGACCCGATGAGCAAAGCCATTCCGCTGAGCTGTGCGAAGAGCCAGAGCCAGGCTGACCGGCTGCACTTCGACCGCCGTCAGGTGGGCCTCCGGCCCCAGTCTCCAGAGGGTCAGAAAGCCCACTGAGCCAATGCCGCATCCCAGGTCGAGCAACCGTCTGGCGGTGGGAAGCTCGCGCGCCGCCGTCCAGGCGGTCAGCACGTCGTCGGCCGAGAAGCGGTGGCCGTACTTGAGCTGGTAGATGCGCCAGTCGCCGGCCAGGTGGTCGCAGGTCTCAGGCTGGTTCGGGGACACGTCGGGCGGTTCGGGGCAGAGAATTTTCAGGCCTCCTGGATATGCTTACAAGAGAAATCAGGGGAGGTTCCAGCAATGTCCATAGCAGTTCCCGGCTGGGCTCAGTCGGACATCAACAGCATCCGTGCCAACCGCTCGCTCGGCGAAGGCGCCACCCGGCAGGGTATGCCGGCCGAGCAGGCCACCCAGATCGACGCCCTGCTCTCTGGGTCCATGGACCAGTTGAAGCTGGTGGACGAGAGCCCCTCCGACCTTGCCAAAGGTCGTCCAGGAGTCGTGCAGCAAGCGCTGCCGCTGCCTCCCGGTATGGAGATGCCCATCCAGATGGACCCCCCGACCACGACCTTCGAGGGCGACCGTAACCAGGGCTCGTCGGTGACCGTCATGGAAAACCCGATGCTCAATACGGTCACCGTGACCGACTACTCGCCCGATTCGATCACCTCGATCACGGTGCTGGGTGGCATGATGCCCGGCACCCAGCTGATGCATGTCGACCGCAAGAACCCCGGCAACAGCTTTGTCGAGCTCAAGGGCGAGGTGTGGAACATGATGGGCGGTATGATGGCCGGGGGTCTGCCGGGTCTCGGCTGATCTCCTTTGCACCCCGACGAATGAAAAAGGGAGGCACCTTCGTGCCTCCCTTTTCCAGTCAGCCCGCTGGGCTCAGGCGGCGCCGGTGTATTGCGCGTCGCCGAACCCGAGCATCAACATGACGATCGGAGCAAAGAGCACACACAGAATGCCCCACATGGCATCCTTGCCAAAAACCTGAGGCAGCTTGAACATACAGTACAGGCTGAACAAAAAGCCTACGAAGGGAATGAACATGATCAGCATGTAGTAGCCGGGGAACCCGATGATCTCCATCAGAACCCAGGCGCTGTAAAACGGAATGATACAGGCCCAGCCGGGCTTACCTGCCTTCTCGAACAGCTTCCACATGCCAGCAATACAAACAACGACCACGGCAAGCGTGATCAGCGCGAACAGTAAACCTACGATTCCTCCGCCGTTTCCGTCTTCCATTCCAGACCTCCCTCTCCAAGTTCGGTGTTGCTTAGATTCCGTGGGTTGAAGAAGTTTCCCTGCGACGCGAGGGCTGGCTCTGACTGTACAGTCCCGCTCTATTGAACGGCGCTGCGCTCACTTCAAGCCCCTTCCATGGCTGCGTTGTGCTCGAGCGTCAACTGCTGGCGCTGGAGCAAGACCATGAGGACGCCGTAGAGCCCCAACCCCAGGAGAAAGCCGACCAGCCATGAGAACGAATAGATCCCTTCGAAGAGCCCGGCCGCCGAAGGCATGAGGTTGACGTTCAACTTGAGAAGAAAGCCGGGAATGTTCGGCAGCGCCGCCAGCACCAGAGCAGCGATAGCGGCCCAGTTGAAGCCACCGGCGTAGTGATACATTCCCCCCTTTAGATAGAGCTGGCGCACGGTGAGGTGGCGCTTACGCAGAACCCAGAAGTCGCAGATCATGATGCCGGCGATGGGCCCGAGCACGATGGCGTAACCGTCAAGCCAGACAAATAGATAGTTGGCCGAGTTCTCGAACAAATACCAGGGGCACATGGCGATACCGATCAGCCCGGTGATGGTGCCCCCGATCTTGAAGTCGATCTTGGCCGGCCACAGGTTGGCGAAATCGAAAGCCGGAGATACCACGTTTGCGGCCACGTTGACCGACAAGGTGGCCACCGCGATGCTGACCAGCGAGATCAGTACCACCAGCGGATGGCCGAACTCGGGTTTGGCCAGCAGGTCGAGCGGATCCCAGATCGCCTTGCCGTACACCACGACGGTGGCTGAGGTGATGATGACGCCCATGGCCGAGAAAATGGTCATGGTAGGCGGCAGACCCACTGCCTGGCCGATGATCTGGGCACGCTGGTCTTTGGCGTAGCGAGTGAAGTCGGGCATGTTGAGCGCCATGGTGGCCCAGAAAGCGATCATAGCCATCAGGTAAGGCGGCACCACCCGCAGATAGTCTACCACCGTGGGGTAGAGCCCGGTCTGGTGCAGGATTGGTCCCAGCCCGTTAGCTCGCTGCACCATGTAGACAAGAAGAATGAGGGTCACCACCAGGATGGCCGGGGCCGCCCACCCCTCGAACCAGCGCACGGTGTTCATCCCCTTCCAGATGATCCACATATTCAGAGCCCAGAAAATCATGAAGCAGACGCCCTTCATCCAGGGCATGTGCACCAGCGCCGGCCATGTGGCAGCCAGCAAGTTATAGAGCGCCTTGCCGCCGATCCAGGTCTGGATACCGAACCATCCGCAGGCCACCAGGGCACGCAAGATGGCCGGAACATTGGCCCCCAGGGTGCCGAACGAAGCCCGGCAGATGACCGGAAACGGGAGCCCGTAGTGGGTGCCGATGTAGGAGATCATCAGCATGGGCAAGAGCACGATGGTGTTGGCCAACAAGATGGTAAAAATAGCCTGCTGCCAGGTAAATCCCTTGTCGATCAGGGTGGAGGCCATCGTATAGGTGGGAATGCAATGGGCCATGCCGATCCAGAGGGCGGCATAATTGTAAGTGGTCCAGGTCCGTTGCTCGGGGGTGGTGGGAGCCAGGTCTTCGTTGTGCAACGAGTCGTGCAGTTGGACTTCCTCTTGGGTCAAGACACACCCCCAGAAGGTCGGGAATTTGAATGCCATTCGACTTTCATCCGGAGGGATCCTGGCGAAAGCCTGGTATATCCGCAACCATGTTTCCCAAGAACGTGGCCTCGCTGTTCGAGGAGATCCGCAAGGGCTCGCCCTTCCCCTTCGCCTGGCTGGGCACTGGCGAGGGTCGAGTACGGACCGTGCGAATGGCCGGCTTTAACCTGCAGCAGGGTCGCTGGTATGTGACGACCCACCGCCGCCACGCCAAGGTGGAGCAGATCCGCCAGTTCCCTCGCGGCGAGCTGTGTCTGATGGAGCTGAGCGGACCGCTGCAGCTGAGGTTGCGTTCCCAACTTGGCTGGCTCGGCCCCGACCGCGAGGCCATGCGCGAGAGCCTGTGGCGCAAGGTCCCCGGCCAGGATCGCTGGCGCTTCTATGGCAGCGAGCCGGGTCTGCTGACCCCGGCCAAGGACTTCCTGGTTCTGGAGGGTGTGGTGGAGGAGATCGACTTTCTAGACCTGCGCCCCGAATATCCGGTCAGGCGAGGCTACCTCAAGCGCGGCGAAGATTGGGTGGAGGAAGAGCGCCTCGCCTGAGGCTACTCTAACGGACGCTGCTGCACTCCGGGCAAGACCGCGTCCACCGGGATCGTCTCCTCCTCGGGGCCGGCGTCTCCTTCATCCTCGTCATCGCCCTCTTCCTCTTCGTCCAGCGCGTTGGGGTCAGGGCACTCGATCTCGCCCAGGTCGCTGGACTCGAGCTCCATGGGATTGTCAATCTCGAGATCGGTCAGGGGCTCGCCTCCCGGCCCGAGCAGCTCGAGCAGCATGGACTGGTTGACGGGAACCGTCTCGTCGGGCCGACGGTAAGGGAAGCTGAAGGAGCCATCGGCCCGGCTGGTCACCCAGGTGCCAAACCACTCCATGGCGCCTTCGTCGGCCAGGAAGGTCACTTGAACGGCGATACCAGCCAGGGGGACCTTCTCCTCGTCCGCGATCACCTTGCCCTTGAAGACCGGGACCTGGATCTCGCCCAGGTCGATCTCGCTTTCCTCGCCGAACTTCAGCTCGTACTCGCTGAGCCAATCATCGCCCAGCGCGCTCAGGGTAAGGATGAGTGCAGCATCTTTGCACTGAGCCAGGTCTTCGGCATCGAGAGCGATCTCGAAGCTGCCGTCGCCCCGGCTGAAGCTCCAACTCAAGGCATCCTCGACTTCTTCGTCAGAGTCGGCCAGGTCGACGAGCAAGCCGCCCAGAGGCTCGCCCCCCTCGGCCACAATCTTGCCGAACACGCGGGCTGCTCGCTCGGAGGTCACCGGCTCCCAGCCGATGTCCACCTCTTCACGCTCGGTCAGGGCCTTCTTCAGGATATCAAGGGCCCCCTCGCTCATGCCGGCCTCGGCCAGGAGGGTCAGAGTCTCGGGGTTGAGATAGTAATCGGCATCCGACTCGTCGTCCTCGGTGAGGGCTTTGTGCAGCACTTCCATATCATCGCCGGAGATGTCCCCGAGTACCTCGCCGTTGAGCCGATCAACCAGCCGAATCATCTTGCATTCCTCGTTTCCTGGCGTTCGGCAAACTGCTTCAAAGGTCTCGGGGGGGATTCCTGTCGAACCGGCGGCACCCTGGAAATGCAAGTAGTGCGCGCCCGCCTCACCGACCTGGGCTGGATTCGCGAGCTGGCCGTGAAGGCCAGCCTGGCCTCGTCTTATCGTGTGGGGGACACCACCCGCCAGCGGCTGTCTCAGCTCGAGGCAATCCGGCTGTTGCCCGACTTCAAGCTGCTGGTAGCCGGCGAGCGCCAGGGTTTCGCCCTCGTGCACCTGGCCGCGCAGGAGGACGCCACGGGCCTTCCTCAGGCCGAGCTGCTCGAGCTGGCAGCTCAGTCGGACGATGCCCTTGCGGCACTGGTGGACGAGGCTGCCCGCCAGGCCCATCGCCGTGGGCTCGAGTATCTGGCCTGGCGCCTTCCAGCCTGGTCGCAGGAGCTTCTTGAGCGGGCCAAACGCCTGGGATTTCTGGTGGAGCGGTGCGAGATACTGATGCAGTGCGCCGAGACGGGTCCGGTCAAAGCCTGGCCAGAGGACCCGGCCCTGACGCGCTTGAGGGAGGATCGATGAAGACAGCCGTCGTGATCGGGGCCGGCACCATGGGAGCCGGAATCGCCGAGGTGCTGGCCCGGGCCGGGCTTCAGACCACTCTCTGCGACCGCGAGCTCGCTCTGGCCGAAGCCGGACTGGAGAAGGTGCGAACCTCTCTGGCCCGGGCCGTGCAAAAAGGCAAGCTTGAGTCGGCCGAGCCCGTGCTGACCAGGTTGCAGGCGGCCCAGGGAGTGGGCCCGGTGGCCGACCTGGTCGTCGAGGCGGTCTTTGAGGACCTCGAGCTCAAGAAGAGCCTGCTGGGCGAGCTCTCCCGGCGAAGCGAGGTCACGCTGCTTGGCAGCAACACTTCCTCGCTCTCGCTGACCGAGATCGCCTCTGCCTGCCAGGTACCTGAGCGGGTGATCGGGCTGCACTTCTTCAACCCTGCCCCGGTGATGGCGCTGCTCGAGGTGGTACGGGCCGAGCAAACTTCGACCCAGACCCTTGATCGAGCCCTGGAGCTAGCCCTGCGACTGGGCAAGACCCCCGTGGTTGTGCGCGACGTAGCTGGATTTGCCACCTCACGGCTGGGCATCCTACTGGGCATGGAGGCTATCCGGATGGTGGAGAGCCAGGTTGCCAGCGCGGCCGACATCGACCGGGCCATGGAGCTGGGCTATCGCCACCCCATGGGCCCCCTCAAGTTGACCGACCTGGTGGGGCTGGACGTGCGCCTGGCCATCGCCGAGCACCTCACCAAAGAGATCGGTCCCCAGTTCGCTCCTCCCCCCCTCTTGCGACGGCTTGTTCGAGCCGGATACCTGGGCAAGAAGACGGGTCGGGGGTTCTATCGCTGGGAGGGAGACCAGGCTGTGGAGGACTGTTAATCCTGCTGTAACGACCTGGCCGCCAGGGTGGGCTACACTCGAGGGGACTCGAGCCACAGGAGGCAACATGACCATCCAGACTCTTAACCCCAGCATCGGTTTGCGCGGCTACGGCACGGTCGCCTCCACCCAGACGGCCCCCACCAGCGAGCTGGACAAGTTTAAGCGCTCGGAAGAGACCAAGAAGAAGAACTCCCTCTGGGGCAAGATGGGCGTCACCGCCCTGGGCGTTGGCTCGGTGGCCGGAACCGTGGGCTGGGCCCTCAAGGCCAGCCTGGGCTGGGCCAACGCCTTCCCGATCTGCACCATGGTCGGCCTGGCGGCCGGCGCCGCGCTCGGCGCCACGGCCTGGGCCATCGAGCACAACAAGGCCAAGGAGGAGCGCGAGGCCGCTCGCCAGGCGTCAGCTTAGCTTCGTCAGAATCCGAACCAGCTCACCGGCCACCCCTTCCACCCCTTTCTGGTGGGAGGGGTTTTTCAGCCTTCCCGCCTCGTCGAAAGCCTCGTGAGCACTGGAGATGGTCACCTGGTGGTGGAGCACGTGCACCTTGATGTAGCTGAGCACGGTGCGAAGCTGCAACAGTCCCCGCAAGCCGCCAAACCCGCCCGGCGAGGCGGCCATGAGGCCGGCGAACTTGTCGGCGAAGGGGGTCAGGTTGACCGAGCCCGGCTTGACCCGAGTGATCCAGTCGATGGTGTTCTTGATCAGCGGCGAGTAGCCACTGTTGTATTCCGGTGAGGCGATCAAGAGGCCCTGGTGCTCACTGAACAGCTCGGCCAGGCGCTGAGCGTTCTCGGGCACCCCCTTGCTCTCGAGGTCGGTATCGTAGACCGGCAGACGATAGTCACGCAGGTCGAGCAGTGTGACCTCCCCCCCGGCTGCCTGCACGGCCTCTACGCCGAGGGCGATGAGCTTGCGATTGAAGGAGCCCTCCCGGGTACTGCCGGCAAAGGCGAGAATCTTTGGCATGGTTTTGTCCTTTCAGTTCAAATCGAACAACAAGATCTCGGCCGGGCCCTGCGAGCGCAAGCGCAAGGACTCCTCCTGGCTGACGGCGGCTCCGTCGCCAGCTTTGAGTTGCAGACCATTGAGCTGCACCTGGCCGCGAGTCACCTGGACGTAGGCGTGGCGGTCTCGCGGCAGAGAATGCTCTAGCTCCTGTCCGTCCAGCAAACGTCCCAGGTAGAGACGAACGTCCTGGTGCAGGCGAAGTACCTGCTCGCCGCCATCGGGCGAGGCAACCAGGTGGAGGCCGGGCCCGGGGGGCGTGGGCCTCTGCTCGTAGCTGGGATCCAGCCCGGACCGCTCGGGGTAGATCCAGATCTGGTAGAAGTGCACCGGGTGAGTGTCGGACGCGTTGAACTCGCTGTGGCGAATGCCGCTGCCGGCGCTCATCTTCTGCAGCTCTCCCGCCCCGATCACCGAGCCGGTGCCCAGGCTGTCCTGGTGGGCCAGCTCGCCCTCCAGCACATAGGTCAGGATCTCCATGTCGCGGTGCGGGTGGGTTGGAAATCCGGCTCCCGGCTCCACCCGGTCGTCGTTGATGACGCGCAGGTTGCGAAATTCCACATGACGCGGGTCTTGATACTGGCCGAAGGAGAAGCTGTGGCGGCTATCCAGCCATCCCAGCCGGGTCCGACCTCGTTCCTGCTCAGGTCTGAGGGTGATCATTGGCGTTCCTCCATTGTTTCAACATTGAATTGTAAGACACAAAAAGAAGTCTGCTCACTCTTGCTTGCCCAGACGCTTACAGAGCCCGGCCAGGCTCTCTTGCTCAGATGCGGAAAGGACCTTCATCAAGTCGGCGATCGATCGGGCGTGGCGGGGAAAGATCTCGGCGATCAAGCTTCGTCCTTCGGCCGTCAGAGCCACCTGCACAAAGCGGCGGTCCTGGCGATCGCGGGTGCGCTTGACCAGGTTGCGCTTCTCGAGATTGTTGATCACCATGGTGATATTGCCACCGCTCTGGAGAAGTTTCTCCCCCAGCTCTTTCTGGCACATCGGACCAAGATGCAACAGGGCTTCGAGCACCCCGAATTGGCTCACCGTCAAGCCGGCCCGGATTAACTCCGGCTGCAACCGGGCATTGAGCGAGTCGGCCGCCCGTTGCAGCTTGATGAACGTATTCAGGGCGCGCACTTCGCGCTCGTTTCCCTGGTAGTGCGTGGGCATGATTTAATATTAAATCATTTCGACAAACCCGTCAAGTCTTGCACGTGTGGCGGCCGGGCGGGTTTCCGAGCGCTACCTGATTTTAACCAGGCTCGACGGGACCGGCCATCGGGTGGCAACATTCGCAAGCTAAAGTCAACATGTGGTCATGCAACCGTGTCGCTTCATCCAGCGCTTTCTGGATCACCAGCCCCTGCCGCCGAGAGAGTACCCCGAGCAGTCCTTCAGCCTGACCCGCCATTCCGACCGGCGACGGCTTCGTGCTGCAGGGCCACTTCCCGCAGCAGCGCTTCGCGATCAGCCAGAGCTAGGCGGCGCCCTCCAGGCGGCGAAGGCGGTCCTCGATGTCGGAAAGCCTGGCATCGTGCCTGGTCAGGCTCTCCAAAACCGAGGCCCCGAGACGGGTCACAGCCTCATCGGACTGAGTGAGCCGCTGGCGCACCGCCAGCTCCTGCTCGAGCAGGGCCAGGCTCACCTCGGAAAAGGCTTTGTCGATCCGTTCTCGTTGGGTCGCCATCACCAGGAGGAAATGCTCGTGATCTCGCTTGCGCTCGGATTCCATGCGAGCAAGCTGATTCTGGAGTCGCCGAATCGGTTCGGTCATGCTACCTCCGTGCGTTGGGATGAGTATAGCATACCGGGCCGGAGCCGGCCGAATCAGTGTTCTGCGATCACAGAAGAGTCAGCCGAACAGAACCCGCCGGAGCTCGTTGAGCCGATCGGCCTCGGCCAGGCCGATGAGCACGTCGCCGACCTCCACCACCGTCCCGCCGTGGGGCAGGATAACCTGGTCGCCGCGCACCAGAGTGATGATGAGCGTGCCCCCGGGCATGGAGATCTGGTGCAGGGCTTTGCCCACGCAGGGGGCTCCGTAAGGGATCTCGCCCTCCACCATCTTCATCCCCCCGCGCCGCAGGGTCATCAGGGGCAACAACTCGGCGCTGGGAAGCTCGTGCTCGATGACCTGAGCGATCGTGGTGGTCGTTCCCACGATGGCGTCGATGCCCAGCTCGTAGTAAAGTGCTTCATTCTTGGGGTTGTGCACGGTGGCGATAGTGCGCACGGGAAGCTGCAGCAGATCCACCAGGTGGCAGATCACGAGATTGTCCTCGTCGCGGGGCTCACAGGCCACCAGGGCGTCGGCCCGGCGCAGGCCGGCCGCCTCCAGGGTGGCCGGGTCCCAGGCCTGGCCGTCGATGGCGGTGCAACGGCCCGCAAGCCGCTTCACCAGGGCATGATCGCGGCTTACCACGGTCACCTCGTGACCTTTGCCAACCAGGTCCAGGGCGAGATGGAAGGCGACCTCGCCGCCACCGCAAATCACGAAGTACACGCTGACTCCTCAGGTCGCCAGAATGATGCGCTCGGCCTCGGAGGCCAGCACCGCCGTGGGGCACAGAATGTGGATGCCAGCCGACTCCCACAGGTTGACGCTGCGCGGGTCGGTAATCCGAGCCACCACTCGCTCCACCATGAAGTGGCGCTGAGCGATCAGGGCCGCGGCCAGGTTGACGCAGTTTCGGTTGGTGACAGCCACACAGACGTCGGCCCGCTCGATGCCCGACTCTTTCAAGATGGAAAGACTGACGCCGTTGCCCAGCACGGTACGGACCTTGACGTCTCCGCTGAGGCGCTTGAGCGATTCGGGGTCGTTATCGACCATGACCAGGTTATGACCGTCACGATTCAAAATACGCCCCAGCTCGGCTCCTGTTCTCCCACAACCGACGATGACGATGCGCTTGGGCATGAGCTAGACTTCCAGGTCGCGCTTTCCATTGGGATTTGGCTGACAGCCGATCCAGATGGGGCAGGGAGCGTGGCGCAGCAGGTAGCCGATGGTCTCGCCCATGGGCTCATCGGGATGGTGAGCGCTGCGCACCCCGGCCACGACCAGCAGATCAGCCGGTAGCGACTCGGCAACCCGCACGATGCCAGGGCCCACCTCGCGTGCCTGCAGCACCTCGACCTCGACCTGGATTCCATTGCGGCGGGCGATCAACTCGGCGCACTCGAGCAACTGGTGAGCCTCCTCCATCCTGGGCAGAGCAGTAGAAGGTGCGTCCTCGGGCAAGGAGAGCGGCACGGCCACCACCTGCAGCACTGTGACACTGGCCTTCACCGCCTTGGCGTAGCGGCAGATCTGCACCAGTAGATCTGACTCCTCGTCCACCCCCGTGTAAGGAAATAGGATCCGTTGGATATTCATGCGGTGTGTTCAGGCCTCGTTGCGAAGAATGGCGCGCGATGTGGCGCAAAGACGCGGGCCGGGGGCCCGCCGGGGGGACTATCTTCTTGAGCGATCGATTCGATTCCTCACCTGGGTGGCATCGTTCCGGCCTGACAACACGTTTCCTTCCGGCCAGAGCACTCTGCGATTCTTACCATGCTACACGCGACTTGGGAAGAGGGGGGTGTTAACTTCATCGGCGGAGGGAGGTCTCCACCCCCTCGGGAAGTTGCCCTGGTGGACCCGATCGTGGCGGCAGTCTGTCTGGGGGGAGCCGCAGTGGCGGGGGCGTGGTTCTGGCGCTCGACCAGGGACGCTCCTGCTCCGTCCCACCCCGGGCTTGAGCGCGTCTTCAGCGGCCTGTCGGCCGATCGCTTCACCGGGGCGCGCCTGGCCAACTGGCGCCTGTTGCGCCCGGTCGGCCGGGGGGCTTCGGCGGTGGTCTACCGGGCTGTCCCGGATGCCACCCTCGAGCTCTCCGAGGCTTGCGCCATCAAAGTCTTAAACCCGGAGGTCTCGCGCGACCCGAGTTTTCGTGCTCGCTTCAAGCGAGAAGTTCAGGTGCTGCGGACCCTCTCACACCCCCACATCGTGCGCCTGGACGACTATGGCGAGTTCGAGGGGTTGCTCTACCTGGTCACGGAACTGGTCAACGGTCTCCCCCTTCGTCGCAAGATCCGAACCAACGGCCTGAGCGTCAATGAAGCCGGACCCTGGCTGGTGGCCCTGGCCGAGACCCTCAGTTATGCCCACGGTCAAGGGATCATTCACCGCAATCTCAAGCCGGAGAACATCATCATTCGAGCCGATGGCTTTCTCAAACTGGTCGACTTCGGCCTGGCCCGGCCCATGCAGACACAGGGAAATTTGACCTTGCCGGGAGCGATTCTGGGCACTCCCGCCTACATGGCCCCCGAGCAGGTCGTCGGCAAGAGCGAGTTGGACGGCCGCTGCGATCAGTATGCCATGGGAGTGCTCGTGCACGAGCTGTTGACCGGTCGGCGCCCCTTCACCCAGATCCAATCGGTCCAACTCCTCTACAGCCAGGTTCACCTGGACCCCCCCAACCTGTGCGAGAGACGCCCCGACCTCAGCCCTGAGCTCGACCGCGTCTACCGGCGCATGCTGGCCAAGGCCCCCGAGCAGCGTTACAGCTCAATGCAGGAGCTCTTGCCCGAGCTCAAGCGTGGCCTGGGGCTGTGACCACCGGAGCGGGCCCGAAGTTCTCCTCGTAGCGGGCGAAGAAGGTCTCCGGCGCGTAGCGATGGTTCTGGGTGCCGTAGTGCTCCACCGCAAAAACCGCCGCCACGCTTCCCATCCGACCGCAAACGTAAAGATCGTGACCACGCACCAGTCCGGCCAGGAAACCTCCCCGGTAGGCGTCGCCGGCCCCGGTAGGGTCGACCACCTCGCGGCACTTTGCCGGGGGGATCTTCACGCTGCTTGAGTCGCGACGAAAGATCTCGCTGCCCTGCTCGCCATAGGTGACCACGATCATCTCCACGTCCTCGAGCAACTGCTCCTGCGTCTTGCCCGTCTTTTCGAGAAAGACGGCGAACTCGTAATCGTTGAGCAAGATGGCTCGGGCTCCTCGAGCCGCCTGGTAGAGGGTGGGTCCATCCATGGCCGTCACCTGGAAGCTGGGATCGAAAAGGAACGGGATGCGCGCTTCGCGGCACTCCTGACAGTGACGCACCATGGCCGCGGGAGCGTCGGGAGCGATTATACAGAAGCGAGGATTGGGCCCTGCCTCCTGACGCAGGCTGATCTCCCCGGCTCGATTCATCGCCCCCGGATAAAAGCCGGTGATCTGGTTGTCGGCCGCGTCGGTGGTGATGAAGCACGAGGCGGTCACGTCCTCTTGGAAGATGCGGATTCCCTGCACGTCCACGCCCTGCTCGGTGAGCCACTCGGCGTACTCGGGAAAGTCACGGCCGGCGGCGGCCACGATGCGGGGCCGCTCGCCGAGGAGAGCAAGCGTGTAGGCGATGTTGGCCGCGCACCCCCCCCGCTGACGCTTCAGCTCCTGCACCAGGAAGCTGATGTTGATGATGTGCACCTTGTCGGGCAGGACGTGGTCCTTGAAGTAGCCCGGAAAGTTCATGATGTTGTCAAA
>CAYYHB010000104.1:0-16670 GCA_964471395.1 uncultured Burkholderiales bacterium | reverse complement strand
ACAAAGGAAAGGCGGCCAGGAGTTAACTTTGTGTAACATCTTTTGCCGACTTGCGTGAATGCGCTCAAGATCGGATGAGAAAGTCGCGCCCGGCCTCGAGCGAGAAGATCTCGGCGGCCCGGTTGGGGTCGTCGGCATCGGTCACCAGGCGCACCTGGCCGTCGCAGGCGACATCGACCCCTTCCACCTTGACCTGGCCCTCCAGAAGCCTCATCGCTCTCACGGTGCCGTCGCGGTCCATTCGGCCCAGAACGCTGCCCAGCACGGCCCCGTCGTCATACGGATTGGCGGTGTTTTCGGCGCTGGCCGTGAAGAGAAAATGGCCGTCCGGCGTGGGAGCCAGGTCCGTGAAGGTGAGCTTGACCCCGCCCAACTCACCCAGATCCACCGGTCGCACCGACTGCAGCGCCTCCGGTCCCACCGTCCTTGTCTCGGCAACGGACCGAAAGAAGCGGGCCGCGTCCAGGTCGATGATGGCGTTGGTGCCCTCGGCCGAGTTGCCCCGGTGCAGCATGCGCACCAGTTGGCCCTGGATGGCCACGCCTTCGATGTTCAGGTCGGGCAGTTGGCGCGAGAGCTCGGCATAGAGCGGCGCCAGGTCGAAAGTTTGGGACTCGCCGTCTGCAACGCTCACCAGCACTCCGCGCTGACGGCGCTCGGTAGAGCCCGAGCCCACGCTGAGAAGGCTGTGGCCCGACAGGCCCGAGAGCTCGGGCTCTACCAGGGTGAGCGACTCGAGATCAGGCTTGGCTTGCTTGCGCGCGGCGTGGTCCTCGGGCAAGGGGGAGTCGCTGAAGACGGGGTGGTCCTTTCCTGGACGGCTCAGAGAGGCGTCGAAACAGCCCAGCGACAGGCCGTCGTCGGGCACCACGAACAGCTGGTCTTCCAGCGAAACCAGGCCGGAAGCGGCTGACAGCTTGCGGTCGCCTTCCAGGCGCAGCTCGCCCAGCTTGCGCATGGGCAGTCGGGGAAGGGACGGATCGAGAGCGCGCACCTTCGGTTGTTCGTGGCCGCTCATCCCATTGCCTGGCGAGCCGCGCGCAGACCGCTGAAGTGGGCTCCCTGCACGGTGGCCGGGGCCCGCCGCCAGGTCGCCTCGCCGGCGAAGAAGAGCGGGCCCACGGGCTCGGCCAGGCGGTCGTAGGCGCTAGGGTCTCCCTCCGGGGGCACGAGGCTGTAGGCCCCCAGGCTGTAGGGCTCGCTGCCCCAGCGGGTGACCTTGCAGAGGCGCGGCCAGCGAATGTCGGGAAAGGCCGGGCGCAGGGCCTCCAGGGCGGCCTGAATGATCTCGAAGTCGGGCTTCTGCTCCAGCTCCCAGGCGGCCTGACCGCTGGCAAACCCGATCAGCACCGGCTGGCTCATGGCCCGCTGGCCGTCGAGATAAGTGCCCAGCCGCCCCTCGCTCTGGGCGGTCAGGGCAAAGAAGTCGTGGCCTTCGGGCCAGAACGGCTCGGTGAACTGCAGCACCACCTTGTTGAGTAGAGTGACTCCCAGTTTGGCCAGAGCTTCGGACTTGCCGGGTAGCTCGGGCTCGAAGCGTACCTTGTCCGAGCGCCACACACCCAGCGGCAGGGTCAGAACGGCCCGGTCGAAGCGGAAAGAGCCGCGAGGGGTGACCAGCTCCACGTCGGCGCCCCAGCGCACCAGCTCGATCGGCTCCTCCAGGCGCAGGCTGCAGCCCTCGGTCGAGAGCAGCGTATCGTAGCCTTCCAGGGGCAGCAGGTCTTGATTGGGCGGGGGCTCGTCGGCCCCCGGGTCCCAGCGCCCACTGAGGGCGTCGATGTCGGCCACGGGGAGGGCCCGGGCCCGCCCCAGCCAGACCTCTTCGGCCGGCTCGGGAGTGGCCAGCTCGAAGGCCTGGCGCAGGCTGAGGGGGCGGGCGGCCTGGGTGCCAGCCCGCAGGGCCCGACCCACCCCACCCACCTGCATGGCTGCCAGCTCGCGGCAGCGGGCCGCATCCACCGCTCGCCCCTGCGGGTCGAACAGGAGCAAGTTGTAGGGATCGCTCTGGCGGGTGCGTCCGCCCGAGCGGGCGGCGTAGGGATGGGCCATCCCAGTGTGCAGCCAGGCCGCCCCCAGCTCGATGGGGTAGCCGAAGCTGCGGTCGGTCCAGATGCGACCGCCGATGCGGTCGCGGGCCTCGAAGACGGTGACCTGGGACCCCTTCTTGGCGAGCTCGGTGGCGGCCGCCAGCCCGGCAGCTCCGGCTCCTATGACGGCGATGTTCACGGGCCGGCTGCTTCTCCGCCGGAGACTCGGAACACTTCTACCGAGTCCACCGGCAGGCCGCCCTGGATGGCCGGCTCCCAGCGCCACGTGCCCAACACGCCCTCAATCTGCTTGTCCAGCGCGGGGTCGCCGGTTCCGGTCAGAAGCGAGACCCGGGCCTCGCCACTGGCGGCGATTTCGAAGCGCACGCGCACCGTCTTGCCAGCCGGGACGGGAGGAGCCGGGTCTTGCACGCGCCGGGCCCGGCGGTCCTTCCCGTTGTCTGAGCCCGGCTGCTCGGAAGCCCCGGGGCTCGGAGAGGGCAAGAAGGATGGCTCAGGGGATGAAGAGGGCTCCGGCGACGGCTCGGGCAGGGGAGCCCGGGGCTCGGGAGACGGTTCCGGAGAATGGGAAGGGGACGCAGACGGCTCGCTGACCGGCTGCGGGCGCGGAGTGGGGGCCACGGCGAACGGGACCGGTTGGCGGGGGCGGGGACGAGCCCGGGGATACTCAGGGCGGGGCAGGGGAGCGGGTGCGGCTGGCCGGGGACGGGGGCGGGCAACCGCCATGGGAGCCGGCGGCGTTTGAGCCGGGCGAGCGGGCAGCGGGCGGAGGATGGGCCTTGGCGGCGGCGGCTCGGGCCGGGGCAGCAGGCGCACTTCGGCTCGGGGCAGGGGAACGCTCGCCGCCGGGCTCGATGTCAGGCCCGCGCCCAGCTTCGGCAGGATGAAGAACGCGTGCAGCACGATCGAGGCCAGCAGAGCCGCCGCGAAAGGCCGGTCAATTGCTCTGAGGAAGTTCGATCCGCTCCCCGCTCATCCGGTACAGACTGATCACCTCGCCGTCCTGAACGTCTTCCCCCACCTGGAGGTCGCCGTAAACGGTGATGGGCTGATCCATGGCCACCGGAGCCCGTTTGGCCAGACTGACGAAGACCCACTCGTTGAGAGCCGGGGTGGCCCCGTAGCAGCACATCATCTGGTCTTTCACCAGCACGAAGCTGCTCACCCCGTCCTTGTCCATGTCCACCGGAACCATGAAGCCGTCGATGGAGACCTTCTTGCCGTGATAGCGGGTCACGCTCTCGGGCAGCTGGCTCTTTTTGGGCTCGTACTTGAACCCGCCCAGGGCTTGAAATCCGACTTTTTCGTAAGCGCTGCCAGTGGCCGACGGGGCGGGAGTGAGCCGGGGAGGCGCCTTGAACACCATTCTTGGATTGCCGGCCACCAGGGCCACCCCGATCAACAGGGCCACCCCCAGGAACAGCTTGATACGATGCGCCATAGGCAGAGCATTGGCTGGTCTGGCTACGGCTCCTGCTCGGCATTCTCGCTCCCGGGGCGCGTTCAAGGCAAAATCAAGGTTCTCCCGAGAGCGATTCAAGCTCGCTGAGGTAACCTGAGCGCGCAGACCTATCGCCACTGGAGGAACCCGAGATGATGATCCCCACCCTTGCCACTGCCAGCCCCGCGCTGCCTCGCCACGCAGCGTCGGCACCCGACAAATCGCCGGACGACGCCCGACAGTCGCCTGAAGACCTGCACGTGCCGAAGGAGTACACCACCCCCTTGAAAGACAAGCTGGCCTGCGGGGCGGTGATTGGCTCCGGGTTGTGGTTGGGCGCCAACATCGCACTCCAGGCGGCCGCTACCGGAAGCCTTCCCGGCGCCGTCGGCGTGGTCGCTGGCTCGCTTGCGGCCATGGCCGCCGGGCACGTCACCGCCGACCTGGCCAGCGGGATGTTCCACCACTGGATCGACAACTACCCCACTTATAAGACCCCCATCGTCGGCGAGCTGGCCTACGAGTTCCAGGTGCACCACCACAAGATGCAGGAATTGCAGGAGAAGACGGCCTGGACGAACATGGCCGACGCCGGCAAGTACATGTGGATCCCCATGGCCGCGGTGGCCGCTGCCGGGCCCCATTGGGCGGCGCAGGCCTTCACGCTGGGCTTCTCGGCTGCCGGTTTCGTGGCTCAGGGCTCGCATCGCTGGAGTCACCAGAAAAATCCCCCGGCCATCGCGAAACTCATGCAGAAGCTGCACGTCATCCAGTCCAAGGAAAACCACGCCATCCACCACCGCATGCCCTGGGCCGACAACTATTGTATCGTGAACGGCATGTGGAATCCGTTGATGACGAAGACCCACTTCTTCCGCAAGTGGGAGAAGCTGATTTTCCAGATGACCGGCCGCGAGCCTCACTGCTGGCAAGATCCGGGAGTGAAGGCCTTTGCCTTGGGCCAGATCAACGAGGAGCAGTTCCTCAAGGACCAGGGCATGAACCGGAAGATCTTCCATGAGATCGTGAAGGGCAGGTTCGACGAAGAGTATGCGCGTCGCCAGGCCCTGCGAGCCGAGGAAGCGAGGGCTCGCGAGGCGGCCATCGAGGCCCGCACGGCCAGGCCTGGAGACAACTGACCCGGCACGCTGTTGACCACACATCGTAATCCCTCTATGATGTGTCGTTGAGAATGGATCCTCAACTACTGGTCCTGAGCGACCTCAAGAAGAGCTACCGAACGCCCGAGAACGAGCTGCTGCCCATCCTGGACATCGCTCAGTTCCAGTTGGCCCCGGGCGAGCAGGTAGCCCTCCAGGGCGCCAGCGGCTGCGGCAAGACGACTTTGCTGCACCTCATCGCCGGCCTGACCCCGGCCGATTCCGGCCGCATCGAGCTGGCCGGCCAGCCGCTCGCGAGCCTGGGCGAGGTGGCCCGCGACCGCCTGCGGGCCACCACTCTGGGCTACATCTTCCAGACCTTCAACCTGCTCCAGGGGCTGAGCGCCCTCGAGAACGTCGAGCTGGCCATGCTCTTCGGGGCCAGGCGCGACCCTGCCTATGCCCGCCAGTTGCTGGAGGCGGTCGAGCTGGGTCAGCGGATGCATTACCGCCCGTCTCGCCTGTCGGTGGGGCAGCAACAGCGGGTGGCCGTGGCTCGGGCCCTGGCCAACCGTCCCCGCCTGGTGCTGGCCGACGAGCCCACCGCCAACCTCGACCGCAAGCACGCGCTGGAGGCCGTGGAGCTGATCCAGTCCGCTTGTCGGCAGAACGGGGCCGCCCTGCTGCTGGTCTCCCACGATGCCGAGGTGGTGGGGCGCTTCGAGCGGGTCGAGAAGCTGGCCGACCTCAACCGGGTGCTGGTCTCGTGAGCGTCCTCAAGCTGGCCTGGCGCAGCCTGGCCCAGCACCGGGTCTCCAGCCTGGTGACCATCTTCTCCATCGCCCTGGCCACCGGGCTGGTGATGGCCGTCTTCGCCATCCAGGCCCAGTCCTACGCCGCCTTCACCGGGGGGGCGGGCGGATTCGACGCCGTGCTCGGGGCCCGCGGCAGCCAGCTCCAGCTGGTGCTGAACACCGTTTTCCACCTGGAGACCTCGCCCGGCAATATCCCCTGGTCGCTCTACCAGACCATCTCCCAAGACCCCCGCGTGGCCCGCGCCATCCCCTACGCGTTGGGGGACAACTATCGCGGCTTCCGTATCGTGGGCACCACCCCCGAGCTCTTCGAGGATGGCTTTCAGATCGCCCCCGGAGGGCAGCTCTTCGAGCCCACCTCTCGCCAGGCCGTGGTCGGCAGCTTCGTGGCCCAGAGAACCGGTCTCAAGCCTGGCTCGCGCTTCAATCCTTACCATGGCGTGGTCTTCAGCGAGTCGGCACGCCACGACGAGGAATACACCGTGGTCGGGGTGCTCGAGCCGACCAGCTCCCCGGCTGACCGGGTGATCTGGATCCCCCTGGAGGGCATCTTCCGCATGTCCGGTCACGTGCTGCGCGGCTCCGGGGAAGACTTCCAGGCCACACCCGATGGGGAGATTCCCGATCAGCATAAGCAGGTCAGCGCCGTCATGCTCAAGCTCAAGAGCAGCCAGGCTGGCTTTGCGCTCGATCAGACCATCAACAAGCAGGGCCAGGTGGCCACGCTGGCCTGGCCGGTGGGGCGCGTGATGGCCGAGCTGTTCGACAAGCTGGGGTGGATGAGCCGCATCCTGGCGCTGGTGGCTTACCTGGTGGTGGCGGTGGCCTGCGCCTCCATCCTGGCCGGGCTCTACAACACCATCGACCAGCGCCGCCGCGAGCTCGCCATTCTGCGAGCGCTGGGAGCACCTCGGCGCACCCTGCTGGGCCTGATCTTGCTCGAGTCGGGCCTTTTGGCGGGGCTGGGCAGCCTGTCCGGGCTGCTGGTCTACGCCGCCATACTGGGAGTGGCGGCCGCCGTGGTGCGCAGCCAGACCGGGGTGGTGCTCGAGGTGCTCGCCTTCCACCCGGCTCTGGTGCTGGCCCCGCTGGGAGTGACCCTGCTGGGAACTCTGGCCGGCCTTCTTCCAGCCTGGAAGGCCTACCGAACGGATGTGGCCAGCAACCTGGCCCCCCCGGTTTGAACCCGGCCGGGACTTGATTCGTCGACACTGGAGGATGACCATGCGCAGCACACTTCTGATTTCCTTGTTGCTGCTGGCAACTGCCTGTCAGGCTCCGGCCCCCGCTCACGACGATCATGACCACGGTCATCATAAGCACCAGGCCCCTCACGGAGGCGCCCTGATCGTGCTCGGCGAGGAGGACGCCCACCTGGAGCTGGTGCTCGATTCCGAGAGCGGCACCTTGACCGCCTATGTGCTCGACTCTGAGGCAGAGCAGGCCATTCGGTTGGCCCGCCCGGAGCTGATCGTGGAGGTGGAGGGAAAGCCGCTGCAGCTTGCGGCTCAAGCCAGCGAGCTGAGCGGCGAGAAGGTGGGGGACAGCTCCGAGTTTCGGGGCCAGTCTCCCCTTCTGATCGGACTTTCCCGCTTTCAGGGAAGCCTTCCCGAGATCGAGGTGCAGGGACGGCGCTATGAGAAGATAACCTTCAAGTATCCCGAAGGAAACGAATGATGACTGAGCTGGCTCTCGAGGTACGCGACCTTCGCAAGACCTACAAAACCGTGGGGGGAACGCAGGAGGCTCTGCGCGGGCTCGATCTGACTGTCAAGAAGGGCCAGGTCTATGGCTACGTGGGTCCCAACGGGGCCGGTAAGAGCACCAGCATCAAGATCTTGCTGGGGCTGGTGCGGCCCGACTCGGGCACGGCCATGGTGATGGGCCACCCGGCCGGCAGCGTGGAGGCGCGCCGGCTGCTCGGCTACCTGCCCGAGGTGGCCGTCTACCACGAGTTCATGGGAGCGGAAGAGCTGCTGGTGTTGCACGCAGCCCTGGCCGGAGTGCCCGCCTCCGAGCGCCTCTCGCGTTGCCGCAAGGCTCTCGAGGTGGTGGGGCTGGGGTCTCGCATGAAGAGCCGCATCCGCGAGTTTTCCAAGGGCATGAAGCAGCGATTTGGCATCGCCCAGGCACTGGTTGGCGATCCGCCCTTGCTGGTCCTCGATGAGCTGACCTCGGGCCTCGACCCGATCGCCCAGCTTGAGCTCAAGGAGCTCATCTTGAGTCTGAAAGAGCGAGGCATCACCATTTTCTTCAGCTCTCACATGATGAGCGAAGTGGAGACGGTCTGCGACAGCATCGGGATCATCCACCAGGGCAAGCTGCGCGCCGAGGGTACCCTGCAAGACCTCTTGAGCATCGAGAACCGGGTAGCCATCCATTTTCGCGGGCCCACCGAGGAGCTCTCCGAGCTCAACCCTCAGCCGGCCAAGGCGGGCGAGCAGGTCATCACGGTGGATGTGGGCCGCAGCGACGAGGCTCTGGATCGGATCCGCCAGGCGGGAGGCTCCATCCTGACGGTGGCACCCGCCAAGCGCCACCTCGAAGACGTGCTGCACCAGCTGGTGACCGCCGCATGACCCTCAAGATATACTATCTTTCCAAGCTCTATCTGCTGGAGCAGGTCCGCCGCCAGGTGCACCTGGTCACCCTGTTCCTGGCCGTCATTCTGCTGATGCTCCCTGCCTACGTGAACTCGTTCAGCCTGGGCCTGTCTGCCTTCGAGCGGGTGGCGAAAGATTTCGGGCTTACCCTGATCAGCTTCTATGCCGTAGGCATGGCCATCTTTCTGGGCGTGACCGCGGTTTCGTCCGACCTCGAGCGCCGCACCCTCTACCCCCTGCTGGCCCGACCCATCCCTCGCTGGGCCTACCTGATGGGCAAGTTCGTGGGGGTGCTGGTGGTGCTGGTCTCCTCGGTGCTGGTGCTGTCTTTTTGTCTGATGCTCTCCATCGCCGCCCTCTCCAAGTTCGCCGATGGCCAGCTGATCGTGGTGGCCCTCTGCTATGCCCTGGAGGCCTCCGTGCTGGCGGCCGCGTGCATCTTTTTCAGCACCTTCTCCAGCCCGCCCCTGGCCGGCGTGCTGGGCGTGTTCCTCTACTTCGTGGGTGGGCTCAGCCATAGCTTCATCAGCTTCTTCCTGGTCGAGGACCGCGGCTCGCCGGCCGTGGCCACGCTGGCCAGGGGCCTTAAGATGGTCATGCCCCATTTTGACCTTTTCCGGGTTAAGAATGCCGTCGTTTACACCCTGCCCCTGGAGCCTGCTTACCTGCTCTCCATCACCGCCTACGCTCTGGCCTGGATGCTCCTTTTCGTGCTGCTTGCCGAGCGCGTGTTTGCGAGGAAAGACCTGTGAGACTGCTCAGCCTGCTTCTCGTCGCGCTCTTGCTGGGACCGGTCTGGGCCCAGTCTCCCTCGGCCTCGCCCTCACCCGCCCAGCACCTGCATGATGAACACTGTGACCACGAGGACGAGCTGACCGAGGAGGAGATCCTCGATCACGATCACGGCCATGGCCAGCAAGAGGTCCAGGCGGGCAGCGAGTACACCAGTGCCGGCCTGCATGCCCGGGTCGAGAACGCGCCTGCCCTCTACAAGTTTATGATCCGCGAGAGCAATTCCGAGCCGTTTCGGCTCAAGGGTCAGAGCCAGCTGGTGTGGCGCGACACGGCGATCGTGTGCGCTCTGAATGTTCTGATCATCTTCTGGTTCTACCATCGGAGGCAGTGATGGCGCGCAAGGCCCTCTGGTTGCTGGCCATCCTGGTCATCCTTTGCGGCAACCTGCTTCTGCCCCAGCAGCATGAGCGCCAGTTTCGGCTGCAGCAGAGCGGCCCGCGCACTCGCGCTGATGTATTGCTCGACGTGCTGGGGGAGGCACGTACGGTGGTGGCCCGGATGCTCTGGTTCAAGATGGACCTGCTCCACGAGCAACTAGATCGCCAGGGCATCCCCCACGAAAAGCAATCCGACCTGTTGCCCCTCCTGCGCATGATCACCTTGCTCGACCATCGCATCGAGGAGGCGTATGATCTCATCGTGGCCGACCTGACGCGGGGCCACGGGCGTCACCAGGAAGCCCGAGAGATCCTCGAGGAGGGTCTCGCTTACAACCCCCGCAGCCCCATTCTGCTGCAAACCAAGGCGCTGTTGCTGTTCCAGAACAAGCGTTACGAGGAGGTCGTGCCGGTGGTGCAGGCGGGTCTCGCGGCCACGACCGATCGGGTTGATACCCTCAATTTCTCGCGGCTTGGCTTTCGGGCCGAGCAGAGGCTGGGCCACCCCGACCGGGCTGAATACTATCTCCGATTGATGTTCTCGGTGGCTCCCGGCGACCCCGTGGCGGCCAGCCTGTGGCAGGAGTTGCGGGGCGCCCCCCCCCCGCCGGATGTGCTCTATCCGGGAGTGCGCTGACCAGGAGAAGCCCCGCCGCGCGAGAATCCTTCAAGGTCATGAGGTGGCTGGCTCTTTCTCTCGCGCTTCTCACAACGCTTTATGCCGCGGCCCAGGCCTGCGTCTCCTGCTATGGCGGCGATGAGCCTCGTCCTGGCGGGCCGGATGTCTCCAAGCTCAGACGCATCTACTCCAAGCCCCTGCCCACCGCGACGCCCATGAAGCTCAGGCCCATCCGTCCGGACGCTCCGGCGAGCCCCCGGCCCTCTCCCTCGCCTGCACCCAGGAAAGACAAGCCTTAAGTGCTCAAGATCATCCTCGTTATGACGGTCGCAGTGACCGCAGTCACCTTCGGCGACATCTTCATGACGCAGGGGATGCGCTCGGTCGGGCCCATCGGCCTGGCCAACGTGTCTTCTCCCGGAGCGCTCTGGACCACCATCTGGCGCATTTTTGGCACCCCCAAAGTGTGGCTGGCCATCGCCTGTATGGCCACCTTCTTCTTCCTGTGGCAGGCGGTGCTGTCGTGGGGCGTAGACCTATCGCTGGTCTTACCGATGACCGCTCTGACCTACGTCATGAACGCCTTCCTGGCCGGGCCCATGCTGCACGAGGAGGTTAGCTCCCAGCGCTGGGCCGGCACCCTGCTTATCTTTCTCGGGGTGGTGCTGGTCACACTGACCAGCAAGCCGGCTCCCACGCCCTGACCTGGCGAGGAATTCCGACCCCATCCAGGGAACAAGCGCGCTCATGACCTCAGACCTCAGTTATGAGCAGGCTGTGACCCGTTTGAAAGAGGTGGTCGAGAAGCTCGAGCAGGGCAGTCTCGACCTGGATGAGTCCCTGCGCCTGTTTGAGGAAGGGGTTTCCCTGTCGCGCCTTTGTGACGAGAAGCTGCGCGTGGTCGAGGCCCGGGTGCAGGTGCTGGTCGAGAAATCCGCTGGGGGGAAAGAGGACGCTTCGTGACAACATCAACCACCGGCTTTGACCTGATCGCCTACATGAAGGCTCGGGCCCAGGAGGTCGACTCTGCCCTGGACGAGCTCTTGCCCGAACGCGGGTCCTACATGGGCAAGATCGGCGAGGCTATGCGCTACAGCCTGTTCCCCGGCGGCAAGCGTTTTCGCCCCGTGCTCTGCTTGGCCGCGGCCGAGGCCCTGGGAGCCGAGCGCAAGGTCGCCATGCCAGCCGCCTGCGCCTTCGAGATGATCCACTGTTTCTCGCTGGTTCATGACGACCTGCCCTGCATGGATGACGACGACGTGCGCCGTGGCAAACCTTCCTGTCATAAGGCTTACGGCGAGGCGATGGCTTTGTTGGCCGGCGACGGGCTGAACACCTGGGCCTTCTACGTGGCCAGCCAGTCCCCGGCTTCGGCCGAGGCCAACCTGCGCGTGGTGCGCGAGCTGGCTGAGGCCACCGGACACCCGGGCATGATCGGGGGCCAGGTGATCGACCTTGACGGCCAGCACGGGATCGTGGACGCCCCCCAGCTTCTAGCGATACACCGCGCCAAGACGGGAGCATTGATCCGGGGCGCGGTGCGCTGCGGGGCCATCCTGGGCGGGGCTGACGAGGCTGGCCTCGAGGCTCTGACCGGTTACGGCGATAGGGTAGGTCTGGTCTTCCAGATCACCGACGACATCCTGGACGCCGCCGACGACCCCGAGCCGGTCAGCTTCCCGGCCCTGTTCGGGTTGGAGGAGTCTCACCGCATGGCTCGCGAGGCCACCATGGAGGCGGTTTCCCTGCTCGATCCCTTCGGCTCTCGAGCCGAGCCGCTGGCCAGCCTGGCCCTCTACCTGCTCGACCGCAAGACGTGACCGTCGCTCCCCTGGCCCGAACCCTGCACGACCTGGCCCGGACACTGCACGCGGTGAGCGCCGGGCCAGTGGCCTGGGCCGGCCCGGGTGGGCAGGCTTACTATCGTCTTACCGGGCACGCCTACCCCGAGTTGGAGGACCTGTCCGACGGCTCGGGCAGCGATGCCGAGATGCTGGCTTCGGCCCTGGGCTGGATTTTCGCCCGGCGCATGGAGGGGCTGGAGGGGCCGCTGGTCGTGGTGGTCGAGGACGAGCTGGGTCCTGGCTTTGCGGAAGCTCTGGCCTCGGTGACAGCCCGTGAGGAATCGGTGCTGGTCATCCTGGCTGACCTGGGCCGACGCTATCTTTCGGCGGTTCGCACTGGCTGGGGCATCCTCAGCCGGGAGTCCAGCCAGGCAAGCCTGCAGGGCTTTTTGGAGAGCCTGGGCATCCAGTTTCTGGGTAGTCACGACGCCCGCAAGCCAGAGCGCTTCGAAGAGCTCGTGCAAGAGGCTTTGAGCCAGGAAGGGGTTCGACTCTTGCACCTGCTCGGCCAGCCCGCCGAGCATCCCGTCGAGGACGGACAGCGTTCCGACCAGTATCATCTGTCGCGTCCCCCTGGTCGCCCCGCCTGGACCACGCCGGTGCAAGATCGCCGGGCCTTGCCACCGGATACCCTGGCCCAGGCGGTACTGGCCCGGCTAGCTGCCGATCTCGAGCAAGAGACGCAGGCGGTGGTCTACTGGACCGTGGCCGAGGCTCCTGGCCCGCTGGCGATGTTGGGCCAGCGCTGTCTGCGGCGGACTCCGGGCGAGGTGCTGGCCGAGGCCCGGGGCGCGGCCCGCGGCGGTTTGTCCCCCTACCTGGTGCTGTCGGCCCGCAGGCTGCCCGAGATCTTCAGCCAGTTGCTGGAAGGAGTGGACTTTCCCGCCACTCTGATCGTGGTCGACGGAGGGCTCCAGCCCATGGCTCCCGGGCTGCCCCCCCACCCGGCTTCCCTGCGCGACCTGGCCATGCTGCGCATGATCCCCAACATTGTGCTGGCCGCCCCGGCTGACGAGGAGGAAGCCCGCCGCATCCTGGCTGGCACCCGCGACATTCCCGGGCCGGTGGCTCTGCGTTTCACGGCGGCCCCAGCCGTGGGACTGGGCTCTCCAGGGCAGGCGCGACCGGTCCCTCCGGGCCAGGGCCGGCAGTTGCGCACGGGAAGCTCAGTGGCCTTGCTGGGGGCAGGCAGCACCGTCTTTCCTTGTGTGCTCGCGGCCGAGACCCTGGCTGCCTGGGGAGTGCAGGCTTCGGTGTTCGACCTGCGCTGGTTGCAGCCGCTGGATGAAGCCCTGCTCGAGAAAGCTCTGACCTGTCAAAGACTTGTCACGGTGGAAGAGCATTTGGGGAAAGGGGGAGCCGGTACGGCCGTGCTGGAAACCCTCCAGAGTCTGGGCCGAACCATCCCGAGTCGGGCCCTTGCCCTGGCCGACGATGCTGCCGAGCTTCCTGCCGCCGGGCTGGAGTCCGGCGGGTTGTCGGCCGAAGGAATCGCAGTCGCGGTCAGGAAGTTCCTGGGAATGGGTGAGGGGATCTGAGGGCTGGTCGTCTCTTCCTCACCGGTGAGGTGCTCCAATGGAAGTCCTGAATCGCCTTCTCTCCCGCGCCTCCAAGGTGACGCTGTTGGCGCTGGGCTGCGCCCTGGTATTAGTGCTGGCTGCGCTAGACTTCTACACCGACCACGAGATGGCGCTGTGGATCTTTTATCTAATTCCGGTGGCTACGGTCACCTGGTATGCCGGCAAGGATTGCGGCGTGTTCATGGCCTTCGTCAGCTCGCTGGCCTGGTACTTCGCCGACGAGCTGGCCGGGCATCCCCTCAGCTCGATGATGATCCCGATGTGGAACGCCCTGGTTCAGCTGATCGGCTTCTGGCTGTTTGTGCGGGTGCTCGCGCGCCTGCACGAGCAACTCGATGAAGCCAGGCGCCTGGCCCGCAGCGATCCGCTGACCGGGGCTCTGAGCGGGCGCGCTCTGCTCGACATGGCCACCCTCGAGCTGGAGCGGGTGCGCCGCTACGGTCGCCCTCTCACCCTGGTCTGCTTCGACCTGGACGACTTCAAGACGCTCAACGAAAAGCACGGGCACGAGGTCGGCGACGAGCTGCTACAGGGGGTCGTGCGCACCCTGGTCGGCAACCTGCGCACGGTGGACGTGGTGGCTCGCTGGGGGGGGGACGAGTTCATGCTCTTGCTGCCCGAGACCGGCCCCGAGCAGGCCCAGATGGTCGTGCCGCGGGTGCGCGAGAAGCTCCACGAGCTGATGCGCCGTAACTCCTGGCCGGTGACCATCAGCACCGGGGTGGTGACATTTTTCTCCTGTCCCCCCCCAGCTGCCTCGCCGGTCGATGAGGCCCTGCGGCACGCCCTCGAGCTGTCGAGCACGGCTAAGGCTCAGGCCAAGGGCTCCATCCGCTACGATGTCCAGGGAGAGACGATCACGGTCCACTGACGCGCTCGTAGCGCCCGTTTTTCACCTGGAGCAAGAAGACTTCACGCAGGTCACTCTTGTTGGCAAGGGCAAACTTGCCGCTCACCCCGTCGTAGGGGGGGCGGTCATTGCCGATGGAAGCCAGGTAGTTGCGTGCGGCCAGGCGCTGCATGCGGATGCGGATCAGGGGCTGGCCCTCGGCCGGAGCCACCAGGGCCGCGCCCAGAGCATCAAAAAGCAGCATGGCGGCGTCATAGGAGCCGGCATCGACGTGCGAGGGCTCGCGCTCACCGAAGATCTGATGGTATTCGTCGACGTACTTGCGCACTGCCGGGCTGTCCTGGTCGGGCAGGAAGTAGCCCGACAAAAGCAAGCCCTCCACGTCTTGCCCGCCCTGCTCGATCAGGTCGCGGCTGAAGGGGATTACCTGGGCGGCCAGAGGGATCGTGAGTCCGGATTTCTTCAGGGCGTTGGCCAGCTGGGCCACCGGCAGGCCTCGAAACTCGGCCGCCAGGACGAACTCGGCCCCCTGGTCGGCCAGCTGGGCCACCTGGTTGCCGAAATCCTGGGTATTGTCGTCATAATTCGCCCGGGCAACGATCTTTCCGCCGCGCTTGGCGAAGGCCTGCTCGAAGGCGCGGGCCATCGAGCCGGACAGCAGGTTGTCCTCGTTGACCAGCAGAGCCCCTTTGGTGAAGCCGAGGCTGGCGAAATGGTCAGCCAGAGCCTTCAAGCGGGGATCGTTGGAGTCGGAGGCGGTGAAGAGGAAGGGACCCGCTTCCCAGACACGGGGGTCGGAGGCACTGGGAGCCAGGTCGGGCAGCCCGGCGTCGTTGAAGAGGGGAGCCGCGGCCAGCACACGTTGTGAGCTGAAGGGGCCAAAGCAGACCAGGTAGCGGGGGTCGCGGGTGATCTTCTGGGCTTCCAGCAGAGCCTGGTTGGTCTGGGAGCGGTCGTCGTAAAGGTCGATGACCACCTGCCGCCCATCCACTCCGCCGCGCAGATTGATATTGGCCTGGGCCTGAGCCAGTCCATAGAGCACAGCCCGTCCCTCAGGGGCGTCTGCTCCCTCCAAAGAGACCAGAGCCGGCACCCGCACGATGCCTGACTCCTCCGGTCCTGGCCGCAGCAGCAGGGCGTAGGCATTTTGCTTGAGGATGTGGGCCTCGGCATCCTCAGGGTTGCGAGTCACCAGGGTATCCAGCATGGCGGCGGCGGCCCGCAGGGACTCCGGCGTTCCCAGAGCGATCAGCTCGCGACCGCGAGCTTTGTCGGCCACCACCTCGGCCGTGCTGGTGCTGATTGGGGTCGGGGTGCGTCCCGGGCGCGGTGAGCTTGGTCCGACGAGACCGACCCCAGCTGCCACCACGAAGGACAGGGTCGAAAAGGTCAGTAGAGCCGGCAACCACATCGGAGGGCGGGCCGGGGTCTGCGAGGTTGTTTTCCGTTTGGGCGGGGCGGGCGGTGGTGGGCTGGGTGCAGGCCGGGGAGGAGCCGGCCGAGGCTCGGGAGGGGCCATTCTGGGGTCGGACAAGAGCAGTAACAGATCGCGGATCAGCTCGCCGGCGCTGGAATAGCGAAGAGCGGGGTCGGGCTGCATGCATTTGAGCACCAGGTCTTCGGTGCGAGCCTCGATATCGCTGCGATGGGGCTTGAGGCGGTGGCTGCCGTAGACGGGGGAGGGGGGCTTCCCGGTCAGGATGAAGTAGATCGTGGCCCCCAGCGAATAGAGGTCGGAGCGCTCGTCCACCCGGTCTTCCCACTGCTCGGGCGGAGCGTAGCCCACCGAGCCCGAGGGCTGGGTGTCGCGCCGGCCCATTTCGGGGTCGAAGTGGCGCGCCAGGCCGAAGTCGATCAGTTTGAGATGGCGCTCCTCGGTGACCATGATGTTCTCGGGCTTGAGGTCGCGAAAGATGATGGGAGGGGACTGGCTGTGCAGGTAGTCGAGCACCCGGCCCATCTCCAGCGCCCAGCGCAGGGCCTGGGCCTCGGGGGCCGGCCCTTCCTTCTCGATCAGGGCCGCCAGCGTAGGGCCGTCCACGAACTCCATGACCAGAAACTGGCTGGGGGCTTCAAAGAAGTAGTCCACGATCAGGGGAAGGTTGCGATGACGCAGGCGGGCCAGCATGCTGGCCTCGCGCTCGAAGCGAGTGCGGGCGCTCTGTAACTGGGTGCTGTCCTTGCAGACTAGCTCTTTGATGGCCCATTGCTTGCCTGCCAGGCGTGAGTCCTGACTGAGGTAGACGGCGCCCGACCCGCCTCGGCCAAGGCTTCGCTCGATGCGATAGCGGTCTTGCAGAACCGTGCCCGGCTTCAAAGCCATGGTCTAATTTTCGGGCGCCTGAATGGGCAGGGTGATGGTGAACTTGGCTCCGCCTGCATCGGAGGTACCGGCCACGATGTCGCCCGAGTGCTTGCGGGTGACCTCCTTGCAGATGGCCAGTCCCAGGCCGGTCCCCTTGCCAATCTCCTTGGTGGTGTAGAAAGGCTGGAAAATCTTCGACTGCACCTCGGAGGGAATGCCCGGACCGTTATCCCACACCTCCACCAGGATCTGCCCGTTCTGGGTGCCGGTGCGGATGTCCACGGTGGGCT
>CAYYHB010000103.1:11530-16893 GCA_964471395.1 uncultured Burkholderiales bacterium | reverse complement strand
TGTCCGAGCGAACCTTGCGCGAGGTCTACTTCCCCCCCTTCAAGGCAGCCGTGGACGCGAAGGTGGGCACGTTCATGAGCTCGTTCAACGAGATCGGAGGGGTGCCCGCCAGCGCCAACCGCTTCACGCTTACCGACGTGCTACGAGGAGAGTGGAAATGGGACGGCGTCATGGTCAGCGACTTCACCTCGGTGGAGGAATTGATCAAGCATGGCATCGCCGGGACCCCCGCCGAGGCCTGCGAAGCGGCCCTGAATGCTGGCGTAGACATCGAGATGGTCAGCCGCACGTACCTCAAGAGTGGTGCCCAGCTGATGAAGGAGGGCAGGCTGAGCCAGGCAACCCTGGACGAGTCGGTGCGCCGCGTGCTGCGACTCAAGCAGAGATTGGGCCTGTTCGAGAGCCCCTACGTGCCAGAAGGCACCGAAGCGGCCAATTTCCTGATTCCCGAGCACCGCCAGCTGGCCCGGGTGTCGGCTTCCCGCTCGTGTGTGCTGCTCAAAAACGATAAAAACCTCCTCCCCTACCCTAAGAGCGTGAAATCGGTCGCCATCATCGGCCCCCTGGGCGATTCGCAGCAAGACATGATGGGCTCGTGGAATGGTGACGGCCAGAAGAAAGACGTTGTGACGCTGCTGGCGGGGGTCAAAGCCAAGCTCCCGGGCGCCCAGGTCACCTGGGTGAAGGGTTGCCCTGTCAAGGGCGTGGTGACCGACTTCAGGGCTGCGGTGGCAGCCGCCAAGGCGGCCGACGTGGTGCTGCTGGCCGTGGGAGAGGACGCCGAGATGTCGGGCGAAGCCGCATCGCGCACCACGCTCGACCTGCCCGGGTCACAGCTTGCGCTGATTCAGGCCGTGCATGCCACCGGCAAGCCCTATACGGTGGTTTTGATGAATGGTCGCCCGCTGGCACTGGGCTGGGTGGCAGACAAGAGCCCGGCCATCCTGGAGACCTGGTTCGCCGGCACGGAAGGCGGTAATGGCATCGCTGACGTTCTTTTCGGCGACGTGAACCCCAGCGGAAAGCTGCCCATTACCTTCCCTCGCAACCTGGGCCAGGTACCCATCTACTACAACGTCAAGAGCACCGGCCGCCCCTGGTCGGGCAAGCAAAATGAGAAGTATGCCTCCCGCTACCTGGACGTGCCCAACTCTCCGCAGTATGCCTTCGGCTATGGCCTGAGCTACACGCGCTTTGCCATATCGGCTCCTCGACTCTCGGCCTCCACGATGGACGCGACCTCCTCGCTCAAAGTGAGCGTGGATGTCAAGAACGTCGGCGGGCGAGCCGGCGCCGAGGTGGTGCAACTCTACATCCAAGACCCTGTGGCCCAGGTCACCCGTCCGGTGCGCGAGCTGCGAGGCTTCGAGCGAGTCGAGCTGGCCCCCGGGGAGGCGCGCACCATCGACTTCACGCTCACGCGCAAAGACCTGCTCTACTGGGGCCCGAAGGGCGGCTGGGTGGCCGACCCCGGTGAGGTGCTCGTCTACGTCGGCAACAGCTCGGCCGCCACTGCAAAAGCCAGCTTCCGCTACGCGCCCTGAGATAGGAACTGCAGGCCCGGGCGGGAATGGGCTGAGAAATCCATTCCACAGGAGCCGCCATGGAACTGCCTACCTGGGACCTGTCCGATCTTTACTCCGGGGTCGACGACCCGCGCCTGGAAGCCGACCTGCGCGAATCGCTCCGTCAGGCTCGCGACTTCGAGCAGCGCTATCGCAACCAGATCGCCTCGGAAAGTCTGATGGCATCCCGCCTGAAGGAGGCCCTGGACGAATACGAAACGCTGCTGCGCCACGAATCCAAGCCGCAGGCTTTCGCCCAGTTGCTCTTCTCCACCCACACATCCGACGATACGGTCAAGGCTCTGGTCCAGCGGGTACGCGAGCTTGGCAGCGAAATCTCCACGCACCTCATCTTCTTCGATCTGGAAATCGGACGCATCAGTCCGGCGAAGTTTGCTGAGCTGCTGCAAGATCCGCTGCTGGCCGAGTACCACCACTACCTCGACCACCAGCGCAAGCTGGCCGCCCACTATCTGACCGAGCCCGAGGAGAAGATCCTCGAGGAGACCGCCAATGATCGGGGCAGAGCCTGGCGTCGTCTGTTCACCGAGATCACCTCGGGGATGAAGTACACTTTGCGGCACGGGAACGAGGTGAAGGAGCTCAACCAGAGTCAGCTCATGGCCTTGCTCTACGAGCCAGACCGCAGTCTGCGCCAGGCAGCCGCCGGCGCCCTGGCCGAGGGGCTCGAGAAGAATGCCCATGTGCTCAACTTCACGCACAACACTTTGCTGCACGAAAAGCAGGTGATCGACAAGTTGCGGCGCTTTGAAAGCCCCGAGGCCGACCGCCACCTCGACAACGAGCTTTCCCAAGAGCTGGTGGACACCATGGTGGGCGTGTGCGTCCAGAACTTCGACCTGGTAGCCGACTACTATCGCCTCAAGGGCGAGTTGCTGGGTCTGAGCGACCTCAAGCACTACGATCGCTATGCTCCCCTCTCCAAGGACCGCGAAGAGCTCGACTTTGAGAAGGCGCGGGAGATCGTCCTGGAGGCCTTCGGAAACTTCTCGCCCCGACTGGCCGAGCTGGCCGAGCCGTTCTTCTCCAAGCGCTGGATCGACGCCGTGGTCAAGGATGGGAAGCGCGGTGGAGCTTTTTGTGCCGGCGTCACCCCCGACCACCATCCCTACGTCTTACTCAACTACACCGGCAAGCCCCGCGACGTGATGACCCTGGCCCACGAGCTGGGCCACGGGGTACATGACCGCCTGGCCAGCAAGCAAAATCTGCTCAACTACCACCCGGTGCTGCCCATGGCCGAGACCGCCAGCACTTTCGGCGAGCTGCTGGTGTTCGAGCGCCTGCAGCGAGACCTCGAGTCGGACGAGGCCCGCCTGGCGATGCTTTGCGAGAAGCTCGAGGACACATTCGCCACCGTCTTTCGTCAGGTTTCGATGTACCGCTTCGAGCAGCGCCTTCACCAGAGCCGCCGCGAGCAGGGCGAGCTGGCAGTGGAGACCATCAATGCCCTGTGGCAAGAGTGCATGCAGGAGATGTTTGGCCAGGCTCTCACGCTCGGCGAGGATCATCGCTGGAGCTGGTTGTACATTCCCCATATCGTCAGCACCCCGTTCTACGTCTACGCCTATGCTTTCGGCGAGCTTCTGGTGCTCTCGCTCTACGCTCGCTACAAGCGCGAGGGGGCGAGCTTCGTGGACAAGTACTTCGAGCTTCTGGCCAGCGGGGGCAGCATGCCCCCCACCCGCATGCTCGAGAAGCTCGATATCGACATCAGCCAGAGCAGCTTCTGGCAGGGCGGCTGTGACCTGATTCGCGCCAACGTGACCCTGGCCCGCGAGCTGGCCGAGCGGACTCGTGCCAGGGCCTAGTATCTAGGGAAACCCGCCCAGCCCCCTGGGTCCTTGATAGCTCTCGCCGTAAAACACGTGCAAGAGGCGAATGGGCCCGATAATCTGGGCATTGAATTCGGCGAGCTCTTCGGCCGGCACCCAGAGCTCCTGGGCAACCCGGCCCCCGACCGTTTGAACCGGGTAGCGCTGCAGGTATTCCTCGGGAAGATCGAAGGCCGTCACCAGCCCGACATAGTCTGATTTCGGGTCGCTCGTGTTCCAGTCGCGGGCGGTCAAGATCGCATGCTGCTCATTGGTGACCGGATAAAAAGTCGGCTGCTGAGGCAGGCGAGGCGGAAAGGCCCGGCGTCCGGAGGCTTCGATCAGCCGCCATTCCTTCAAACCGACGGGACGAAACAGTGTCGTCAGCGGGGCAGCACCAGACCCGCCCGCACGGCTGTGGCGGCTTCCTCGAACCCGGTCGAGGGTGCCCCCGTGCCCACCCAACTGTAGGTCACGGTGGCAAACACCACATGCTCATCATCGCGGCGGTGAGCGCCCACCCAGGCCATCCCCCGGCCGTCCACCCCGACCAGGGCGAACTCATCCAGGCCCTTTGCCGTCACCGAGCTCCAGGCCCCCCGCAGAACCTGCTCAAAACTCTTGAGCATGCGCGAGCCGCTGCGTCCGAGCTGAACCTTCACACGCAGGCGCATCTCTCCCCATGGCTCGAGCTTGCGAAAATGCAGCTCGGCACTGTGCTTGCCCCAGTTGTTGCGCTTGACCTCAAACCCGGACGGAACCTCAAAAGAGAGTCCCGCCTCGACCGACTCGACCTTCAGCCCTCCCCCGGCCGTGGGCTGAGAGGTAGGAGGAGGAGGCAGAGAGGCCTTCGGGTCGGTCTCGCGGTCGTCATCGGCGTCCTGCAGGGCCAGTTCGGAAGGAGACGGGGACGAAGAAGCAGACGCGCCCGGGCTGGGCGCAGCCGAGGGACTGACCGAGGCCACCGGCTCGAGACTGGCCGACGGGCTGGGTGAAGCCAAGGGACTGGCCGAGGCCACCGGCTCGGGGCTGGCCGAGGGGCTGGGCGAGGTCTCCGGGCTGGCCGACGCTACCGGCTCGGGGCTCACAGAGGCTGCCGGCGTGGGAGTCTCTGACGGCTCGGCCGAGGGGGTAGCAGTGGGAGACTTGCTGGTCACAGGCTGAGGACCCTGGCTGAAGTACCTGCCGGCAAAGAACCCGCCAGCCACCACCAGCAGCACGGCCACAAGGATCGCCGGCAGAGGAACCCCACGGCGGGCCGCCTTCTTCTCGCTCTTTGCACTTGCCGGAGCAGAAGGCTCGGCGAAGGGTTCCTCAGGCTCGAGATAGGGGTCAAACGGTGGCGAAGGCTGCAACTCGTCAATCGGCTCAATAATGGGTAAGGCGGGCTCTTCGGCTTCGAGCTGGGACTCCGGCTCGCCAGGTGGCAGAGGAGGGCGCGCACCCGAATCGGGGCGCTCCAGGGCCAACTTCAAGGGAGCAGGCTCAGGAGCATCGACCGGCAGACTGGGAATGGGAGGAGCCGGACGCGGGGCCCCAAGATGAGCGCCTTGAGAAGGTGGAATGCCCTCGAGGACCTCCAGCCTGCTGGCAGCATCGGGCAGGTTGAGAGGCGGAAGAGGTGGAGGCAGGGGCGCATCGAGTGGAGCTGGCTGCGCGGCCCGGACCGGAGCCTCCGGGCCCTCAGTATCGGGCGGTGGAAGCGGTCTTAACCCTGGAGCCAGGCGCGAGGGCATGGACTCGGTATCGGGTGGGGGCATCAAGCCAGACGCTGGCATCCCGAGCGACTCGGTATCAGGAGGCGGCCAGGCGGGCCCAGTGGGGGTCGGCGGGACGGGCAGGGGTCGAGCCTGGACCGAGGCTGGAGGACCCGGGGCCTGAGCCACCGGCGGAGCCAGCGGGGCCTGAGCCACCGGCGGAGCCAGCGGGGCTTGAGCCACCGGCGGAGCCAGCGGGGCTTGAG
>CAYYHB010000103.1:0-11430 GCA_964471395.1 uncultured Burkholderiales bacterium | reverse complement strand
CCTGAGCCACCGGCGGAGCCAGCGGGGCCTGAGCCACCGGCGGAGCCAGCGGGGCCTGAGCCACCGGAGCCAGCGGGGTTGGAGCGGCCTGAACCGCGGGCGGTGGCGGAGCGGCAGGCTGTGCCGGGCCCAGCCCCGGCGACGGAGCCGGGGGTGCCGGAGCAGGCGGTTGCATCATGGGGACTGGCTGTTGAGAGGGAGACGGGGCGACCTCGGGCGGCCCGCCAGCAGCCGGTGCCTCGCTTCCTGGACCGGGAGGGACCTCGCCAGCCCGTCCAAACTCGCGACGACCGAGAGGAGAAGAGCTAGGCATCGGAGGCACGACCTGCGGTCGCCCGGCAGGAACAATGCCAGACTTGCCCGGAAAAACGGGGGCAGGCCGAGGACGGCGCGCAGAGGTATCGGCCGAGTAGGCGGCTTCCTCAGGCGGAAGAGGCTCTCCAGTGGCGCGGGCCAGCCAGGTTGCCAGGGCATGACGCATCTCTCGAGCGCTGCCGAAGCGATTTTCCAGGTTGAAAGCACATGCCCGGTCGACCAGGGTCGCCAGCGGTGGCTCGACCAGCGAGGTCAGTGTGGCCAGCGGGGGGATGCCCAGCGGAACAGGGAGCTGACCCGAGAGCATCTGGCTCATGGTGGCGCCCAGGGCGTAGAGATCGGAGCGCGGCTCGGGTCGCCCCTGAATTTGCTCGAGCGGCGAGTAGCCAAGCGTGTTCGCCCCCGAGGGGGTGCGACGAGCATCCAGGGGATGAGCCAACCCCAGATCGACCAGCATGATTTTGCCGCTGCGAGCTTCACACAAAATGTTGGCCGGCTTGATATCGCGATGAACCACCGGGGGGTTGAGCGAGTGCAGGTACTCGAGAATCTCAAGCACCGAGAGGATGATGGGCACCAGCTCGCGAGCCGGAACCGGGCGACCGGTCTGCTTGAGACAGTCGGTCAACTGCTGTTCGAGGCTGGTGCCCTCGACGTAATCCGACACGATGTAGCACAGACCATTGACCAGGGCGAAATCGCGCACGCGGGGGAGGCCTGGATGGCTAAGATAGGCCAGAATCGCTTTCTCTTCCTCGAAACGGCGCATGATGGCCTGCTCGTCCCCCGAGCCAGGCTGCATCTCAAGCATTTCCTTGATGATGCAATAAGACTGCATCCGCGCGTCCTCAGCCTGATAGACCGCACCCATGGCGCCGCTGGTCAGGACGCGAGTAATGCGGTAGCGGTCTCCAAGCAATTGGCCAGGCTGAAGTGCCACGAGCTTCGTTTCGTCGTGATCCGTCCGGGCCCTTCGAACCTTCGGAATTTCAGAAGCGCTTTGTTTCCGGGCGTTGGAGCCGGAGGTTGCGAACAGTCTTTCGCCGAATCGACTGGAATGGAATTCAGCATGCGAGCCGAGTGTGGCGCTTGCGGCTACTCGGTGAGCCACCTGAAGGTAGGAGATGCCCGCCACGACATCGCCGCCTGCTCCATCTGCCGCAAAATCGTCAACGCCGTCTACTTCCCTTTCAGGCCCCTGGAGCCGATCTGTTGTCCCACCTGCCACAGCGAGCTTCCCAGTCGCCCCGAGCTGAAAAGCTACCTGAGCTGCCTGGCTGAGCGCTTCGAAGCCATCGGTGGCAAGCTTTTCCATAAGGGGGACTGGCAGCCCGCCCGTCTGGTGCAAACTCCCGACGCCTTCGAGCTGCGTGCTCTGGATGGCAGCTGCCTTGATCGCCTCAATCTCCCCTCGAAGTAATGCAGCACCAATCTGGTAACATCCCGGGCTTGCCAGAGAGGCCCCGAGCGGCTATCATACTCCTATGACGCGGTACAGCCAGGGCGAGCTTCTTGTTGCTGCCTCCTCGTACCGTTGTTGTTGCCTCTGTTGTTGTTGTCGCTGAGCTAGATTTCTCGCGCCCCAATCCAACAACCAGAGGTATGTATGCTGATCCGAGTTGCCATCCTGATCCCCCGGAACTATTTTGAGCCCATCCGTGCCACGGCTGGAAACGGTCCCAGTCATCGCACCATCCCTCTTATCCAGGAAGCCCTGCAGCGAGCCGGAGCTGAAGCGGAGCTGCTCGAGCCTGGCTCGCGGCCCCTCTCGCGCCCCCGGGCCCTGATCCTTCCCGGCGGGGGAGACCTGCACCCCGTTTTTTACGGTCAGAGCCCCGTGCAATCGGCCGAGCACGACCCGGAGCTGGATCGCTTCCAGTTGGGCTGGGCACGCAAAGCAATGCGCGAAAACCTTCCCGTGCTGGGCATCTGCCGCGGCCTGCAAGTGATGAACGTGGCCGCAGGCGGCAGCCTGCACCAGGACCTGCCCGAGCACGCCCCCCAACGAGTCCTGGACGACCCGGCTCTGCGCTCCGAAGCGGTGCATCGCCTGGAAACAGCGCCTGAATCGATGCTGCGCCGGCTGCTGGGAGCTCGTCCCCGGGTCAACTCCATCCACCACCAGGCCATCGACCGCCTGGCCGCTCCCTTTCAGGTCGTGGCCAGCGCTCCCGATGGCACGGTGGAAGCAATCGAGCGACGCCAGGGGGGCTTCCAACTCGGTGTCCAGTTCCATCCCGAGGACATGCCCTCCCAACAGAGCCTGTTCGACCGCCTGGTGGAATCAGCCAGAAGTTAACCCCCTGGCAACAGAACCGACCACCCTGGCGAACTACTCTCATGGCGATGCGAAAGATCGTCGTGGCGCTGTTCCTCTTGCTCTTCTCGCCGGCCCTGGCGGCTCTCTCGGACGTGCTCTTCCAGCTCGAGCTCGACTGCTCCACCTCCACGGGCAATCGCAGCGCCGCCACGGTCGAGCTGGCCAACGGGGGCACTCAGCCCGTGGCCGTATCAGGCCTGACACAGGCTCAGGTCTTCGTGAACGTCACCACTCACCGCATGGGCGTGGCTTACCTGACCTACCAGGTGAAGAGCGCAGGCCCGGTCGAGCTGCTGACAGCACCTCAGGTCGTGGTCGTGATGGGCCAGGCTCCCCCCGAGTTCCGCTTCCGGGTCCCGGGCCAGGAAGTCTGTCTGCGCACCACCGCCTTCCGGGTGGCCACCCCCGGCGTTCCCGTCCTGGATTCCTCAGCTCCTATGCCGATGGTGCCGGGGATGATGCCCGGCATGATGCCCGGGCCCAGCGACATGCCCGGGGTGCAACTGCCCGAGGGCTTCAACTACGAGACCCCTCCCGGATTCGTGCTGCCCGGATCGTCCAGGCTTTAACAAAAGGTTTCCACGCTCAGGGGTATCCCTGAGGTATCCTGTCATCAATGGAGATCTTCACGCACCCTCAAGCGGCTTACGCGCGCACGGCTCCGGGACGCTACCTTCCCCCGCCTGACGAAGCCTGCGACGAGGCGGATGACTCCTCTCCCGAATTTCCCGAGCTCGAGCCGGGACGTGTGCGGGTTGGCCGCGACATCATCAGCGAGGAAGGTCTGGCCGTGGTGGCCGACCTGGCCAAGCAGATCAAGCTCGATGAGTCGCTCTCCCCCAAGCGTCTGGAAAACCTGATGAAGGACATCCGCGAGACCCAGACCGCTGACAAGGTCGAGCTCAAAGAGTTCGACAAGTTCGTGCGGGGAGTGCAGAGCTGGCACCGCGAGCTGCATACCATTTATCGCGAGAGCGACTACACCGACAAGAAGGCCAACCAGAACCTGGTCAAAGTGCACCAGTTCCTGCAGCAGTGGGAAGGGGCCCGCGAGCGCTACCGGGTGCAGGCGCGCACCCAGGAGCTGGACCGAATCTCCCAGGGCTCACCCGCATTTTCGCCCACCACTGCCGGTTTCTACACCTTCGCGGCCATCTCCCAGAAGAGCATGAAGGAAACCCTGAGCGAGATGGAGCGCATCCGCCGGGGGGACGAGTCCATCGTCTACAACGGCAACTCGGCCCAGGTGCTCACCCGCGATCAGATCTGGTCGGCCAAGATGAAAATGCTCGACCAGGCTATCACCACCGCCAAGAACGGTGGAGTGGCAGCGGAAGTCGACGTGCAGTACTACGAGCTGACCAGCCGCACGATGCTCAGCAAGCTGGTGGAAGCTTCCAAAGCAGGCTGCAAAGTGCGTGTCAACCTCGACCCGGGCCGGGTAACCGAGGACCGCTCGGGCAACATGTTCGTCAACGAGCTGGCCAAGAAACTCTACACCTCCTACTGCATCCTGGACGCCGCCGACCAGGGCCACGACATCGGCATGACGCTGTTCCCGGTCGAGCGCGAGATCGATGACGCCAACCTGATGCACCAGAAGCTCTTCCGGGTCGGCGAGGAGGTCATCCTGGGCGGCATGAACGCCAACTCGGCCTCCTCCGAGAACGTGGACGCGGCCGTCAAGCTGCAGGGTCCGGGAGCGCGGCGGCTGGTTGAGATTTTCTCCGAGGATACCGAGCTCTCCAAGGGGGCCAAGATCGAGGAGATTTACGACCCCGAGAAAACCGCCCTCATCTCGGCCGGCAACATGTACATCGGGCCCTCGGGGCTCATCTCGCTCCTGCTCGCGGCCGCCGGCACCGAATACCGCGGGGTGGACAAGCCGCTCTTGCCGTGGAACGCCGACACCCTGCACACCCTGGCCGAGGCGGCCGGTACCCGGCTCGACCTGATCGTCGATTTCGAGGACAAGAACGGGGACAAGACCAAGGACGGGTTGGATTTGCAGGCTTTCCTGCAGAAAGGGGACACCCCTTCGAACACGCTGGCCCTCAAGCGCGAAGGCGGACGCCTTCTGGCCCGCCAGCTCAAGGACATCGTGGAGCGCGTTCAGGCCGAGGAGAACGTCGAGCGAGCCAGCGACATCACCCTGCCCGAGGGGCAAGCGGTGGGCAAGTCCTCCCTGGCCATCGGCAACGTGCCCACCGAGCGCATGGCGGTCATGCTGCACACCATCGCCACCGCCGAGGAGTTCATTTACGTCCCCAGCTTCGTGATGACCCGGGTGGTGGCCCGGGCCATCGTGGCCCGCTACGAAGAGCTCAAGGCCCAGGGCAAAACCCTGGACGTTCGCGCCGTGCTCGACCCGGGCATCTACCCCGACGGCGGCACGCCCAACGAAGCTGGCTACCTGGCTCTGGAGGATGCCGGCATTCCCGTGCGCTGGGCTCTGCTCGCTCGCACCGACCCCACCCACGACCGCAAGGTGCACGCCAAAGCTCTGATCACCGAGAAGATGGCCGTGCTGGGCAGCACCAACATGTCCAGCCGTGGTCTGATGGATAACTGGGAGCTGTCTGGCTCGATCGGCTTCGATCCTCAGGACGCCGAGTCCCAGAAGCAGAAGCGCGCGCTGGTAAACGACTTCCTGAAGACCTGGGACTTCGAGTCGGTGGAGGTCAACACGCTCAAGGTGGCCGAGGAGCGTCTGCGCGAGATCGACTCACCCGACAAGCCCCACCGCATCACTGAGGCGCGCTCGAGCATCGTGCGCGAGACCATCCGGCGCATCTACAACTACGAGAAGGAAGCCGCCGCGGTGGTGCGCCGTCTGGTGGACTCGAGCCAGGAGGTGCGCGAAGCCATCGACCGCCGCGTCGACCAGGGCGTGCCCGAGGGCTACGCCACCCTGACCTCTATCGAGGAAGTCCTGGGTCCCAACAAGTTCCAGGAAGAGCTGCGCAAGACCGAATCGTGGAAGTCGCTCGAGCCGCTGAGCAAGGGCGATTACCTCGAGCTGAGCAATTTGTCCTGGGAGTAGCCAGGAAGGCCGGGGTCCTCTAAAGAAGTTCAAGCATTCATGCGGCTTCTTCATACCGCTGACTGGCACCTGGGCAAGGTCCTGTGCGGGGCCTCCCTGGTGGACGATCAGGCCCACGCCCTGGAGCAACTCGTCCACATTGCTTCCGACTTCCGCCCCTCCGCCATCCTGATCTCGGGCGACATCTATGATCGCGTGGTGCCACCTCCCGAAGCGGTCAGCCTGTTGGACAACATCCTCTCGATGCTGGTGCGGGAGGTCAAGGTGAAGGTCATCTTCATCGACGGCTTCCAGGACAGCCCTGACCGGCTTAGCTTCGCGGCCCGTTTGCTAGAGAACCAGGGCGTCCACGCCCGTACCACCCTGACCGGCTCCGTGGCCGTCGAGTTGATGGACGAGCACGGTCCGGTGCGCATCTACCCGGTGCCCTGCGCCGATTTGCCCACCCTGCGCAACTTCCTCAACCGTCCCGACCTGATCCACCCCAGCGAGGCCACCCGCGCCTTGGTACAGAAGGTCCGGGCAGCCCACCCCGAGGGCGTCCGCTCCGTGGTGGTGGCCCACACCCCCTGCGTGGGTGGACAGCCCAGCCCTTCCGAGCCCCCCATCCCACCCCACTCCTGGGTGCAACCGGCCCTCTTCGAGGGCTTTGATCTGGCAGCTCTGGGCTATTTCCACAAGCCCCAGTCGGTGGGCAACAAGAAAGTGCTCTATGCCGGCTCGCTGCTCCCCTACTCATTCGATGAGACCGGCCAGACGCGCTCGGTCAACAAGATCACCCTCGACAGCCGGGGCCGCGTGAAGGTCGAGGCGGCCCCCATCAACCCCCGGCGTCTGCTCAGGCGACTAGAGGGCAAGCTCGAGGACCTGATCGCCACCTCGTTTGACATCCCCCAGGGCGACTATCTGCAGATCCGCCTCACCGACGAGGTGCCCGTGGCCGATGCCTGGGGCCGGCTGCGGGCCATCTTTCCCAACCTCCTCAGCGTCGAGCATCCGCGTATGAAGGCCAGCCTGCCACTGGAGCTGCAACGCCCCGACGACCCTGCCTTCTTCTCCGAGTTCCATCGCGAGGTCACCGGCCAGGCGCCCTCGCTCACCGACCTGGTTCTTCTCGGCGAGATTTCTGCGACAGGAACGGCCAGCACCTTGTCCGAGGGAGCCAACCCGTGAGACCCGAGCGGCTGCGGCTCAAGGCCTTCGGCCCCTATGCCGGCGAGCAGCTGATCGATTTTCGCACCCTCAAGAACCAGAACTTCGTGCTCATCTGTGGACCTGTGGGAGCGGGAAAGACGGCTCTGCTCGACGGTGTCTGCTACGCCCTTTACGGGGTCACCTCGGGCGGCGAGCGACAGGGGTTCCAGATGCGAAGTCACTTCGCCGACGACTCCCAGCCCACCGAGGTGATGCTCGATTTCCGGCTGCAGGGCGAGCTCTACCGGGTGATTCGCCGGCCCCGACTGGAGGAGCAGCCGGACGAAGCGGTCCTCTCCAAGCCCACCGAGGGCGATCAGACCCGGGTTCTTGCCGAGGGCTGGACGGCCGTGGACGAAGCCGTGGTCTCCCTGATGGGGCTGGGCGCCGAACAGTTCTGCCAGGCGGCCATGTTGCCCCAGGGCCAGTTTCGCCGCTTTCTGGAGGCAGAGCCGGCGGAGCGCGAGACGGTGCTGGCCAATCTGTTTCACACCCTGCCTTTCCAGCGTTTTCAAGAGCGCCTCAAGGAGCAGGCCCTGGACTGCTCGCGCCAGATCGATGAGCTGCGCGACACCCGTCAGCGAGCGCTCGAGAGCCAGAGCGTGGAGTCGCCCGAAGCTCTGGAAGACAGACTGGCCGAGAGTCGGGCCCGGGTGAAGGAACTGGAGTCGCTGCAGGCGAGCCTGCGTCAGGGAGAGCAGGAGGCCGAAAATCAGGCCCGCCAGGCCGAAGGCAGCCAGGAGCGTTATCTGGAGCTGGATCGGGCCCACGCTGTCTTCCGCAAGCTGACTGAGCGCGAAGGCGAAATGGAGGAACGGCGGGCAAGGCTCGAGCAGCTCAAAGCAATTGCGGATCTGACCGGTCTGCGGGCCAACGTCGCCCGCCGACTGGCCGACTCGGAGGCTGCTCAGCGCACCCTGGAGCAAGCTCAGGGCGCCCTGGCCAGAGCTGAAGAGGAGCGCGAGCAGGCAGAGGCCGACGTCGAAGCGGCCCGCCGGCTGTCCTCCGAGCGACAGCAGGCCGAGCGGCGCCTGCTCGAGCTCGAGTCCGGCCATGAGCGGCTAGAGGAAGTGCGGGTGGCCGATCGCGAGCTGAGCGTCGCCCAGAGCATTCTCGACAGCCTGGTGGAAGCCCTCGAAGCCGGCCGACGCACCGGCCAGAAGCTGGCCCTGGCCCTGGCCCAGAAAGAGAAGCGTCTGAGCGAGATCGACCCTTCGGGCAAGGAACGAGAGCTACTGTCCTTGCGCACGCGGGAGGCTTATCGGCTCTACCAGCAGGCCCGCCAGGCAGATGAGCTCGAGCGCCAGCTGGCCCGGGCTCGCAAGGCGGTTCGAGACGAGCGGCTGCAAAATCTGGAGGAGCGGGTCGATCGGCTCAAAGTCGAGCTGGTCCAGCAACGCCAGAAGAGGGGCGAAAGTCAGGTGGCTTCCCTGGCAGCCCAGCTCGAGAGCGGTAAACCCTGTCCGGTCTGTGGCTCGACGAAGCATCCTCGACCCGCCGAGTTCGAGGGCGAGCATCCCGAGGCCGAGCGCATCGCTCAACTGAGCAACCAGCTCGAGCAGGCCGAGCGGCTCCTGAGCCAGGCTCGCCTGGAGTATTCCGACAAGAAACTTGTGGTGGAACGGCTGCAGGCCCGCTTCGACCAGGTCACCATCGAGCTGGGCGAATACGACCTGGGTCGCCTGGAAGAAGAATATGTCCGCCTGCAGCGCCAACTGGACGCGGCCAAGGAGACGCAGGCCGAAGCCCTGAAGTTACGGGGCGACCTGGAGCGGCTGCGCAGCAAGGGAGCCCTGCTCGAGCCCCGTCAACAGCAGGTCGAGGAACAACGTCGCCAAGCCGAGCAACGCGTGGTGCAGGCTCAAGCGGTGCTCGAGGAGCGACGCCGCAAGCTGGAAGAGCTGGGCGTCTCGGTGGAGGAGCTGGAGCACACCTGGCAGCTGGTTCACGGCCAGCTCGAGGAAGGGCGGCGCGGCCTGGAGGGCGCCCTGCGGGCCGCCCGGGCCTCCGCCGAGGCCGTGGCCGGCGCCCGGGCCGCCCTGCAGGCGGCCGAGCAGGCCCTGCAGCGATGCCTGACCCGACAGCAGGAGGCCCAGAACGAGCTAAAGGGGCGGCTGGAGAAACTGGGCCTGGAGCGGGTGACCCCTTTCGAAGAGCCGGAGGCGGGCTGGTTGGAGAAAGAGAGCGCCGCCCTGCGCCGTTACGACGAGGAACTGGCGGCCGCGCGCGACCGCCTCGAGCGGGCCCGGGCCACGGCCGCCGAGATGCAGCTCGAGGACCCGACCGGTTACGTGGAGCAGCGGCTGACCAGCCGTCGCAAACTGGAGTCGACCATCACAGAAGAGGCGCGCTTGCTGGATCGGATCGACCAGCTGGAGAAGCTCGAGCATGAGCTGGCCGAGTGGAAAGTCACACTGGCAGAGCTCGAGCCCCGCTGCCAGGCGCTCGACCGGCTGGCCCGGGTGGCCGCCGGCGAGAACAACCTCAAGACCTCGTATCACAGCTTCGTGCTGGGCCGCCTGCTCGAGCAGGTGCTGGAGGCCACCGAGCCGCGCCTTCGCAAGCTCAGCAAAGGCAGGTTTCAGCTCTTGCGAGGGGAGAGCCCTCTCGACCTTGTCGCTCTGGACCACTTTACCGGACGCACCCGCTCGGTGGCCACCCTCTCCGGGGGCGAGAGCTTCCAGGCCTCGCTGGCCCTGGCGCTGGGCCTGTCGGACGCGGTGCATGCTCGTGAGCAGGGCAGCGGACTGGAGAGCCTGTGGGTGGACGAAGGCTTCGGTTTTCTCGACTCCGAGGCGCTGGATCTGGCACTGCAAGCCCTCCAGGAGCTGAGCGCCGAGGGGCGGCTGGTGGCCATTGTGTCTCAGCTCCCCGAGATGCGCGAGCGCGTGCCCACCCGCCTGGAGGTCACGCCCGGGCCCAGGGGCAGCACGGCTCGCTTTGTTTGACTCTTCTCCGCCTCCTTCGAATGGCTGGTCTTGATCCGAACAGCGATACGGCCGTTCTTTTCCTGCCTACCGAGCCATTGTCATAGCAGGCCCTTCAGGGCTGGTCGCGCCGAGAACCCGGTTGGGCCGCAAACGCTGGAGCTAGCAAAGCGAGCAGAAGCAGGACAACAAGTTTCGGCCATTCGATCCCAGGACAGGCGTGGAAAACCGCACCGATGTAACGTTGTCGCACTGCGGGGAGTGGGAGAAGAGCCTGCCGCCTTCACGAGCGTCGAAACAAGACGATCCGATTGGTATTCGTGCCCTTGCTGCCGTTGGCCACCCCCCAGCAGTTGGCCGTCTTGGTGAACTCCTGAGCGTTGATCATGACCAGCTCGGGATCAAGGCCAGCGGCCAATCCACAGGACACGACGCTGGTCTCAAGGGCCAGCCTTCCACCCCGCACCTCCCCCACCTCGAAGGCCACGTGGCCGCCCGGGCGCACGACCCGGACGAGCTCGCGGAACACCTTCGTCATAGCCGCCTCCCACTCGTCCAGCCGGCGCAACAGCGTCACCTTGACCTGACTCGGGTCGATGCCGCAGAACCAGCAGCGCAGCCAGTTGTCGCCCTGGTAGTCGACCACGTCCAGGAAGGGCGGCGAGGTGACCACCAGGTCCACCGATTGGCTGGCCATTGCCTTCACCCGAAAGCACTCCCCCGTGTAGAGCCGGGGGTCAGTCTTGCGCAACTGCGAGCGCACCTCGGCCGGGCAGTCAGCCAGCAGGGATTGCGTCTTCTTCAAAATGATCTCGCTGACCACCCGACGGGGGGGCACCTGGCTGCGCCGCTCGTTGATGCGGCGCTGCGCCTGAACCGAAACGGCCTGATTGGGAGGCATGGTATAGACCGAGAAAAATCCCGGCGAATGGCCAGTCAGGCGATTGACCGCCACCATGCGAATCCATTCATCCACCGGGTCCAGCTCGCCGGCCGCCTCGCGCTCGAGAAAGTAGCCGCGCAGCGAGGCAATCTCGGCCAACGTCTGGGGGTGGTAGAAGACCAGCAGCTCTTCAGGAGCTTCGCACTCCTTCAGGTCGATGGCCCTCAATCGCTCGGCGACCTGCTCCAGAGTGGGCGGCCGAAGCCGGGGCCGAACCAGCAGCGCGCTGAGCGGATTGACGTCACAGCCCACCGGCGCGCGCCCCATCAGGGCCGCCTCCAGAACCGTGGTGCCACGTCCCATGAAGGGGTCGTAGACGGTATCGCCGGGGCGCGTCAGGCGCTGGATGAAAAAACGCGGCAGCTGGGGCTTGAAACAGGCCCGGTAGGAAATCTCGTGGAGGCTGGAGGCAGCCCGCTGACGCGCGGTCCAGAACTCGTTGGTAAAGACCGTGACCCCGCTCGCCTGCTCGACCCGGGTCGGACCTCCGAACTCGTCGAAGCGCTCCAACTCATCGGCCAGAGGAGACAGGCAAAACAGAGTCAGCATGCCCAGGCTCATTCGGACCAGCGTCCTTGAATCCTTCTCAAGTCCAGGCGCAAAGACAGAGGCCTGCACGATGGCAGGCCTCGAATGGTGGGCGCGAACGGACTTGAACCGCTGACCCCTACGATGTCAACGTAGTGCT
>CAYYHB010000102.1:0-17044 GCA_964471395.1 uncultured Burkholderiales bacterium | reverse complement strand
TCGTGATCGGGCTCGGAAGCGGATCATGATCCGTCCCCGAGCTGGAGCCGGAACGTGCGTTCGTCGTGATCGGGCTCGGAAGTCAGAAGCTCAGGGTCAGAATGTTGCTGACCAGGCTCTCATCGATGAGCAGGGCCGGTGGCTCCGCAAACGGACCAGTCTCGCGGCCGGGAACCAGGCGGGCCTGGATTTCGAGCCTGGGGGCGGCCAGCACGGCTGCCCGCTTGGGCTCACTCTCGAGCAGCTCGAGGAGTCCCACCCGGGCTTCCAGAACTTCAGGGTCAGGGTGAGCGGGCCCTGTGGCGGCGGTATCGGTGGGGCGCTTGAGCCCGAGGTCCACCAGCCGGCCAGGACGAAGGGCCAGCAAGAACAGAAGGTCGGTGCGTCGCAATGCATGATGGTCGCAGGCGGGGCCGCGAACTTCCCCGGGGAACGTGGTCGTCCATCCCTTTGAGACCAGCCCGACAGGGCCCCCCGACGCGCTCGGCGAACCTGCGAGAACTCTGCTGTGGGAGGACCATTGCCGCGTGAAGACGCTGGGACCTGAAGGCGTAAGCGAGGTTTTGCACACCGTCGGAAAGCCCATGCGGCGTCCCGACGCGCCCGAGAAGGTGCAGGGCCGGGCGCTCTACGTGGACGACGTGCACCCGGCCGGCACCCTCTACGCGGCCGTGGTGCGAAGCCCTCACGCCCACGCCCGCATCAAAGCCATCCGCACCGACAAGGCGGCTGCCGTCGAGGGCGTGTGGACGGTCATGACCCACCGCGACATCCCGGGCCGGAACATCATCCCGATGATCAAGGAAGACTGGATCTGCCTGGCCGCCGACGCGACCCACCACGTGGGCGAAGCGGTGGCATTGATCGCTGCCGAGACGCGCGAAGCGGCTTCTCAGGCGGCGGCCCTGGTCGAGGTGGACTACGAGCCGCTCGCTCCCGTGCTGACCATCGAGGAAGGCTTCGAGCGCGAGGACTTCCTGGCCCAGTGGAAGATCCTAAAAGGCGATACCGAGGCAGCCTTCTCCAACCCCGAGCACGTCGTGCTCGAGGAGGTCTACCGCACCCCCTATCAAGAGCATGCCTACCTCGAGACCAACGGCATGCTGGCCATGCCCGACGGGCTGGGCGGCATCCTCCTGCAGGGCTCGCTGCAGTGCCCCCACTACGTGCAGAAGGCCGTGGCCGTGGTGCTGGGCATCGACATGGCCAGGGTTCGCATCGTGCAACTGTGCACCGGCGGCGGCTTCGGTGGCAAGGAGGACGCCCCCAGCGCGCCCGGCTCGCATTGCGCCCTGCTGGCCTGGAAGACGAAGCGTCCGGTCAAGCTGGTCTACACCCGCGAAGAGGACATGATCTGCATGTCCAAGCGCCACCCGGGCAAGGTGCGCTACCGCATGGCCTGCTCCAAGGACGGGGTCATCCAGGCCATCGACGTGGACTACTGGCTCAACGGCGGGGCCTATACCACGTTGTCGCCGGTGGTGCTGTGGCGCGGCCTGGTGCACGCCGGCGGGCCCTACCGGGTTCCCAACGTGCGCGTGCACGCCTACGCCGTGCGCACCGATACCGTGCCCTGCGGCGCCTTCCGGGGCTTTGGCGAGCCCCAGATCGTGTTCGCGGTGGAGGCCCACATGGACGCCATGGCCGAGAGGCTGGGCCTGGATCCGGTGACCTTCCGGCTCAAGAACCTGCTCGATTATGGGGATGAGACCATCACCGGGCACAAGATCGAGACCTCCTGCGGCATGCGGGAAGTGGTCGAGAAAGTGCTGGAGAAGGCCGAGTGGCACCAGCGGCATCAAAGCTTTGGCCAGGATACCGGAAGGTTGCGCCGGGGGCTGGGGGTGGCCTTCTCTTACTACGGCGTGGGTCTGGGGGCGCTGGGCAAGCACCTCAACCCGGCCGCGGCCAACGTGGTGGTCTCGGCGGACGGCTCGGTGACGATCGCCGTGGGCACCACCGAGCTGGGCCAGGGCATGGTCACCGTGCTGACCCAGATCGCCGCCGAGGAGCTCGGCTGCGATCCGTCCCTGATTCGCCTGGTCGAGTCGGACACCAGCCGGGTGCCCGACTCGGGCCCCACCGTGGCCAGCCGCACCACCCTGATGTCGGGCAACGCGGTGCGCAACGCCTGCCAGCAGATCAAGGAGCGCATGGAAAGCGAGCTGAAAGACCAGGTTGTTCCCTGGAAGACGGCCACCTTCCAGCCCGAGGCCTGGCCGGCGGCGGTGGCCGCCTGCCTGGGCAAGTGCGTGCAGATGTCCTCCCAGGGCTGGTCGGTGCCCCCCAAAACGACCTTTGACGTGGATACCGGCCAGGGCGATCCTTACGTCACCTACACCTGGAGCGCCAACACCGTGGAGCTGACGGTGGACGTGGAGACGGGCGAGGTGGTGGTGCAACGCCTGGTGAGCGGCCACGACGTGGGCAAGATCATCAATCCTCAGACCGGCGAGGGCCAGATCGAGGGGGGCTCGATGCAGGGGCTGGGCTGGGCCCTGGTGGAGGAGCACCACCTCAAGGACGGGCGCATCCTCAACAACCAGTTCTCGAACTACATCATCCCCACCCCGATGGACACGCCGGAGCTGATCCCCGTGATCGTCGAGCACCGCTATCCCTGGGGCCCCTACGGCGCCAAGGGCCTGGGCGAGACGCCCATGATCGCGGTGGCGCCGGCGGTGGTGAACGCCATCGCCCAGGCGGTGGGCAAGCGACTGAAGGAGATTCCGGCCACGCCGGAGCGGGTCTGGGAGGCCCTGAACGCATGAAGCTGAGCTGCAAGATCAACGGTGAGAAGGTCGAGCGCGAGGTGGACCCGGCCGCCCGCCTGCTCGACACCCTGCGCGAGGAGCTGCGCTTGACCGGCACCAAGGAAGGGTGCGGCAAGGGCGAGTGCGGCGCCTGCACCATCTTCGTCAACGGAAAGCCGGTGGACTCGTGCCTGATGCTCACCATCCAGGGCCAGGGGGCCGAGATCGTGACCATCGAGGGTCTGGCTAAAGACGGCAAGCTGGACGCGGTGCAGGAGTGCTTCATCTCGGAAGGGGGCGTGCAGTGCGGATTCTGCATTCCGGGCATGATCATGGCCGCCCGGGCCCTGCTCGATGAGCACCCCGAGCCCACCCTGGAGCAGATCCAGTACGGCCTGGGCGGCAACCTGTGCCGCTGCACCGGCTACTCCAAGATCTTCCAGGCCGTTCTGAAGGCGGCCCAACTGGAGCGCGTATGATCACCGTCTTTCGGCCCGAGACGGCCGGCGAGCTGTTCGAGCTGGTGACGAGCCAGCCGGCCCCGCACTACTTCCTGGCCGGCGGCACCGATCTGCTGGTGCAGCACAAGGACGGAGCCATCGGGCCTTCGACCTGGTTCGACCTGACAGCCATCGGAGATTTCTCGGGCATCCGACACGAGGACGGCAAGATCGTGGTGGGCGCCACCACCACCCACGACGAGCTGGTGCGATCGCCGTTGATCCAGAAATTCGCCCCCGTTCTGGTGCAGGGGGCCGAGGTGATCGGTGGGCCCCAGATTCGCAACCGGGGCACGGTGGGAGGAAACCTGGCCAACGGCTCGCCGGCGGCCGACACGGCACCGCCGCTCTACTCGCTGGAGGCTGAGGTGGCCCTGAGCAATCGCCAGCGTACCCGCTGGCTGCCCATCGCCAACTTCTTCCTGCACGTGCGCAAGACCGCCCTCGAGCCGGGCGAGCTGATCACCGCCGTGCGCTTTCCGGCCCGCGAGAGCATCCAGGGCGGCTTCATGCGCCTGGGCCAGCGCCGCTCGCAGGCCATCAGCAAGGTCTCGGTGGCCGTCAGCGCGGTAGGCCGCTTCGATTACCTGGCCATCGCCTGCGGCTCGGTGGCCCCCACGGTGGTGCGCGCTCCTCGGGCCGAGGCCATCCTGCGTGAGCAGGGAATGGCCGGGCTGGAGGAAGCCTGTCGGATCATTTGCGAGGAGGTCAAGCCGATCAGCGACGTGCGCTCGACGGCTGACTACCGGAGGGCCATGACCGGGGTTCTGCTGCGACGGGTGCTGGAGAGTCTCCGGTGACCTCTTGAGCGATTACCCCGAGCTTCTCGCACTGGTGCAGCAACTGGTCCACCGGGCCAGCCAGCCTGAGCTGCTCGAAGGCCTGGAGGGGGTGGCCAGCCGCTACCTGGGCAGTCGAGTCACCTTGCACCGCGAGAAGCCGGCTGAGGCCTCGCGTCTCCTGGCGGCGGGCAATGGCAGGGTTCTCGGCTACCTGGCCTGCGATCCCGCCCTGCTCCGGGGCCCCCTGGCCGACCTGCTGGCCGCCCTCTGCTCGCTGGCCCTGGACTGGACGCAGGCCAACCAGGACGAGCCGCGCTCAAGCTTTCTCGCGGAGCTGATCGCTGCCCGCACGGTGCTGGCCGAGATGCTGCCCTCGGGACCTTTGCAGGCGGGTGACTGCTCCGCGGCCGGCTGGTTGCAGGCCGTCCATTACGTGGGGGGAGACTGCTTCGACTTCTTCACGGTCGGTGGCGAGCTGCGTTTCTTCATCGCCGATGCTGTGGGGCACGGTCTGGCCTCCACCATGATGTCGCTCGAATGCCGGGCGCTCTGGCGGGCCCTCAGCCGCACCCGCCCGCCGGCTCAGACCGCGGCCATCCTCAATGAGTTGCTCGCCCACGGCGACCGGGGACAAGAGCGTTTCGTGGCCTGCTGCCTGGGAGAGGTGAGCTGTGAGTCTTCCACGCTTCGCTACGTCTGCTGCGGGCTGGCCCCCTGCGTGCATCGGCGCGCCAACGGCGGCACCGACCTCATTGAGACCGCCGACCCCCCGCTGGGGGTGACTCAAGACGCCTCCTTCCGCCAGCACGAGCGGGACTTTCTGGCCGGCGACGCGGTGCTGTTTCTCACCGACGGGGTGCTCGACTGCCTGCAGTCGGATGGCACGCGCTATGGCCAGGCGCGCATTGTGGAGCTGGTGAGGGGCCTGGGACCGGACGCCATCCTGGAGGGCCTGCGCCAGGATTTGCGGAGCTTTGCAGGCGATTGCCCCCAGCAGGACGATGCCGCCGCCCTGGTGATTCATCGCTCCTGAGTCCCCTCTGTTCTCGTCCTCGAAATAGCTGGGACTGAGACTTCGAGCTCACCGACATCATCATTCCCGCAATCTTGCTGCGGACGAGCTTATCTGGGACCCAATCCAAGCAGTCTGACCAGCACGTCCTCCACCAGGTTCATGTTGGCGGGCTCAATCCGTCCGAGCCTTCGTCGGAAACGAGCCAGTGAGAGCGCCCGCAGCTGCTCGCACATCAAGTCGCTCTCGCGGGTGAGCCCGCCCTCCGGAGGGGTGAGCACAACGTGGCTGGCGAGCCGGCGCATCGTCGATGTGATCGGTACGACCAGGGACAAGCCGCCAGGGCCGTGGTTCATTCTGTCATCGGACACGACGAGCGCTGGTCGCCACCCCGATTGCTCATTTCCCTGCACGAAGTCGGGATCGACCATCCAAACCTCTCCCCGAGAGGGCTTCATGGGGGCTCGCTCGGCCATCCATCAGCCAGAGTCCCGTCCCAAACGGCGACCTCGCTCTGGTAGCTCCTGCGGGCGACCGGGTCCCGTTGAAGCTCTTCCAAATCTGCGTTCATGCGTTCAAAGAAAAGCGCGTCTTCATAGCGTTTGAGGGCTCGCTCAAGCACGGTCTGGAGCGTGACGTTCTCGGCTCGAGCCAATCTTTTCAAGCGTTCGTGCGATTCAGGGTCGATGCGGACCGTACTCATTCACTGGAGTATACATTTCGGTAAACAGCTTTGTCTACAGTCGCTCCTGAGTCACCTCCGTCTCCCCCCGGGTCATTTCCGCCAGGGAGGCCGGGGCACGGCAGCGCCCCATGCACACGTCCTCGAGTAGCAGCAGCAAGGACCGGTTGTTGGCATCCTTCGGGTTGAGACGCAAAGCCCGCTCGGCCAACCCTTTGGCGGCGCTCGGGTCGCCCGCCAGCAGCTCGGCCACGGCCAGGTTGGTCAACAGGCCCGCGTCCTCGGGTCGAACCTGGCTGGCCTTGCGGGCGGGCTCGAGGGCCTCTTCGTTCAGGCCCACCCGCAGCAGAGCCAGGGAATACTCGCGCAGCACGTCCGGGTGCTCGGGCTGCAGCTGGCTGGCCCGGCGCAGCAGCACGCAGGAGGCCTGCACTTCGCCCAGCAGGGCCTGGCCCCGCCCGGCCAGCCACAGGGCAGCCCAGCTTTCGGGGCGGTGCTGCAGGTGCTCGAGCAGATCGTCCACGGCCCCGCTGAGGGCTTCGCGAGGGGCGCTCTCCCCCTGCTCGAGCAATTCGACGAGGGCAGTCGAGCCGCGATCATACAGATCCCCCCGGCCCCGGGCCCAGTCGATCAGCTGCAGGGTGTGGTCGGGCTCGAGCGGACAGGCCGTGATGGCCTGCACCGCGCCTTCGATGTCGTTTCGAAGGAGCTGGGCCCGGGCCAGCAGCTCGGCCAGGGGGGCGTGATTGGAGAGCCCCTCGCCCTGGAGGGCGGCCTGCAGGATGGCATCCACCTCCCGGCTCGGCTCGCGGTCGTTTTTGAGCATCAGTACCTGGGCCAGATAGACCCGGGCAGGAGCGTAGCGGGGCCAGGAATTGCACAACCGGCGCAGAGCTCGCTCGGCCTCTTCGAACTGACCCGCCTCGGCGGCGGAAAGGCCGTTCTGATACAGCGCTTCGGCCTCTTCCGGCTCGAGAAAACGGGGGGTTACGACCTCGCCGCAGTCGGGACAGACCCACCCGTCCACGGCCAGAGGGTAGTGACCCCACAGGGTGGCGTCGGTGGTGAAGATCACCTCCTGCACCTTGCCCCCGCAGGACTCGCAGCTCTCCAGCTCCCCCCTCCGTTGCCCCTCGCTCTCGGCCTGCAGGGGGAACTGGCGGGCGCGCTCCAGGTTGCGCAAAACCACCGTTCTCACAGCATGAAAGCTGTTCGCCCCGGGCGGAGTGTTCTCATTCTGGTAACAATTATCGAAGTTTGGATCCCTACACTCGGCCCATGACGATCAGAGAAGTTGGCCGCGAAGTCGGTCGCGGTTTGTTTGTGGTGGCCCGCGAGGCCGGCGAAGCGGCCAGGAACGATCCGGCCCTGGCGCTGCGGGTGTCGGCCACCACCTTGCAGGATACCCTGATGACGGGCGTGGCTAACGAGGGTGTGCGTGCCGGCATGTCGTCCACGATCGTGCCCCTGATGCGCGGAGCGCTGCTGGCCATGAACACGGTGCGCTGTATGGAGACCTTCAAGGACCCCACCAGCACGAAGTTTGACAAAGGCATGGATGCCCTGCGCGTAGCCACGGACCTGGTGGGCTTCGCGGGCGGGCTGGCCATGCTGTTTACCCCGGCCTACGCCGGGGTGGGTGCCCAGATGGTGGGCGTGTCCTACGCCGCCGACCTGATTTCGCACGGCTACCGGGGCATCCAGCACGTCGGCCGGCGCATCAAGTACTGGGAGGCGAAGCTGGCCGAAGACAAGCCCCCCGAACCCACTCCGCCCCCCCGCACCTCGGTCACCGGGCTGACCGGCTCGTTCTTGCTGGCCCGGACCTGATCGCGTGGCCCGGGCCGAAACCTGTGGCATAATCCAAGCATGCGGCGCAAGCAGGGGGTCAGCCTTGGCACCACCTTGATGGTGGTTTCCATCGTGGCCATGCTGGGTCTGGCTCTGGCGGCCAGCAACATCACCCACCTGGGCTTGATGGTCCGCAGCAACAACGCCACTCTGGCCCTGGACCAGGCCCGCTCGGCGGTGGACATCGCCCTGGCCCACCTTTATACCGACAAAGCCTACGGTACGAACAGCGAGACGGTGACCAGCCAGGGACCCGATCAGAGCGCTGGCTGGGTGACCTTCGACTCGGCCGAGGCGGCCCGGCTGGGGGTCAGCCTGTCGCTCAACAACCTCAGCCAGAACGGCTCCAATCTGGCCCCGGATGGACAGGTCGTGCCCCAGCAGGGTGCTTACCTCGTAGGCGTGGGCAAGGCCAACGGTGTCACGCGCACGGTGAGGGCGGTGGTCTTCCTGCCGCCCTATCCTTATGCTGCCTCCAGCGACGGGGCCATCGTCTCGCTGGGCAACCTGGTGGTGGGCTCGCTCCAGGCCGGGCAGAGCGCAGCGACTGCCGCCGACCAGCTCCAACCGGCCGACATCGCCAGCAATGACGGCTCGGGTCAGGCGATCGACCTGGGCCCGGGCAGTACCATCCAGGGCAGCCTCAGGGCCGTTGGCGGCGTTCAGGTGGCGCCGGGGACGGTGGTCGGAGGCAAACGCCTCACCGGCCAGGCCCCCCTGAAGGTGCCGGATATGCAGGTGGACAGCTACGATCCTCAGACGCTCGGTCAGCTCAGCTCCACCCTGCAGGCCAGCTACCCGCAGAGCGCCACCTTCACCGGGGCGGTTCGGCGCGATGGAAACGTCTCGGTCACGGGTGACCTCGCGCTCACCCAGGCCCTGGTCTTCGTAAAGGGCGATCTGACCATCTCCGGCAGCGTGACCGGCGAGGGCATCCTGGTGGCCACGGGCGACATCACGATCGGCGGCCAGACTCAGATGCAGAGCAATAATCGGGTGGCCATGCTGAGCAAAGGCAAGATCACCCTGGCTGGCAGCGGGCCGGCCAGCTCCACTCTCCGAGGCCTGGTTTACGCCGAGAATGGGGTCTCCTCGCAGCAGCTGAGCGTGCAGGGGGCGGTGGTGGCCCGCAACCCGCAGCCGGTGCAGATGACCGATACGCGCCTGCTCGGGGATGGTGCCCTGCTGCAGGCACCCTTCGACATTCGCCCCAACCCGCCGGTGACCGACCCTCCAACCTTTCTGTTAGGAGGCGGCAGCCTGCTGGATGCCAGCGGTCCTTCGGCCGGGGCGCACATCACTGACAGCGCCAGGGCTGCGGCCCTGGCGAATGGTGAGAGCTCCTACGATATCATCGAGGTGAGAATCACTCCGAATGCGGATGGCACCTTTGCGCTCAGCTACGAGACGACCACCCACTCGTCTAGCGGGCCACCGACGGTCTCCCCAACCGCCACCTATACGCACCTGTGGCCCAACGAGTTGGAGCTGGCCCTGACTACCGGTCGAGACCCCGCGCCCGGGGTAACCGCACTCCCGGCCCTCGGCGTCAAGCCCACCGATTTACCCAGTGTGGACCCGGTTCCCTATGACCCCGGATCGGCCGGGCCCGGGCCTGGCATCTTCCAGCTCAGTGCCGACCCGAGTCAGCTTTTGCCACTCGAGGACCGGGCCCGCGTGCTGCTCTGGCGCGAGGATTAGAGCTGCTGGTTGCGCAGGTTGATGCTGCGCATGAGCTCGAAACGCTGATCCTGCACGGTGAGCAGGAGCCGCACGGTGGGTGCGGCCGCGCTCAGGTCCACCTCGAACAGCTCCACGTGGGTGGCCAGCACCCGGTTGCTGTCGTTCACTCCCGTCACCAGCTGACGCAGCTCGGACTCGGTGGGCGCGAAAGGGCCGTTCAGAGCCGGGGCGCGGGCCAGGTTGGGCGGACCCGGGGGCCAGCTGCGGTAGCGCAGCTGGCGTGAAGCCGGGTCGAGCCAGAAGAGGCTGAGACGGTCGCTCCAGGCCTGGTCGCCCGCTCCGGTGACGTCGGCCAGGGGCTGAACCGCCAGAATGGGCGGCCCGGAGACGAAAGCCAGCCCCTCCAGGGGCGCGCGGGCAAGGTCGCGGACGATCCGGTCCAGGCTCACCTGAGCCAGCTGCTGCAGCTCGATCTGCTGGGTGCCGCGCCGGGCCCCGGTGGCTATCGGTAGCAGCACCTGGGCCAGCAGGATCAAAAGCAGCATGAGCAGGGCCCCGCCCAGCAGCACCTCGATCAGCGTGAAGGCTCTACGGTGCATAGACCCGCGTGACTTCCCGCACCACCTCGTGAGGCACCTGACGGTCCACCCAGCTCACCCGCACGCGCAGACCCATCAGAAGACCGGGCTTGGTGGCCGGCCGGTCGGCCGGAAAGATCTCCAGCGTCGGCTGAAAGCGCGTTCCCTGGCCGTCCACGCCAGGCAGAGCCTGGGGCGGCCCGGGCACCAGCTGCGAGAAGGGGCGGGCCAGCTGCTGCTGCAGCAAGCTCTCGGCCAGGGCGTTGGCCTGCAGGCGCTGGCCTGAGTAGCGCACGCTGGCCACCGAGGTGGGGTAGAGGTTGAAGATCAGCACGACCACCAGGCCCAGCAGGAAGAAACAGAGGATCAGCTCGGCCAGGCTGATGCCGCGGCGGCTCACAGCGATTGCACCACCTTGACCATGGGCAGCAAGGTGGCCAGGGCCACGAAGGCGGTGGCCAGGCCCATGATCAGCATGATGATGGGCTCGAGAGCGGCCAGAGCCATCTCCAGGGCGGCCTCCAGCTCGAGCTGGTTGAGCCGGGAGAGCCACTGCAGGCAGTCGGGCAGCTTGCCGGACTCTTCCCCGGCCCGCAGGCACGCGAGAAACGCTCGCGGGAAGAAGTCGCTGGCGGCCAGGGCGTCGGTGACGTCGCTCCCTTCGCGCAGGGCCGTCGTGCTGCGGGTCAGGTCGGCGATGAGCGCTGGCGAGCCGGTGGCGGCGCCCGCCTGGGGCACGGCCTCCAGCACCGACAGGCCGACTCTGAGCTGCAGGGCCAGAGCCTGCGAGAACCGGGTCACGGCCACCAGTCGCCACAGGTCTCCCAGCTTCGGAATGGCCAGCATGAGACGGTCGAATCGGGCGTAACCGCGCTCGCTGCGCAGCCAGAGGTTTGCGACCACACCGCCGGCGACCGCCATCAACCCCAACAGCAGCAGCACCCGCCAGTCGGACAGGGCATACAGCACGCGCGTGATGAGGGGCAGCTCGCCCCCCACCAGCTCCAGCATGCGCAGCTGGCCCTTGAGCAGGAAGGGTGGACCCAGGATGAGCAAGGTCAAGCACATCACCAGCAGCGCGGCAGGGTAGGTCAGGGCCGAGCGCAGACGCAGGTTGAGCGCCCTGCGGCGCTCCTCGTGATCGGCCAGCTGTCGCAGTACCTCGACCAGACCTCCGGTACGCTCGCCGACCCGAATCAGCTTGAGCTGAAACGGCACGAAACTGGGGCTGGCGAATTGCATGGCGGCCGAGAGCTCCTGGCCTCGCTCCACCTCCACTCGCATGCGTTGAGCCACCGCTCCGCCATCCGGCTGTCCTTCCAGCACGTGCAGCGCCCGGGCCAGCGGGAGGCCGGCCCCCAGCATGACCGCCAGCGAGCGCAGCAAGATGACCTGGGAGCGTTGATCAAGGGGAACGGGAGGGCCTGCCGGGATGGTTCGCGGGGTGGCTATCGGCCGGGCCGCCCCACGCGGTTGGGGGCAGGGCGGGGGAGGCACCTCACGGGCGGGGGCCACGATGGGCCAGACCTGGCGCTCGAGATCGCGGGCGTAAGAGGTCAACCTTACCAGGTCCCCGCGAGAGAAGGCCTGCGGACGGCTGCAGTGGTCGGCGTAGAGCAGGCCCCTCACCTTCTGGCTCGTGTCCAGCAACGGCACGCAGAGCACCGAGCGAATGCCCGACAAGAGCACGCTGGCGATGTCCTTGAGCTCGGGCTCTTGCTGCACGTCCTGCGAGAGCCAGGGGGTGCCCTGAGCGCGCAGGCGCTCGAGCAGGCTCAAACTGACGGGCGCGTCCACCTGGAACTGCTCTGGATTTAGCCCGTGGGCGGCCTGCACGGTCAGCTGGCCGGATTCGTCCGGGTCGAACAAGATCAGGAGGCGCTCGGCCCCCAGGAAGGTCTTCATCGAAACGAGCGCAATGCGGAACAGGTCGCGACGCCCCGAGTCGGTCAGGGTGGTCATCGCAGGGCCCCGACCAGGGCATGGCCGGCCTCCTCGACGCTGGCATAACGGTGCTCGGGCGACTTGGAGAGGATGCGCAGCACGACCTGATCGACCTCGGGCGAGAGATCGGGCCGCAGCGTGGAGGGAGCCGGGGCGTTCTCGCTCACATGCTGGAACACCAGCTGAATCGGATCCTCGTTGGTGAACGGGGTCTGGCCGGTCAACATCTCGTAGGCGATCACGCCCAGGGCATACTGGTCGATGGCGGGCTCAAACCCGGCCCCCTGAATCTGCTCGGGAGCCATGTAAGCGGGGGTACCCAGAATTGCCCCGGACTGGGTCAGGTTGGTGGAGTCGTACTTTTTGCCCAGCCCGAAGTCCATCAGCTTGAGCTGACCTCCACGCGTGAACATGATGTTCTCGGGCTTGAGATCGCGATGCACGACTCCACGCGAGTGGGCGTAAGCCAGGGCCTGGGAGAGCTGCTCGAGGATGGCGGCGGCCTCGGTCAGGGGCATTCCTCCGGCGCTGATGCGCTCGCGCAGGGTGCCTCCCTCGACCAGCTCCATGGCCAGGTAGACGAGCCCGTCCTGCTCGCCCCAGTCGCACAGCCGCACGATGTTGGGGTGGTCGAGCTCGAAGCACATCTTCACCTCGCGGCGAAAGCGCTGGCTCAACTCGGGGTCGAGCTCCTGGCCAGAGAACATGATTTTGACCGCGAGCGCACGCGTCGGGTCGAGCGTGTCCTGGGGCAGGGCCCGGTAGACACGCCCCATGCCGCCCCGCCCCAGCGCCTCGATGAGGCGATAGGGGCCCAGCCTGGTGCCGGTCAGCGAGCTGGGCTCGGCGGTGGCGATCAGGTCCTGCAGACGCTTCTCACGCCGATTCTGGCGCAAGAGGCGCAGGTAGCCAGCGGCGGCGATGCCGGCCAGGGCCAGCAACAGGCCGATCTGGTAGCGGTAGAAGTGGAGACGAGCCATCGAAGAAGACGGCTTCAGGCGCAGCGGTTTTCCATCGAGGGGGATGCTGACCGGCGGCTCCGCCTGGAGCAGCTTGTTTCGGTTCACCTCCAGGGGATTCGGGGCCTCGTACCCTTCAAGCTTGAATTCAAAGGTCACCGTGGGGCCATCGGGGAGAGTCACGTGGATCGGTTCCTCGCCGCTGATGGCCTGCGGGCCGATGCTTGACCCATTCATCGACACCGACGCCCCCGGCGGGTCGGTGAGAAACCGAATCTTGCAGATCTGGGGCTCTCCCTTGCAGGCGAGCGTGAGCAGCCCCGCCAGCAGCAATCCATATCCGCCCCCGCGCCACATTTTCAGCAGAAAAGTTCGCTCCGGGAGCGGCGGCTACCTGGCAATCTGGAGGAAACGGCCCGGTCAGTGGGCCTCGGCCCGGGCCCGGAAGCTCCCGCGGATCTCCAGCGGAGGCTGCCGCTCGAGCACGAGCTCGAGGTTCCCCTGGGCCACGTTCTCCTTCAGCGACTGCAGCGTGAACGTGCCTCGCACCACCTTGTAGCTGGCGCCCCCCAGCTTGACCTGGCCCGAGACTCCCGACGAGCCGGAAACGAGCTTGATCCCGCTGGCTTCCAGGTAAGTCTCGTCGCCCAGCCGCCGGTAGCTGGCCGGGCTGAAGGTGTGGCTCTCGCCCTCGTGCATGAAAGTAACGAACGTCTCCGGTCCTGGAGAGACACATCCCGTGCAAAACGCTAGAAGCAGCGCGACCATCCACCGAGCCACGCCCCCCTCTTCTCGGTCCAGACAGGGTGGTCCCCCCGGAGGGCGAAAGGGCGGCCCCATGCGTCCACGCCTGATCGCCAAATTCGGGGGCAGCTCGCTGGCCAATCCATCCACCTGGAAGCTGGTGCGCAACATCCTGCGCGAGCGCCGCGCCCTGGAGCCGCTGGTGGTGGTCTCCGCCCTGGGGGTGCTCAAGGAGAAGGGCAAAGCCAGCAAGCTGAAAGTTACCGACCGGCTGCTGCGGCTGGCCGAGCTGAAGAGCTTCAGAGCCGAGCTCGAGTCTTTGAAGGCCGACCACCTCGACCTGCTCTCCGGTCTCGAGCTTCCTGTCGATCTGCTCGACGACGCCTTCGAAGAGCTGGCCCAGGACCTTCGCGACCGGCCCGCCGGGCCCGAGGGGCTTGACCGCATCGCCGGCTGGGGGGAGTTGCTCTCCTCCCAGGTGATGGCCGCCTACCTGCGACAGGACGGCTGGAACGCCCGGGCGGCCCTGCCCGAGGAGCTGGGCATGATCACCGGCGATCAGTTCCAGGATGCTTCGGTGCTGGAAGAGTCGCTCAACAGCATCGCCCAGAAAGTGATCCAGAGCCGCGAGCTTCTGGTCGTGCCGGGTTTCGTGGGGGTGACTCACGACGGGCGCCGCACCACCCTGGGCCGGGGCGGATCCGACTACACCGCCGCCGTGCTGGGAGCGGCTCTCAAGCGCGATGTGGAGATCTGGACCGACGTGGATGGGGTGGCCGCCACCGACCCGGGCGTGGTGGATAAGCCCATCACCGTCAGCGAGCTCTCCCACGAGGAGGCCTACCAGATGGCCGCCTTCGGCTCACGCGTGCTCTACCAGAAGTGCCTGGCCGCCGCGCGGCTGGCGGCCAAGCGTGGGCGCCACCTCAAGATGGTGGTCAAGAACACCTTCAACCCCTACCATCCGGGCACTGTGATCGTGGGGCACAGCTCGCCCGACGGCGTCCCCAAAGGGGTCACCGCCCTGGAGGGAGTGCAGCTTCTGACCGTCTACCTCGATCGCGAGGAGGACTACCGCGGCCTGTGGGCCGACGTGGCCGACCTGGCCGAGGGGCGCCTTTTGATGGCCTCCTACGCCACCGGGCGGGCCAGCTTCGTGTTCGACCGCCTGTCCCCCGGGCTGGAGGAGCTGGAGACCCGTTACTCTCGCTCCCACCTGTCGCGCGACCAGGTGCTGATCAAGGTCGTGGGGGACGGCATCGGGATCAACCACAGCCTGCTCGCGCGAATCCACCAGTCCATCGACGCCCTGGAGAACCCGGAGAAGTGGGGGGCGCCCCTGGTGCACAAGAGCCCCCAGCTCTTGACCGACGCCACCTTCGAGTTCGTCGCCTTGAAGCGGGGGGCGCGCGAGCTGATCGTGCGCCTCTATAAGGACCTCTTCGATCCGGGCGCGCTGCGCGTCGGCCTGCTGGGCCTGGGCACGGTGGCTGGCGGCATGCTGCAGTATGCGCGCGAGCTCTACAGCCGCGAGAAGACCGGCGTGGACCTGCACTTCCCGGTGGCGGTCGTACGCAGCCTGGACAAAGCGCGCAACTTCGACGGCGAGCTGACCCAGGACCCGGCGGCCGTGCTCGACAACCGCCAGATCGACGTGGTGGTGGAGCTGATGGGCGGGATCGAGCCGGCCCGCACCCACATCCTCGCCGCCCTGCAGAACGGCAAGCATGTCATCACCGCCAACAAGGCCGTGCTGGCCGAGCACGGGCCCGAGATCTTCGCCGCCGCCCGCAAGTATCGCCGCAACCTGGGCTTTGAGGGCAGCGTCTGCGGGGAGATCCCGGTCATCGAGATGGTCCAGAAAATGCCCTCCGACCAGGACGTGGAGGCCATCACCGGCATCCTGAACGGCACCTCCAACTACCTCTTGACCCGCATGGCCGACGGCAGCGATTACGGCGACGCCCTGCGCGAGGCCCAGGAGAGCGGCTTTGCCGAGGCCGACCCCACCCTGGACGTATCCGGGGCCGATGCCGCCCAGAAGCTCTCCATCCTGGCCTCGCTCGTCTTTCACACGCCGGTCTCCTGGCGCAGTATCCGCCTTCAGGGCATCGAGAGCATCCGGGCCGTGGATACGGCCGAAGCGGCCCGGCTGAGCCTGAGCCTGCGCCCCGTGGCCCGGGCCGTGCGCCATGCGGCGGGCCTGGAGCTGTGGGTGGGCCCGGCCCTGGTCGAGGCAGGCCACAGCCTCTACGCCGTGCGCCGCGAGACCAACGCCGTGTCGCTGCGCTTGCAGGGACGCGAAGAGCCCCTGACGCTGGTGGGCAAGGGCGCGGGGGCTTTGCCCACGGCCCGCTCGGTGGTGCGCGACTTGCTGGAGGTGGCTCGCCGCGAGCGCTTTCGCATGGTGGACATCCCGGCCTTCCACGAGGGCGCTCCGGTTCCCGTGCTGCCCCATTCCGAGCACGTCTATCCCTGGTGGGTGCGCTTCACGGTGCAGGACCAGCCGGGGGTCTTCGGCGCCGTGGCGGCCCTTTTGGGCTCGCACGGCCTGTCCATCCGTCAGGCCAGCCAGCAGGAGGGGCATGACGGCGTGGCTCACATCTTCCTGGCCCTCAAGCCGGCCCGCCGGGGCACGCTGGATACCGCTCTCGAGCATCTGGGCGCCAACCACGGGGTGGTGGCGACCTTGTGCCTTCCGGTGTTGTCATGACCGCCCGCGCCGAGGATTGGCCCCACCAGCCGTTGGCTAAGCCTTACGAGGAGATCGCATTCTCGCGCCGCTTCTCGCCTGAGGAGCTGGAGCGCATTGCTAAAGGCCGCGTTCCCGTTAAGAAGAGCGAGAAGTGGTTTATCTACCAGCAAGGCCCCGAGCTTTTCTTCCACCGCAGCGCCACCGGCGAGTGCGTGTTCCTGCTCGATCTCGGGGCCGGGCTGCTGCGGGTGGCCGGACTGGAAGGTTTCACGCCGGAAGACCGCCGGGCTGTGCTCTCCTACCTGATTGACCGTCTGCTGCTCGAGAGCAAAGCCCCGCCGCCGGAAGTCTCGGCTTTCGCTCCGCTGGACAAAGAGCGGCGCGAGATGGCCTGGCGCAATCTGGCAGGAGCCTGACCCCCGGCAGGCTAAAGCACCCCTCTTCCGATGGACAAATTCCGCAACTGGTTCAAGAAGAAAGAGCTCAAGCCCGAGCTCGAGCAGGCCATGGAGGCCGTCGAGGAAGCGGTCGAGGCCGAGCACGAGGCGGAGGAGGCAGCAGCCGAGGAGGCGGCGGCTCCCGCGATGGAGCCAGTTTCGGTTCAAGAAAACCAGGTTGCCGAGGCCGAGCAATCCGGTGAGACCGCACCCACCAAAGGCAAGAATATCTTCCAGAAGGCCTGGGACAAGACGGTGCAGATCGCGCTCACGCCGGTCGACCCGTTCTTCATCAAGATGGCTCAGGGCCTGGACAAGACCCGTAAGAACCTGGTGGGCGGCATGGTGGGGCTGTTCCGGCTCCACAAAAAGATCGACGAGGAGTTCTGGGAGGAGCTGCACGACATCCTCATCTGCGCCGACC
>CAYYHB010000101.1:0-17198 GCA_964471395.1 uncultured Burkholderiales bacterium | reverse complement strand
GCCCTGGTGGCCAAAGGCGGCATGACCGGAGACAAGATCGACCGCACCTGGCACAAACAGGCGGTGCTCACCCATTGGAGCCAGCAGCTGCGCCATGAGGGCGCGCTTCCCTCCGGCCAGGGCGAGCTGGCCCGCAAGCTTGCCCAGGGCGACAGCACGGCCACCAAAGCCGAGCTGATCGAGCTGCTCGAGAGCGTCAAGCAGGGTCTTGCGGGCCATCCCGGGGCGCAAAAGCAGGTCGAGGAAGACCTCAATCGGGTGCGCGGGGCCGTGGGCGAGACCCTGGACAGCATGCGGGCCGCCTCCGAGCTTCAGGGCAAGCAGATGCGCGACCGCTCCCTGTGGCTCTTCGGGGGTGGTGCGGTCAACATGCTGGCCCTGATGGTCACGGCCAAGCTGGCCCCCGGAGTGGGCATCGCCAACTCGGTCTTGATGAGCGGCCTGTTCGGGGCCGGCATCTTCATGCAGGACCGAAGCGACCAGCAGGCCCTGCTGCGCGACACCCTGGACCGCTGGGAGCTGCAACTGGGCGAGCTGAAAGAGGTGGGCAAGCTGGGCTCGAGCCCGGACGGCGCCAGCGGCCTGGAGATACGCCAGGGCTCGGTCGTCGTGGGCGGGGTGCGGGTCCCGGTCAAGGTGCGCGGTTGAGGCGTTTTCTGACCTGGGCCGAGAGCGTCAATCAATTCAGGAACGCTTGCGTAACCGGACCCCGGGCAGGGTCACCTGGCCGGCCTCTTCGAGAACCGTGGCCGAGCGTGCCTGGGCGGGGGTCGCACCGGGCCGGGACATCTCGGCCAGCACCGCCTCGACATCCAGTTTGCCAAACAGAGTGTCCGGCCCGAGTCGAGAGGCGGCCGCGGTGAACGCCGTGAAGGCCTCGGAGAAGCGCGGCCCATTTTCCCAGCGGCCCAGGGCATGGAGCCGCTCGACGACGGTGCGAAAATCCTGACGCTCGCCCAGCATGGCCCGCAGCCGCACGCCGGCATCCACCGTGTCGGCCAGGGTCTCGCCGGGCCCGAGACGAGCCGTCAGGGCGGCCCAGTCCTCGGTTGCCTCCTTCAGGTCACCCGGGCAGGCCTGGAGCCAGCTCAAAGCGGCCTGGCAGCGCTCCGCGAAACTCTCCTGACCGACCGGGGTCGACAGGGCCGTGAAGCCGCGCGAGGCATACTCATCGCTTCCCAGCGCGTAGAGAAGCGGAGCGGCGGTTCGCAGGGCTTCGGGCGAGCCCAGCTGGCGGGCCACCTCCTCGGCAGCCGGGCCCAGCTTGAGCAAAGCTCCGGCCTCCAGGGTCCAGTCGACTCCGCCCAGGCGCCGGGCGATCTCGGCCGTGGCCTCGGAGTCGGATCCGGTCCGGCCCAGTAGCCTGGCTGCCCGACCGATGCGGGTCAGCTGGTCGTCGGCCTCCCCGGCCCGATGGCCCAGGAAGTCCTCTACCTCGGCCAGCTTGCTCCCCTTCAGAGGGCCCGCCAGCGCGGCGCGCTGCTCGGGGCCGGCGCCAGCGGCCTGCAGCAACCGGAAGTACTGGGCGGTCTGCTGTTTGCGTCCCTGGTCCCCGGCGGCCAGCCAGCCGGCGCATTCGAGGTTGGCCAGGTGCTCCTCGCGACCGGGCTGCTCGAGCAGGGGCAGGAGCTCGAGCCCGCGCGTGAGGTCCCAGCAGGCCCGGGTAGCGGCCGCCAGCGACTCGGTGGCCCGGGGGCCGAGCTCGAAGGCCTGCCGCATGGCCACCCGGGTCCGCGCATCGGCGTTGGGCAGCGTCTCGATCTGATTGCGAATGGTCTTGTAGTCTTGCAGCAGGTCACCCAGGGGACGCTCGCGCCCGCTCAATAGCGAAGTCGCGTCCATGGAGGCCTCCAGGCCCACCCCCTGCTCCACCAGAAAGCGCACCCCGGCGGGCCGGTCTTGCTGCTTGAAGCCCTGCTCGATCAGTCGGTCCACCATCCCGGGGGCGACCGAGCCGGTGGCTTGCAAGACGGCCAGCCCCAGATCGCGATCGGGCGACTCTTGCAGCGAAGACCAGGCAGCCAGGGCCCGGTCGGGATCGCCCTGACAGCACGAGAGCACCCGGGCAAAGTCGGGCCCATCGCGCGAAAGGTCCGAGCCTGTCCAGCCTTCCAGCAACCTGGTGGCCTGCTCGGCGCGCCAGTTGGCCTTCTTGGTGGAATCGAGCTCCTCGTTCCAGGCCAGCCAGGCGGCTGCCCGGGTCGGAGCCTGGTTGACGGCGGCCATTGCCTTCCGGGTCTGGTCAAAGTCCTGACTCGGACGGACCATCAGCTGCAAGCAAAGCGCGTGCTGCTCGGTGGGAAGCTCGCTCCACATGCGGGCGACCTGGGGCGCGAAATCTCGCTCTTTGTCGAGCTTCGCCAACCCCGCCTCGACGTCGACCTCCCCCTGGCGGGCCACCCAGCCTGCGATCAGCTCTTTGGAGACCTCCTTGCGAAGGACGGCATCCTGCAGCTTTTCCAGCTGCTCGGCCCGCTCCGGGCTCCGGGCCAGATGGGTCGCTGTCAGAGCCAGGTCGAGGTCCTCCACCCTGCGCATCGTCTCCGCCAGCTTGTCGGAGGAGACCTGTCCGAAATGGGCCAGCGCCTGGATCGCCTGCTCTCCGTTCTTGAGCGGCAAATCCCGGAGAAAGCCGATCAGGTCAGCCAGGGGATGCTCGCGAGCGAGCCGCAGCAGCTCCTGATAGCCCAGGTCGGCACTGAAGCTTAAACGAGAGGTGGCCGCCGCGGCCTGAGCCCGAGTCACCATGTCGGCCTCCTGGTGATTCAGCTCGGTCTTGTGAATCCGTGTCCAGATATCATTCCTGCGGTCGCCGTGTCGCTCGGCAAGCGTAGCCGCGGCAAGCTCGGGCTCGACCTTTGCGAGAAAGGCCTCGAAAGGCTCCATCTCGGCGGCGCTGAAGCGTCCGAGCGACAGGCTCTTCTTGCGGTCCTGCTCGGGAGTGCGAATCTCCACGCTGTGCTCGGGAGCTTTCAGCGCCTGGTAAAGTCGCAGGGGAATCTCGCTATGGAGCGCCCCGTCGCAACAAAGACCCTTCTCGGTGAGCCACTTCAAGCTGCGGGCCAGGTCGGGGCGCTCCAGCTCGGTCTCGCTGCAACGACCCGACATGAACAGGAAAAAGCCTGCTTCGTCCAGGGTCTTGACGTTGTAGCAGTAAACCCCGCCGCTCAGGTAAGCCCCCCGCCCGGCCCGGATGTTCTCGAACGCCTCCTCGGGGGTGGCCGGGCCGCTCTTGCCCTCCGGGGCCCCCGCCGGCCGACCGGAGGCTCTCTCGAGCTCGACGAGGCCCTGACGAACGGTGGCGGCCAGTCGGCTTTCCGGCTCCGAGGGCGTGGCGACCGGCGGCTGAGCCGCGGGCTCGCTGAAGGGAGCCAGCCAGCCGAGCAGGCTGACCCCGGTGCGCCGCAGCGTCTCGGCCGCGGTGCTGGCCAGAGAGCCGGAGGAAGGAGGCGCAGGGGACGCAGCCACGACAGGCCGGGACGGAGACCAGGAGGGAAGAGAGGACAGCTGGACGCTGTCCGGCAGGGGTCCTCCCGACGCGGTTTGCGGCAGGCTCCAGCCCGGTTGCAGAAGGTTGAATCCGTTGGTAGGGCGGATGTCCATGCTTGGACCTTGCATGTTCTCTTTGGGCCAGGCCGGACCCTCCGTTCCGGCCCGGGCAGGGAGGCCAACCACGACCTTCGAACGCTGTTCGATTCCGTTCTCAGGAGGAGCTCCATGAAACTGTCCCACCACCTGATTGTCGTAAGCTTGTGCACCGCCAGCCTCGCGCTGGGCTGCTCGGGCGGAGCGATTCTGGATAATGGGGCTCAGATTATCCCTCCGGCACAGAATCTGCCGCAGGGCACGGCTTCGACCTTCGCCGGCTCGGTGGCCACCCGGGGGGCCCAGCCCGGTGCCCAGATCGTCATCAAGGACGCGTCCGGCACCGTCATCGGCACGGCCCTCTCCGATCAACAGGGGAACTACTCCCTGAGCGTCGACCCTCTCGTGCGCGACAACGCCGGCCCCTTCCTGGTGCAGGCCACCCTGGCTGACGGAACCGTGCTGTTCAGCCTGAGTCCCGGGAACTCCATCGTCAACGTGAGCCCTCTCGAGGACGGGCTGCTGCGGGCCTTTTACGCAGCCATTGGAACCTCGCCCGAGGCGGTCTTCGCGAACTTCTCCCTGGCCAGCCCGGTGCCCAATCCGTCCCAATTTGCCGAGGCCCTCAGCACCCTGACCGCACCCATCGAGCAAAGCTTCGGGCTCGACCCCAGCTTCGAGCCCATCTCCACACCCTTCGACCCTTCGGCCAACAGCGCTTACGGGCAGATGCTCGGCTCGCTGACCGTGACTTCAAACGGTGACCTCCTGGTGCTGACTTCCGGAGACATCCAGGTGCGGGCGCGGGCCATCCCGCATCTGGGCTCGCAGGGGGTGGGCTTTCCGGGCGTCTGGGTCACCTTTGAGGGCACCCGAACCGTGTTTGGGGCTCAGACCGCCCTCCAGACCCCTCCTGTCAACGCGCTGGTGGCGGTCTCAGGCACGGTGGACGATGTGGTGACCGCTCCCCAGGCCCGCGACGAGGTTCAGGCGGCCGGTCCGATCGACGGGACGCGCATGCTGGTAGGGTACTACGCCAACTGGACCGCTTATCGCGGCTATCCCGGTCAGCCCACGGGGAGCACCGACAAGGATGCCCAGAGCCGCGGCTACAACGTCTTTCAGAACGCGGGCAATCCCAGCGACACGACCAATCAGATTCCGGCCGACAAGATGAACGTGGTCAACTATGCCTTCGCCAGGATCGTCGATCAGGGCGAGACTTACCCCTATAAACGGGGCGAGCTGGAAGGCCCGCCCGGCACCGTGGTGGCCTTCGACTACTGGGCCGATTGGGGAAAATCCTATCCGCCCGACACCTGGGCAGATCCGACCAAGTTTGCGCCCGACGAGTTCCGCGGGAATTTCAAAGAGATCGCCAAGCTCAAAGCCAAATTTCCTCAACTCAAGGTGATGATCTCCATCGGGGGCTGGACTCTGACGGCTCCGTTCTCCGACATGGCCAAGGACTCCAAGAAGCGAGCCCTCTTCGTGAGGTCGGCGGTCAACTTCATGAGCAAGTACGGCTTTGACGGCATCGACATAGACTGGGAGTACCCCGTCGTGCGCAAAGGAACAGGTCCGGACGGCAAGGATATTCCGGGCGACCCCGCCGACACCAAGAACTACACCGCGCTGATGGGTGAGTTGCGCCAGGCCCTCGATGCCAAAGGTCAAAATGAAAATCGGAAGTTTTATCTGAGCGCCGCCGTCCCGGCCGCTCCCAAGACCTTCGCCCACATCGAGCTGGGCAAGGTGGCCCAATCGGTCGACTGGTTCAACCTGATGGCCTACGACTACCATGGCTCTTTCGACGCGAGCCCTCCGAAGACGGGTCATCTGGCTTCCCTGTTCCCGGGCACAAGCGGGTCCGTACCTGATCCGTTCGGTCCCGACGACTTCAACACCGACGCGGCGGTGAAGGCTTATCTTGCGGCCGGGGTGCCGCCCCAGAAGATCATCGTGGGTGTGCCGGCTTATGGACGCAGCTTTCCCCAGGTGGCGAGCATCGACAACAATGGGCTGTTCCAGAGCTTCGACGTGTCCAAAGGCAATGCCATCGGTACCTTCGATGACCCGAAGGCCACTCCCAGCGATCTCACCGGAGTGTTTGACTACTGGCACATCTCGCAGCTTTATGACTCGGGCACCGATAAGCAGTTCAAGCACTACGACAGCACCGCCATCGCGGCCTGGACCTTCTCCGGGCTCTTCAAACAGCCCGACAAGGGCAGCGTGATGATCACCTATGACGACGTGGACAATGCCATCAGCAAGAAGGTGGACTACGTCAAAGCCCAGCTCCCCGCCCCGAACAAAGGGTATGACCTGGGAGGCATCATGATCTGGGATCTGGCCGGCGACGTCCACGACGCCACCCAACCGAACTCCATCGTCAACAAAGTCAGCAGCAGGCTGAACAACTGATGCGCCTCCTCGGCCTACCTATGACTGGGTGGGCGAGCTGCTCGGGCCCTGACGGGCGCCGGTCAGATCGGCCGCCAGCTCGAGCTGGCGTGCCTGACGCATCGCCTCGTCGGGAAACTTGATCGCCTCGAAGTCACTCTGGGCCGCAGCCCCCACGCGCTCCAGGCCCTCGGCGGTCAAGAAGCCCAACCGATTGAGGTGGATGGCCGCTCCCACGTAGGTATCGAAGAAAAGCACCCCTTGCCGCTGGCACCGCTCAAGCCGCTCGGGGTCGAGCGGCTTGACCCGGTGGATCAGCCCCGCCCGCACGTGCTCGGGAAAGCGCTCCAGGGCCTGGCCGATGAACTCCGGATCGGCCTGTCCGCTGTCTCCGAACATCACGATCGTCATCTCCGGGTAGAGCTTGCGGTAGCGCTCGAAGTTGCGCCACTTGCGCGCGAAGACCCAGGGGTGGACGAACTGGTGCGCCAGGCTGCCGGTCAGCATGCTCGCCTCCGGCGCCCCCAGCGCGCCCAGGCGACGGCGGAACATGCGCTTGAGCTTTCCGGAGCGCTCTCCAGGTCGCCCCGTCAGGAAGACGATGTCCCCGATCTCACGCCCCTCGAGCTCGCGGTAAAGCTGGATCACCCCCGGATAGACCGTGCGGGGCGGAAAGCGCGGGTCCACCCAGTTGCGGTAGAGGGTGTCGTCCACGTCGCTGATCACCTTGACCTCGTCGCAGCGATACTGCTCGGCCTCCCGCTGGAAGTGGTCCAGGATGTCCTGGCGCACCGAGGAGAGATCGATGTCGTGGTAGAGTAACTGGGCAAGATCACGGTGGTCCGGCCCCCTCTCGATCAACCGCTTGAGGCGCGTCAGGTCGGCTCCGTGGGTGGCCAGGAACAGCTCTCGGATGGCTGTCTCCTTGCGGGCGGTGGTAAAGCCGCGCTGCAGTCGATCGATCAGGGTGGCGCGGGCTTCGACGCTGAGATCGGGCAGCCGCTCACCGACCAGGTAGGCAAGCTCTTTGCGTCCCGGGCGCAAACCTGAGCGAACCGCGAGGTCGAGCGCGGCGGGGTCCATCTGGCGAAGAAGATCGAGCACCAGGAGCAGGTTCGCTCCCAGGCCCGGATCTCCGCCGGGGAACAGGAGCCCGCCACCTCAGCGGGGGCCATACGCGATACGCCAGAGTTCCGCATCCTGGTGGTGAGCGAGCAATTCCCCGGCGCGCTCGAGCTCGCCCCGATCAAGGTGTTCCAGGGCCTGAAGTGTTTCCGCGGTCATTTCCGGGTGTTCCAAACTTTGAGCAGTCAGACCTCCTTCAAACGCGGGCCGGAGGTCAACCATCCGGTGAGGCGAACATGCGCGTCGTGCCGAGGCGCTCCGTGCTCCCCCTTTTCCTGCTTTTTTTCCTGTCCGGGTTCAGCGGACTTGTGTTGGAGGTTGTCTGGGTCCGTCTGGCCGCCCTGGCGCTGGGAGTCACCGTCTTCGCTGTCTCCACCGTGGTGGCGGGCTTCATGGGCGGGCTGGCCCTGGGCGGCTGGCTGGGCGCCCAGGTATCCGACCGCCGCTCGCTGGGGGTAGGAGCCTACGCCCTTCTGGAGGTCGGCATCAGCGCCAGCGCCCTGGCAGCCACCTGGTTCCTGACGGCCCTCCCCGGTATCCTGGGGAGCAGCTTCTTTGCCCGCCCCCACACCTCGTCGTCTCAGAGCGTTGTGTTGCTGGAAGCTTTGCTGGCCAGCCTGGCCTTGCTGGTGCCCTGCACCCTCATGGGAGCGACCCTGCCCGTCTTGAGTCGAGCCGTGGGCAGCATGGAGGGCCCCAGTCGGATGATCGGCTGGCTCTACGGAGTCAACACGCTGGGGGCGGTTGCGGGAGCCTTTCTGACCGACCTGGTGCTGGTCCCGAGCCTGGGTGTGTGGCAGAGCGCCGTGCTGGCGGCCAGCTTCAACCTGCTGGCAGGTGCTCTGGCGCTGGCGCTGAGGGGAAACATCGGCCCGTCGGTGCTGGCCCCCAGGGAAGTGCCGCATCAAACTCGGGCCATCTGGTTGTTGCTTGCCTACGGCTTGAGCGGTTTCTGCGCGCTGGCCCTGCAGGTGGTCTGGTTCCGCCTGTTAGCGGTGACCGTCTTTCCCCGGATCTACGTATTCAGCATCATTCTTGCCACCTATCTGGCCAGTATCTCCCTGGGAAGCGCCCTGGGCTCGCCCTTCTCGACCCGAATCCGCCGGCCAGGCGTGGCACTCTGCCTCACGCTGGTGGCCATCGCCGTCACCAGCCTGAGCCTGGTGGTCAGCCTGCGGTGGTTCGAAGAAGCCTTGCGTCAGCCCCCTCTGGCCAACCTGGTGCTCGTGTTGGCCCGTCCTTTCGGCGCGGAGCTGGGGTTGCAGATCGCCCCGGTGATCCTCCAGTCGATGGCTCTGTTCGGGCTGCCGACCTTTCTGATGGGCTTCGCGTTCCCCCTGGCCTGCGCCGTGGCTCTGCGCGGCCAGGGCGGCATCGGCCAGCCCATCGGCCAGCTCTACTCGGCCAATACCCTGGGCTCCATCCTGGGAGCTCTGGCGGCCGGGTTCGTGCTGCTTCCCGGGCTCGGGGTCCAGGGCTCGATGGCCCTGCTTGGGGCCCTGTTACTGGTCGCGGCGGGGTTGGTGCTGCCCTATTGCGAGGCCCCTCGCTGGCCTGCGGGGGGGGCTCTGGCTTTAGCTGCCGGATTGGTGGTGGCCTTCATGACTCTCCCATCCGACTGGCTGATGCGCCATTTCAACCTCTACGTTTACAAGCGTGCTTACGGAATCGAGCAATCCCAGATCGTGAGCGCCGAGGAGGACCTCTACGGCACCGTTGTGGTGGCCAAGAACACGCGCGTGGGAGACGTTCTCTTGATGAACGGCACCATGATGATGAACTCCAAAGACGTGGCCCATCGCTATGCCAAGTTGATGGCCCACCTGCCGCTGCTGCTCCACACCGCCCCCCGTAAGGCCCTGGTTATTTGCTTTGGAACCGGGATGACGTTCGGAGCCACGAGCTTACATCGCGAGCTGGCAGAAACCTGGTGCGTCGAGCTCTCCCCGGCCGTATTGCGCTCGGCGCACCACTTCTCCGAGGCCAACGAGCGCGTGGCCCAGAGCCAGGACCCGCGCGTGCGCATCCTGCAAGGGGACGGCCGCAACTTCCTGCTACGCACCCGGGAGCGCTTTGACCTGATCACCTTCGAACCGCCCCCCCCCAGCAATCCGGGCGTCGTGAACCTCTACTCCGAGGATTACTATCGGCTCTGTCGCGAGCGCCTGACCGAGGACGGCATGGTCTGTCAGTGGCTGCCGCTGCCGCTGGTTTCCGATCCGACCAACCGCATGATCGTCAAGACGTTCCTGCAGGTCTTTCCAGAGGCCACCTTGTGGGAGGGCGGCGTCGATGACTACCTGTTGGTGGGCTTTGCCCGCCCCACGCAGATCGACGCCGCAGCGCTGGCAGAGCGGCTAGCCGCGCTTTCGGCGCCTCTGGGCCAGATCGGCCTGGACAACGTCATCGACCTGCTGGCCACCTTCAAGCGCGGCCCGCGAGGCCTGGAGCGCTACGCGGCGGGTAGTCGAGTGATTTCCGACGATCACCCGTATCTCGAGTATGCTATGAGTTTGCAGCCCCCCGTCAGCGACTTGCGCATAAGCGACCTGTCCGAGCTAAAAACCCTGGTGACCGGGCTCTCCGACGAACAGCTCGCCCAGATTCAGCGCCGCGCCACGGCCTTGCAGCGCCTGCAAGAGTACGGCCGACTTCCTTTCGGACTGACGGACGAGATCATGCCCTACCTGCTGCGCTATCGGCTGGCCCGAGACGTGCAGGCCGAGATGGGGGACAACCTGTTTGCCACCCAGATGCTGCAAGCCGGCGCCAACTTCCACTTCGACCTCCCGGGAGCCCCCTTACAGGCCGCCTTCCGGCTGCTCGTCCGGCGAGAGAATGCCCGGGCCGAGCTCTTGCTGAGGGCGGCCCAGAAACAGTTCCCAGATCATCCCACCGCCTATCTCCTGGAAGCCATCTCAGAGAGCGAGCAGGGCCACGACGTGCGGGCTCGCGAGTTGCTCGCGACCGGGCTGAGCCTGGTTAAGGATGCGGGGCTGCGCGAGCTCGTAAGAGACTTCCTCGCCGAGGTCCTCAGGCAGCCGTTCTCACAATGAGCCTGAGGAAGGCGCCCCGGAGGGCGGAGCGGCCCGGTCCGGCCGGAGCTCAAGAGGGCCTCGTCGACGGCGCCCGGAACCTCGGACGCAATTACGGTGTCTGTTGATTGGCACGGCAGGCGCCTTCGGTGGAGGCGGACAATTCTCTCAGACTTGCGAAAGGGAGTCTGCCAGGTGAAACGAACCTGCGGCGATGCGAATCCGACTGACTTCTTTGATTCTTGCCATCTGTGTGGTATGGGGCTGCGCCGGCTCGGCTACCGTGCCGAGCCCGGTCACTGTTCCCCCCGGCCCAGATGGCGGAACCGTCCAGTCTTTCCAGGAGAAGACAGACAACCTCGTTAGCACGACTATCGTCTCCAAGCACCCCAACGTCTTCCAGGCCGAATACAATGCGGGCGTGGCTCAGGCCCGACTGCAGCGCGAAGCGATGCTGGCGGCACGCGACAACGATTGGGACTCTTTCTACCTGCTCGACCCGAACCACGGTTTCCCCCAACAACTGCCGCCCAGCCGGGCCGAGTTGCAGGTGATGCAGGATATCCTGGCGCGCAACTACGCCTACACGGTCAACTATGCCCTGAACCATCCCGACCCGACCGTATCGCGAAACCTCAGGCGACTCTTCTTTCGGCTGCTGGGGCTCTATCACGGCACACTGACGAATCCCCCCGCGGTCGACTTCTCCGGTGACAGGCTGCCCGAGTTGGCCGACTTCACCGCCCAGGAGCTGCAACTCGGATACGAGACCGCCAGCCTGACCTTCATGGATGTGTACTTCCTCAACGCGTTCGAAGACGCGATCTACGCTGTCCCGACCCCCACGACCAAAGCCACCGTGCGGCGCGTTTCCAAGTGCTCGGCCTTCGTGAAGAAGACATCCGACGACGTTCTCCTGGCACACAACAGCTGGTCAAGCTACCTGTCCCAGACCATGGCCATGACCCTGGTGGTCAATGACACCTTCATGACCTTCAATGCTATCCAGCCCGGCATGCTCTCGTCCTACACCGACTTTGGCTACAACAAACAGCGGATCATCTTCAACGAGACCACCCATCTTTACGATGCCGACCAGCCCAAGGTTGAGGCTCTGTGGATGATCTGGAGAGCCACCCTGGCCGAGCAGTTCTCCGGGTCGATCGACGAGTTCTTCGAGTACATGTCCCTTGAAGCCTCGGGAACCTACATGAATGGTTACATGGTGCTCGATGGTAAGACCGGCGAATTCGGCCTGGTCGAGATGTCCTGGGACACCTTCGTGTTCTTCCGTCCCGATGGCCAGAACACGGTCAACGTCACGACCAAGCCGGATGGAGTCCGCCAGGACTATGATACCGATATGATCCAGCCGACCTGTATTCTCGGCTACAACATGCCAGGCTCCTTCGCCATTCGTGAGCAGCTGCAGTCGGTCAACAACCGCCCTGCCCGCCGCACGCAGTTCCTGAAGTTCATCGGTGGCGTCGAGACCATCGAAGACGCAAAGGCCCTGATCACCTACGTCGACGACCCGACCAACCCGCTGTCGATTTACGGCCGATGGGACCTGGGCTACGGCGACACGCCCAGACCCAAGACCATACCCGAAGGCTCCATCGACGCCAAGGTCACCTCCGCGAACTCGACAGCCTTTGTGAGCGACCTGGAAGGAGTGCTCGACCTGAACTCGCCCTACCAGGCCTTCTGGGCGAAATACGGCACCCCCCACATCAACGGCAAGCCGTTCATCTGGAGCGAGTCCATCTGGAGCAACCAGAAGCTCCGCGACGTGCCCAACGTGGTGGATGGGAGTTTCCAGCTCCTCAACCTCCGAGTCCGATGAATGACCCACAGCAGGAATTTCACTCGGATAGTCTACCAGGCCCGCTCCCGGAAACGTGCACCCGTCCGCAGCTCAAGCTGGTGACTCGATGACTCCGTCCTCGATGGCAGCCTGACGCCAGCGAGCCGCATCCTCCTTGCCCGGGACGCCGCAGCGCTCACCGGAGGCATAGATGGCCTCGTAGTACTGGTATTGATCTCTCTCCCCCGTCTCCGGAGCCTGGGGCTCGAGGCCGTGACGCTCGACTCGACTCTTGATGCCCAGTAGCTGCCAGGTGGCCATGATCCCGTCGATGAGCTGGAAGAAGCCGAGCACCGGAGCCGCCACGGGACCGCTGGCCTCTCCGGTGATGCGAATGACCAGACGTGAGCCGAGCGGATGGGAAGTCAGCTGAATGGAGGTGACCATGCGAGCCTGCGACCCCAGCCAGGTCAGCCCCTTCACCCACCACACCAGGGCGCGCCCCGGCTCGAGATGACGCAGATAACCGATGGGCGCGGCGTCTCCGAGGCAGGGAGGAGGGATCCAGCCCACGATGTGGCGGGCCGACGTTCGGCCCCCGTTGTCGAGCACATCGATGCTGTAAAAACCTGCCCCCCGGCCCAGCTGGGCCAGCCAGGGCCAGACCGCTTCGGGCGGGGGCGCCAGGCAGATGGCCCGGGTCATCCGCGCCCGTCGGGCCGAGCTGCCCTGGAGGTACTCGTCCCCGGGCATGGGCTGCTCGCACTCCTCATCGGTGGCTCCCCAGCGGCTTGACCAGCGGATAAAGAGCCACCCCGCGGTGAGCAAAAGAAGCAGAAGGGTGAAGACGATTATCATCGGGGTCTACTCTGCCAGCTTCCAGCCAGACTGTAAAGTCCGAAAAGAAGAACGAGTCGGAACGGCGAATCCTCCGGGGTGCAGATCGTCCCGACCGGGATCAACTCCCCTCTCTCAACGCGCCCCCAACAGGCCTCGCCCGGGCCGGCGCAGGAGTCCCCGGCCCCGTCCACTCGCCTGGCCACCACGGCCGAGCTGACCGGGTGGGCAAGCAGCGAGCCCGACCGGGCGCGGGAGGAGCTCGAGCGACTCTTCGAGCATCCGGCCGGACTCGAGCGCTTCCCGGGCTTGCTCACGGCCGCTCGGCAAGACGAGCCGTTGCGACGCCTGCTCGAGCCCTTCCATGAGCGAATCTGGAGCACGGGCAACATGGATCTCAATCGCCGGCTGCTGCAAGACCGTCACCAGCCCGATGCCGGATTTGAGCAGCGCGAGCTGTGGCCCCGTCTTTCTGCGGGCCCGGCGGCGAAGGGAGCGGCCGAGGCACTGCGGGCATTCTGGGCCGCCTCTGGCTACCGCGAGCGCAACGCCAGGTATTCTCCCCTCTTTAAGCTCGAGCAGCCGGTGGGGAAGGAGGTCGGGGCGATGCTGCAAGGCGAGTTCCCGCGCACCAGCTCTTCCTCGTCACGGCCCGGCCCCGAGTTGCGGGCCCACCTCGAGGGGCGGGTGGAGCGGTCGCTGACCTGTCTCGCCAACCAGCCTCTCGGCCGCCCGAACCAGGACCCCGAGTTGGAGGCTCATCGCCAGCAGCTTCTTGCCCTGACTCCCCTGGTGGAGGATAAGAGTCTGGCCGGACGCTTGCTCGAGACCGTGCTGGCCGACTCCAGCGTGGCCCTCTACAGCGATCCGGGCAAGTCTTCGGGGTTGGCCCAGAGCGTCTACCAACTGGTCTTCCCGGACACCGACAGGCTTCACGGGCTCCTGGGAGAGTTCCAGACCGAGCTGAAAGCCGCAGGCAGCCTGGCCGGCCTTTCCGACCGGGGCCAGCGGCTCTTCGGCCTGCTGGTGGCCCAGGCCGAGGACCAGCAATTCATGAGAAAGTTCGGGGCCGCGCTGGAGGACGAGTTTCGCCGACCCCACAAAGACTCTGAGGAAGCAGGGCCCCTGGTGCGACTGCTGGTGCTGACGGCCAGCGCCTGCAACTCGGAGTTGAGTCGGAACTGGCAGCTGGAAGAGACGTTTCCTCGCCTGCGGCACACCGTGGAGTTGCTGGTGGAAGCTAAACTCGCTCACGCCGACTCGGAGTGGCACCACCTCGAGAACGGCTGGGCCAGCGGGCTGACCGAGGAGATGGAGAAGCACCTCTGGCACGGCATCTACGGCCAGCAGCCGGTTCCCACCGTAGCGCCGGTCGAGGATGGAGCGCTCAGTCTGAATCTGAAGGCGGCCCGCAAACACGTGGCCGAGATGCTCGAGCAGTTCGCCGATGGCCCCGCCAACCCCAAATCGGGCGCCGCGCTTCAGATCCTCGAGCACCTCTCGCGGCGCGACAGCGTTCTGGCCGACCGGCTCGCCAGCGCCAGCAAGACCCTCCTGCAAGATTGGAGCGCGGTTCCGGTGGAAGGCGTGCGCCAGGCCGCCTCGCGGCTCCGCCACCGACTGCTCGACCGCAACCTGAGCCGCCTTCCACTCGAGCGCGACGCGGTGCGCGAGGAAACCCTGAAGGTCGCGGCCAGCCTGGGTGACGCGCAGCTGGTTGCCACCCTGCAGGCCTTCTACCCGGCCTTCTCCCCCATCGCGGCCCGGCTGAAAGAGCCGCCAGACGTGCTGGCGCTCTACCGTGAGGTTCAGTCCCGGGGGCCCGAGAGCACCATCAATCAGCGCTTGGAGTGGGCCGAGCGACTGCTTGAGCTGGTCCAGGCTCAAGACTCGGAGCGCCCCGCTGAAGACACGCTCCGCGGCTACCAGCGTCTGGAGGACTTGCTGGCCAGCGGCCAGACCCTCCCCCATGCCATGGACATCGTGGCCCACGAGCTTTTCAATCTGAACGGCCTGCTGGGGGGCTCTGCTGACTACGAGCGAGCCCCGGCGACCATCCAGGAGCTGGCGAGCCACCTGACCATCGGTGGCAGCCGGATCAAGAAACGACAGGAAGGCGCCGCTCTGGAATGAGAAAACTGCTGACACTGACCTTGCTGGTTCTCGTGACGGCGCTGGCTCTGGCCCAGAGCGGCCGTTACGAGGTCGTCCTGACCGAGTGCGGTCCCAGAAAAATCGAGGTGATCAAGGTGGTCCGCGCCGAGACCGGACTTGGCCTCAAGGACTGTAAGGACATGGTGGAAAGTTGCCCCAAAGTGGTCAAGTCCGACCTGGAGCGAGCCGCCGCCGAGGCACTCGAGAAGAAGCTCGAGGCGGCAGGGGCCAGGGCTTACATTCGCTTGAAGAAGCCGTAACCTTATAGAGCCGAGCCGCACCGCTTGCAATAGGTGGCATCGTGGTCGTGACTTTCGTAAAAGCAGGCCGGGCACACCTGGGTGCTGACCGGATCCGAGCGTGAGGCCGAGGCCAGCTCGACGGTGACGATCCCCGTGGGGACCGCGATGATCCCGTAGCCCAACACCATGACAAACGAGGCGATCATCTGCCCCAGAGGAGTCTTGGGTGAGATGTCCCCGTAGCCGACCGTGGTCAGGGTCACGATGGCCCAGTACATCGAGACCGGAACGCTGGTAAACCCGTGATCGGGGCCCTCGACCACGAACATGATGGCCCCCACGGCGACCACCACCGTTAGCACGGCGAACAAGAACACGATGATCTTGCGCCGACTGGCCAACAGGGCTCGCCAGAGCACGTCGCTTTCCAGGACGAACTGGGTCAGTTTCAGCACTCGGAAAAGCCGCAAGAGCCGCAGCACTCGAACCAGCATCACGTAATGGAAATCCACCGAGAGCAAGCTCAGATAGGTGGGCAGAATCGAGACGGCATCGATGACCCCGAAAAAGCTGGTCATGTAAGCCAACCGGCGCGGGGCGGCATAGAGGCGGAGCAAGTATTCCACGGTGAAGACGATGGTGATGCACCACTCGAGCACCATCAACTGGTGTCCGTAGCGCGACTGGATGGAATGAACGCTGTCGAGACAGACGGCCAGTACGCTGACCACAATCAAGACGATCAAGACCAGGTCAAACAGTTTTCCACCTGGTGTGTCGGCCTCAAAGACAACTTCGTAAAGTCGCTCTCGGAACGGTCGCATCGAGCCGAGGCTTCGGCCAGAAGTCACACGGTTCCCGGTAGGCGCAGGGCCCGGGCCGATTTCCGCGAACCGCCTTCCATTCCGGCGAAAAGAAGGGGTGCAATCAGATGGCGGCTACAGCGGATATCGGCCTGATCGGCCTGGCGGTGATGGGACAGAACCTGGTCTTGAACATGAACGACCACGGCTTCACGGTAGCCGTCTTCAACCGCACCGTCTCCAAGGTGGACCACTTTCTGGCCAACGAGGCCAAAGGCACGAAGGTCATCGGCACCCACTCGCTCAAAGAGCTGGCCGACGCGCTCAAGAAGCCGCGCCGGGTGATGCTGATGGTGCAGGCCGGTCCGGCGGTTGACTCCACCATCGACTCGTTGCTCGAGGTGCTCGAGCCGGGCGACATCATCATCGACGGGGGCAACTCCAACTACCAGGACTCGATCCGCCGCTGCGAGATGCTTGAGTCCAAGGGCCTCCTTTTCGTGGGGGCAGGCGTCTCGGGAGGCGAGGAGGGCGCGCGCAACGGCCCCTCCATCATGCCTGGTGGCTCACCGGCCGCCTGGGAGCACGTCAAGCCGATCCTCCAGGCCATCGCCGCCAAGGTGGCCGACGGCACCCCCTGCTGCGACTGGGTGGGCGAGGGAGGAGCCGGCCACTTCGTCAAGATGGTGCACAACGGCATCGAGTACGGCGACATCCAGCTCATCTGCGAGGCCTACGACCTGATGGCCAACGCGCTGGGCATGAAGGCCGACGAGATGAGCCAGGAGTTCGACCGCTGGGACAAGGGCAACCTGGACTCGTTCCTCATCCAGATCACCCGCGACATCCTGGCCTTCAAGGACGAGGACGGCTCCCCCATCGTGGACAAGATCCTGGATACCGCCGGCCAGAAAGGCACCGGCAAGTGGACGGTGATCAACTCGCTCGACCTGGGTGTGCCCCTCACCCTGATCGGCGAGGCGGTCTTCAGCCGCAACCTTTCGGCCCTCAAGGAAGAGCGAGTGGAGGCCAGCAAGGTCTTGCACGGCCCCGATGGCAAGTTTAGCGGCGATCGGACGGCCTTCCTCAAAGACCTCGAGCAAGCCCTCTACGCGGCCAAGATCATCAGCTATACCCAGGGCTATATGCTGTTCCGCCAGGCCACCGTCGAGTACAAGTGGAACCTGAACTTCGGCGGCATCGC
>CAYYHB010000100.1:0-17232 GCA_964471395.1 uncultured Burkholderiales bacterium | reverse complement strand
TTCCAGGCGTTGACGATCACCTCGACCGGCTGGCGGATCAGATCTCCATGGACAATCAAGACTTCCATGCACCCACCTTGCTGAAGTGCAGTGATGAAGGTTGTGCAGAAACCTGCGCCGACAAACTTGTATGGAGGCGCCCCCAAAGGATAGGCAAAACCTTCATCACGTAACGTTCAACACGTTAACATCAAGTTCATCTCCTCGCCTCCCGCCCCCTCTATCCTCTCAGCAATCCAAGCAAGGGGGCTCAAGACCCGTGAACGTGACCGCCGCAACTTTGCCAACCGTGTCGCAGGAGAAGAAGAAGTGGACCATCCTGCAGTATTCGGCCGCCGATAACAATCTCAAGAGTTTCATGCTCGACGACATCGACGAGATGGAGAAGGTTGGCTCGGACGACAATACCAACCTGGTGGCCCAATACGATTCCGGGCGTGCGATGCAGCGCATCTTCCTGCAGCAAGACCCGAACAAGGGCATCGCCTCCCCTTCGGTGGAGGAGTCGGGTCCGATCGACATGGCCAACCCCAAAGTGCTGGCCGAGTTCGTCGAATGGGGCATCAAGAACTATCCGGCCGAGCATTACATGCTGGTCATCTCCAACCACGGCGACGGCTGGAAGGGTGCCTGCGAAGACCAGAGCCACGGCGGCTGGATGAGCCTCAAGGAGATCCATCAGGGTCTGAGCATGGCCGAGCAGAAGACGGGTGTGAAGCTTGACATCCTCGGATTTGACGCCTGCAATATGGCGGCCACCGAGGTGGCCTACGAGCTGAAGGACCGGGCCAGTTACATGATCGCCTCGGAGAAAGTGGAAGGTGGCGAGGGGTGGACCTACGACCGCTGGCTGGCCAAGGGCGGATTTGCCGACCTGCAGCAGAAGCTGAGCTCACGAGTGGATGCCTCTCCGCTTGATCTCGCCCGCTCCATCGTGGCCGGCTCAGCCTCCTACAACGACTGCATCATGACGCTGTCGGCCACCGACCTGGGCAAGATGGATCAGGTCAAGAACGCACTGGAAGAGTTCTCCAAGAGCCTGCTGGCCACCGACACCTCGGTCTGGAAACTGCGTCGGGTTACCTGGAGCACCCAGAGCTTCGAGGGCCACAAGGACGCTTACGACTTCGCCGAGCGCATCGCCAACCATGGGGGGATCAAGGACGAGCGCCTGAAGTCGGCCGCCCGCGGCCTGGTCGCGGCCATCGACGACGCGGTGGTGGAAGAGCAGCACCATCCCTCTCAGGACGGTGCTCATGGGCTGACCCTGGAGATCCCGATGTTCTGGGCTCCGGGCGGCGCCTACAAGGACCTCGCCCTGCAGAAGGACACCCACTGGGACGAAGCCCAGTCCCAGCTGACGCGCTGGTGGACCACCCCTCGCCCGGTGGACTAATCTTGTAAGCCGCTACGTGCTGAAGGTTTTGCCTATCCTTCGGAAGCGCCTCCATTGCAGCGTCATCTACTGCAAAACCTTCAGCACTTCACTTTAATCTCGTAACGAGAACTTGCTCAACTGCTTGCCGTGATAGCGGGCCTGACTCTCCAGCTCGAGCTCCATCGGCCTCTGCAATTCATTGAGCGTGATCTTCAGCTCGCGAGCGCGGGCCGGGCGTTTGCTGCCAAAGACCGTCACCATGCTCTGCATGCGAGCCTGCACGTGCTCATGAGCCAACCCGAAGAGCTGCTCCTCGGCGGCCAGCAGTCGATTGAGCAAGGTCTCCACGCGGGGAAATGGGCCATCAAAGGTGAAGCGAGATACGGCGCTGTCGTCGCGGGCACCGAGAATGATCCTCTTGATCTCGAGCCCGTGGGCCCTGGCCAGCGCCCCCAGCGTCTGCTCCAGACGCAGCTGAACCGCCGCCGGGTCATTCTTGCGCGGGTCGCGCTGCTCGATCAGGGCCACCACGTAGTCATCGATCAGTGCTGGCAGCGAACCCGCGGGGCGGGCGCGAACCAGTAAGCGGGCCAGCTTGAGAGCCCCCAGCACCTCGTCGTGCTGCATGCGAAAGCCCACCTGCCGCTGCAGGCAGTCCACCGCCTCCTGCCGATGGGGCTCGGGCAGCTCGGCGAAACGGCCCTCGAGCACGGTCAGCATGCGAAAGACCTCCAGCTTGAGCTGCTCCACGATCAGCTCGAACGACTCGTCTTGCACCAGCTCGGTGTGAGAGAGGTTGCGCCGCAGCTCGGGGGCCCAGATGACGGCCCGGGTGCCAGGTCCGAGGCTCAGGTCGGGACGCCGGAAGATCAGCCCATGATGGACGAAAACCAGCTCCTGGGGCGCTTCGCCCCCAAGCGTCACGACGGCCGAGTAGGGACCCGAGGTCACGTCAGTGCGGGGGGGGTCAACCCGGGAATTCAGCTTGCCGACCGTGATCTCACAGCCCTTGCGCGCCTCGCCCGCGCGCAGATAGCTGGCGATCAGGCAGCTGTGATTCTCCCAGCCCACCTGGGGAGGGAAGGACAGGTCGTTGACGCTCAGCTCGAGGTTGGCCAGCCGGCAGCGTTGATGCAGGGCTAAAACCTCGGGCGCGTCACGCTGGGTCTTGCGCCAGAGAGCACGCATGCTGGCGTGCTGCACCTCGATGCGGGTCCAGGGCTGAGCCTTCTCAGGCGGGGGCGCAGTCTCCACCAGCTGCTTGCGGGCAGTGAAGGTTGCTTTAACCACCTGCTCGGGGTGCAGGCTGACCAGGCTCACCTGGCGCGGAGAGAGTGAGAGCGCCGCATTGATGCCCACCGCCAGCTCGGCCACCCGACGCTGGGCCACCGGGCTCGAGCCGACCAGAAGGGCGCTGAACATTCCCTCCAGCTCCTCCACCGTGAACGGAGTGCCGTCGAACTCCATGCTGAAGCGGGCCGGGCCTACCCGGCAGCGCAGCGTGCTGCCGCCCCCCAGCACCACGGCGCTGACAAGCGGGAGAACGTAATGGTAGGGGTCCAGCAGCTGAAACTTCTTGAGCTTCTCGCGCGCGTGCACCAGATCGAGCGTAAAGCTGCCCTGAGACTGAAAGGTGCCTTCCGAGCGAAGGCTTCCCAGCAGATTGGCGAGCTCTGGGTGAGCATCGGTCACCTGGACTGGTTCGGGATTTGCACCGTGGGACCCTACTCGGCCTCCAGGTCGGCCAGTTGATCGAGGTAATCCTCGCTGGCCTCGTACATGGCCACGATGCGCTCGTGGGCGGCCAGGGAGAGCTGCAAGGAATTGGCGATCAGCTCCTCCGGACCGCCGTCGGCAAACTCGCGCAGGGCCTCGATGGACTGCAGGAAGAGGTAGAGCCCCATCTGGGTCACCTCCACCAGCTCGGTTCCCTCGGGGAAATCATAAGGCGGCGGATTGGCCTCCAGCTCCTCGTACCAATCCTCCAGCTTGGACTCGAACTCGTCCAGGCGAGCTTGAAATTCCTCCAGCGGCACGTCTCCGCTGCGAAAGCGCGCGATCAGGTGACTGAGCAGAAAGTAGGGAGAATCGCCCGAGCCTGACATTTGCGCGGGTTTCGCGTTCAGGCAAGAAGGCGCCTGCCCCGAGGCGAAGCCCTGGCCATGACCAGGGCAGGCGCGACGGTCTGGTTTCTGGCTGTGATCGGACTCGGCCCCGACTGGCCCGGGGCACTGGTCTGGTTCGCGGCCCAGGTGCTGGTGCCGCTGGGGATGCCAGCCGACAGTCGGCTACGCCGCCTGCAACCGGCTTTCGCCCTGTGCGCCGGCGCCAGCCTCTTTATCCCTCGCGGTCCGCTGTCGGCGGCCCTGGCCTCCGGTTGGTTGCTGTTCGCCGCCCTGCTGGCCCTGGAGACATTGCTCAAGAACCGCTTCTGGCCTGCCGAGCAACTGACGGCCACCGCGGCACCCGTTTTCCTGACCGTAGGAGCGCTCTGGCTGGTCGCCTTCCGGGGTAGCTTTCCACTCTTCGGGTTCAACGGCCTGATCGTGGTCCTGACAGCGGCCCACTTTCACTATGCCGGATGGGCTCTCTCCACCCTGGCTGCCCGCCTGGCCGAGCGAGAGCCTTCCCCCCTCACCCGAGGAGCAGCCCTGGCGGTCATGGCCGGGATGCCAATCGTGGCAGCCGGAATCACTTTCTCACCCCTGTTGGAGTGGCTGGGTGCCTGGGCCATGGCCGTCTCGGCCATCCTGGTCGCGTTCCTGCAGATGCGGTTGCCGGGTAGCCGGGTGCAACGTGGGCTGTTCGTGCTGTCAGGGCTCTGTCTTGTGGCCGGAATGGGACTGGCCCTGGTCTACGCTCGCAACGAATATTCCGGCCACGGCGACCTCGAGCCCATGCTGCGCTGGCACAGCACGCTGAATTCACTGGGATTCAGCCTGCTGGGTTTGCTGGGCTGGCAGCGCAATCACGACAACCGGGAAATGAAGAGGGAATGGACGTGAGAGGTCTCGTCCTGGGCAAGTTCCTCCCCCCTCACCTGGGTCACGAATACCTCTTTCAGTTCGCCCGCCGGGCCTGCGATCAGACTGACATCGTCGTCGCCAGCCTGGCCACCGAGTCCATCCCCGGAAGCGTGCGCTACGGCTGGGTGCAAGAGCTGGCGCCCTGGGCCAGGGTCTGGCACCTGACCGACGAGTTACCCTCCTACCCGCACGAGCATCCCGATTTCTGGGCCCTCTGGACGGCCAGCCTCAACCGGCTGTTGCCCGAGCCCCCGGCGCTGATCTTCAGCTCGGAGGACTACGGCGAAGAATTGGCCCGACAGTTGGGAGCCGAGCACGTCCCGGTGGACCCTGCTCGCAGCCGCTTCCCCATCTCCGGAGAGCAGGCGCGCCAGAACCCTTGGAAATGCTGGGATTACCTGCCCCCATGCGTGCGGGCTCATTATGCCTTGCGGGTGGCGCTGGTGGGCCCCGAGTCAACCGGCAAGACCACTCTGGCCGAAAGCCTGGCCGGCCGGTTCAAGACCACCTGGGCGCCCGAATACGCTCGCTTCTATCTCGACTGGCGCAACGCGCGCCGCCCGGTCGAAGGAATCTGTTGCCCCGAGGACATCCCCTTCATTGCCCGTGGCCAGCTGGCCAGCGAGGAGGCGCTGGCTCGGCAGTGTAACCGGCTGCTCTTCTGCGACACCGATCTCTGCAGCACGGTGCTGTGGAGCCACCACTTCTTTGGCCACTGCCCGGAGTCTGTCGTCCGACTGGCCCGAGAGCAGCGCTACGACCTCACACTGCTGTGTCAGATCGATGTTCCCTGGGTTCCCGACCCGCAGCGCGATCAGCCTCACCAGCGCCACGAGTTCCTGGAGAAGTTTCGAGCCGCCTATAGCCAACGCGGCGTGACCGAGCTCAACGGCAGCCATGAGCAGCGATTCGAGACTGCCTGTCGGCTCGTGGGGGAACTCCTTTCTTCGAGGCAGAAAGGTAGCCCCACATGTTCCTGAAGCTGGTGGAGCTGAACCGCGGTGGCCTGCTGGTCTCGGGCGCGGGGATCCGCATGCAGGTGGGCGCCTATCCCGAGACCATCAAGGACACCATGCTCCTGGGCGAAGGCGTTCCCGACCTTTATCTCTTGCCCGACCTTCTCTTTGATACCGAGGCCGGGGTCAGCGCCGCCGAGCTGGAGTTCCCGCTCTATTTCAACTTTTACGTCCAACGACGCCGGCTGAGATTGATCTGCCGGCGCAACCAGGTGCGCCGCATCTTGAGGGTGCTGTGCGAAGCCCTCTTCGGGCCGCGTCGACTCTACCTCCAGGAGGAGTTTCCCGAAGGGCGGGACGCGCCGGACTTTCCCGACCTGGAGAAAGAAATGTCCTTCTTCAAGAAAGACCCCGAATACGGGCAACTGCGCCTGAAGCATTTCCTGGACGTGCTGACCTTCGATGAGCACGAGCAGGTTCGAGTGGATGGGGCCCTTCTGACCCGGCTGGCCCCCAACTCCTACCGGATCGACAAAGAGGGCCAATCGCAGGAGATCGTGTTCGGCTACCGGTCGGCTCGGCCCCAACCGGAACTCGAACCACCCGGACCTCTCTGGAAGCCCCCGGTTTTCGGCGTCACCGTGATCGGCAGCGGCCACGGATTTGACGCTGCCACCAGCACCTCCGGCTTCATCCTCTGGATGGACCAGAAGGGCGTCATGGTCGACCCGCCAGTCAACACCACGGCCTGGATGAAGGCCAACGGGATCAACAACCGGCTTATTCAAGACGTCATCTTGACCCACTGCCACGCCGACCACGACTCGGGCACGATGCAGAAATTGCTCGAAGAGGGCCGCATCCGGCTGCACTCGACCGAGACCGTCATGCAGAGCTTCTTGACCAAATACTCGGCCCTGACCGGCCTGACCCGCGAGGAATTGAGCAGCCTGTTCGCGTTTCGCCCGGTCATCATCGGTCAGCCCTTCCGGATCGCGGGAGGGATGTTCACCTTCCACTACACCTTCCATCCTATTCCCACGCTGGGCTTCAAGGTGGAGTATCAGGGCAAGGGGTTCGCCTACTCCTGCGACACCCTGTACGACCCGGTCAGGCTCTCCGACCTGCACGAGCAAGGTTATCTCAGCGAGGAGCGCAAGCGTACCCTGCTCGATTTTCCCTGGCATCTGGAGGTCTTGTTCCACGAGGCCGGAGTGCCCCCCATCCACACCCCCCTGGAAGTGCTGGCCGATCTGCCCCAAGAAGTCAAGTCAAGGCTCTTCCTGGTCCATGTCTCCGAGTCATCCATCCCCCCCGACCAGGGCCTGCGCCTCGCCCCCCCTGGCCCCGAGAACACCATCGTGGTGCCGGTCGATCCGCCCAACACCAGCATGGCCCAGAAGATGCTAGACGTGCTGGCCCACATCGACATGTTCCGCTCGATGCCGCTGGAGCGCGCTCACGAATTCCTGCAGATCACTCACTACCTGGAGCTTTCGGCCGGCACCACCATCTTCCGTAAGGGTGAGCGGGGAGACCGTTTCTACATGGTGATGTCGGGCGAGGTGGAGATCATCCCCGACCAGCAGCATCGCTACGTTTTCGGGCGTTACGACTACTTCGGCGAGCGGGCCCTGATCTTGCAGGAGGGCCGGGCCGCCGACCTGGTCACCCGCACCCCGGTCGAGCTCTTGTGGATGGAGCGGCGAGACTTTCTGGCCTTCATCCGGGATACCGACCTGCCCACCATGTTCCGCCGCCTGGCCGAGAACCGGGTCCTGGGTAGTTGGGAGCTCTTCGATGCCAATCGCGTGCTGCGCCAGATGACCGCGCTGCAAAAAAACCAGCTCATCATACTGCTCAAGCACGACGAGGTGGCCGCCGGATGCTGGTTATTCAAGCCAAACGACCCGGTGACGCGCTACTTCCTGGTCGACCAGGGCTCTGTCCGGGTCACAACCCCGGATGGAGAGTCGTTGATGGTGGGCCGGGGAGGGCTGGTGGGCGAGCCGGACCGCTTTCTGCAGGTCGAACGCCACCGATTTGGAGCCCGAGCCGAGGAAGGGTGCCAGCTTTACCATATCGCCCGAACCGATCTGGCTCGCTTCTTTCGCGAGAACCCAGGAACCCAGGTGCGTCTGCTGGATATGATCCAGGGGGTGCGCTACCAACCCCGTCGCAAGGACGCGCGCGCGGGCTTCCTGGGCTCGGGGCAGAGTCGGACGGGCCCTGCCCCATCTCCGGCCAAAGCATGATTGAACATTCCCCCCAGGCAATTCTTGTCAGGCCTCGCAGGTTACCCGATAGCTATCGCCGAACTGGCTCAGTGGCAAAGGTGTACCCGCACAGCAAGAAGAATATTCATATCTAGCCGATGGCACTCTCGCACGAAGAACAGGCCCTGGCGCGGGACCGGATCTTCCGGCTATTCCGCTTTTTGTCTGGATTGCAGCAGGCTGCCCACCCACCGAGGATCCATCTTAAGGATCATCCGTGGGGGCTGCGCATTTCCGACCTTCCACGGCATCCCTGCATCGTGGTGGGGCGCATCCCTGTGCCCACCCCTGGACTTGACGACCCCTCCAGCGATTGCGTTCTCAAGGTACGCCGTCCCACTCCACCCGCTCGCCCCGAGGCCGCCACTCCGGCCGACCGCGGCGCGCGCCAGCTGTTCGACCGTCTGCTCGAGGTCTGGCGTTTGCTCGAGCGTGAGTCTGATCGCTATGAGCTGATGTTCGGTCAGGCCGTGCTGGCCTGGACTTCGGGCAAGGGAACCGTTTACCACCCCCTGGCGGTCTGGAGCCTGTCGCTGGATTTCAACCCGGAGATTCCCGAGTTCACCCTGCGCGAGGCAGACCGGGGTGCGGAGCTCTATTCCGCTGTGCTGCACTGGTCGGGTGTGGACGGCAATCGCATCGGAAGTTGCCGGCGGTTTCTCGAGGCCCACACCTACGAGAGCGGCCCCCAGGTCCTCCTGGAGGGCCTGGCCAAGATCCTCGGGATCAATTACGTGGGGCCTGGAGGTCTTTCGGCCCCCCCCCAGGGGCGCCCCTGGCTGGCCTCAGAAGCGGTCATCTACCTGGGACAGCGCCACCTGGGACTGACCCAGGCCATCGAAGGCTTCCTGGAGGTCTTGCCCGGCCTGAGCGAATTGCCCCCAGCCCTGGTTCGCATCGTGGGCATCGACGACCGGGCCCCATCCCGTTCGGGCGACCGACCCTTCGAGCTGCTCTACACCCTGCCATCCAACCCGGAGCAAGAGCGTGTGGGAGAGCGACTGGACAAGATCGGCTGCGTGCTGGTCCAGGGTCCGCCCGGTACAGGTAAGACGCATACCATCGCCAATCTGATCGGCCACCTCCTGGCCGAAGGCAAGACCGTGCTGGTCACCAGCCACACCACCAAAGCCCTGCGCGTGCTGCGCGGAATGGTCAGCCCGGCCCTGCGTCCCCTGTGCGTCAGCGTGCTCGACAACGACCAGGAGAGCCGCGAGCAGTTGGAGATCTCCGTCAAGGGCATCGTGGACCGTTTCACTCACAGCGATCCCGAGGAGATGACCCGGCTGGCCGAGTCCTATGAACGGCGCCGGCAAGAGCTGAAAGAGCGGCTGCGCCAAGCAGAGCAGCGCTTGCTGGACTCGTGCCGCCAGGAATATTCGACCAGCGGCCTGCTCGGTGCTGAAGCCATCCACCCGGTCAATGCCGCCCGTGCGGTAGCCGAGGGCCGAGGGGTGCACGACTGGATTCCCGGTAGCGTCGAGCCCGGTGCCCCTCTGCCGCTCAGCGCGGATGAGCTGGCCGAGCTTTATTCCTTCCACGACACGTTTTCGCTCATCGACGAGAAGGAGCTGGCTGGCAACCTGCCACCCCTGGACCGCATCGTCTCGGAGAACCGCCTGCGCCACATGCTGGAGCTGGAGGGCCGGTTGGGCCCCAACCCCAGCGATCCGGGCGTGATCTGGGCCAATGACCAGCAAGATCCGGAGGATTTGCAGTCTCTGTTGAAGGTGACCCGGGCCGCCCTCGAATCGCTCTCGGGCGCCGAGCCGTGGTTTATGGACTGCGCCTGGTCAGTGCGGGTAGGCGAGGAATACCGTCAGTCCTGGGAAGACCTGGCAGACTACGTCGAGAAAGTCGTGGCCGAGACAGCCAGCCTGGAGCGACGTGTCTTCCAGGCCGGTCCTCAGCTCAACACCGACATGCCCGACGCCGAGGCAGAGAAGATCTGCACGGCCCTGATCGCCCTGGTCGAGTCGGGACGCTCGGTTGGCTGGCAGCAAACCCTGCTCAAGCCCAACTGGAAAAAGTTCCTGGACTCAGCCCGCGTCGACGGGTTGCGCCCCAGCACCCTGGATCATTTCCAGGCCCTGCACGCCCTGTTGCAGTTACGCATCCGTCGCGAAGGGCTGCGACGGCGCTGGGACCGCCAGATGATGGGCCGAGGGGTGCCCACCTCCGAGCAACTCGGCGAGCACCCCGAGCAGGTCTGCCAGCAGTATGCCAAGCAGGTGCGTCTGGCGCTCAACTGGCTGGTGGAGTTCTTTGGCCCGGTCGAGAAGGCTTTGCACAAGTGCTCGGTGGCCTGGGACAAAGTGCTCGAGGCCGTGGCCCCCAGCCCTGAGCAGGGCGGAGATCTCCTGCGTATCAAGGTCGCCCTGGCCCAGGTGGTGGAGCCCGGGATCAATCGGCGCATGGACCAGCTCGAGTGGCGCCCGCTGTTTGCCCGCTTCCAGATGATGCTGGACTATCTGAGCGAGTCGCCTTCCTCCCAGAATCCGACCACCCTCGGCTACAAGCTCAAGAAAGCGGCCAATGACCGGGACGCGCAGGGCTACGCCAGCGCCTGGAACCGGGTGGCCGACCTGACCCGCCACGTGGAGAAGTACGAGCGCCGCAAACAACTGCTCGAGCTCTTGAAGAGAGGCGCACCCGACTGGGCAGATGCCATCCGCCAGCGCATGCCTCCTCACGATCAGGGCCGCCCCCCGGGCGACGCGGGCCGCGCCTGGAAGCATAAGAGCTGGGAGTTGGCGCTTAAAGCTATCGGCCAGGAAGACCTGGACGAGTTGCACAAGGAGTGCACCCGCCTGCGCGACGCGCTACAAGAAACCTCGGTGCGATATGTCGAGAACCAGGCCTGGGCGGCCCAGCTGAAACGCACCGGAGTGCGTCAGCAGCAGGCCCTGGTGGGCTGGCTCGACCTGATGCGCAAAGTGGGTGCCGGTACCGGAAAGCGAGCCGCTGAGCTGCGCGCGACGGCTCGCGAGAGCCTGGCCGAGTGCCGCGAGTCGGTGCCCGTCTGGATCATGCCCCTGTCCAAGGTGGCCGAGGGCTTCCAGCCCGGCCAGTCAAGCTTTGACGTGGTCGTCCTGGACGAGGCCAGCCAGTGCGACCTGCGCGGCTTGACCGCCCTGGCGCTGGGCAAACAGGTGCTGGTGGTGGGCGATCACCAGCAGGTCAGCCCCGAAGGCGTTGGCCAGGCGCAACACTTCGCCAAGGCGCTCTCGGACGAGTTCCTCTCCGACATTCCCAACCGCGAGCTGTACGACGGCACCACCTCGGTCTATGACCTGGCCCGCCAGTCTTTCGGAGGCAGCCTGCGCCTGCTGGAGCACTTCCGCTCGGTGCCAGAGATCATCGCCTTCTCGAACGCCCTGTGCTACGACTACGAAGTCCTTCCCCTGCGGGAGGGCTACGGGGTCAAGGTGACGCCGCCGACAGTTTCGCACTATCTCCCCGAAGCCACCTCCGACCGCAAGGTGAATGAGCCCGAGGCGTTGGAGGTAGCTTCTTTGCTCGTGGCTGCTACCATGCAGCCGGAGTATGCGCACTGCACGATGGGCGTGGTGACCCTGGTTGGCGACGATCAGGCCAAGCTCATCGACCGCCTGCTTGTGCAGCACCTGCCTTTGACCGAATATCGTCGGCGCCGCATCGTCTGCGGCAACGCCGCCCAGTTCCAGGGCGACGAACGGGACGTAATCTTCTTGTCCATGGTGGATGCCCCCGAGGGTGACGGCCCGCTTGCCATCCGACGCTCGGATGTCTTCATCAAGCGTTTCAACGTGGCTGCCAGCCGTGCGCGCGATCAGATGTGGGTGGTCCACTCGCTCGATCCGGTCCAGCACCTCAAGCAGGGCGACCTGCGCGAGATGATCATTCGCTTCGCCCGCGACCCCTCGACCCTTGCACCTCCACCCACCGAGGTCGAGCGAGCTGCCACGGCCAGCTCCCGAGGGGACTTCGAGTTCCACCACAAGGTGGGTGAATGGTTGCGCAAGGCCGGCTATCGAGTCAACATCCACCAGCCGGTGGGTTCGTATCAGCTCGACCTGATTGTCGAGGGCAAGGGCGGCCGGGTGGCGATCAAGTGCTATGGAGAGAGCGAGTATCCGCCCGAGAAGCTGCCCGCCGACATCTACCGCGAAGTGGTGCTGACCCGCATGGGCTGGCGTTTCATCCGCCTGCGCGGAAGCCTTTACTTTCTCGATCCCAAGGCCGAGATGGCCAGTGTCTTCAAGAAGTTGGAAGAGCTCGGCGTGGAGCCCTTCGAGCTTGATGAGATCCCGGGCGAAGAGCGAGTCGAGGTCGGGCGCAACCTGCTCGAACGGGTGACCTCCCTGGCCAAGAAGCTGCGCAACCAGTGGGGCGGCCAGGTGCCCGATACCTCCTCCTTGGAGCTGACCAGCCAGATCAGAGGCCCCATCGCCCACGAAGAAGAAGACTCGGCCGGTGAGAGCGAGCCTGGCCCGCCACCCCTGTTGAAGCCGCCCTCGTTCGCGGCCGCTCCCCCCATGGTTGAGCCCTCCATGGAGGTTCCTAATGCTCCATCGTTCGAAGCCGGCCCCCCCTCGTCGGTGGTCAAAGCCCCGAGCTTCTCCAATCCACCCTCAGGTACCGTCAAACCGCCCAGCTCGGGCTTGCTCGGCGGCGTCCCCAAGCCGGGCGGGTTAACCCCACCCACCGTCAAGCCTCCCACCGCTCCCCCCGAGGTGAAGCCTCCAGCGGCTCCTTCCCTTACAGCGTCGGTGCAGAAGCCATTGGGCACGTCCAAACCACCTTCTTCGCTGAGCTCGTTCGGAAGCAAGCCTCTCAGCGGCCTGCCTGGCAAGCCGGTGCCGTCCACCCTGGCTGCCAACAAACCGCTCAGCTCCCTTCCCGGCAAGCCTCCCACGGCGGTTCCCCCGACCACAACTCCTCCCACGATCGTGCCTCCGGCCAGTCCCCCGGCTTCGGCGCCTCCACCTCCAAGTGCCTCGCCGCCACCTCGCCCGGTCACCGAGCCGACCAGCCTGGACGAAGAGCTGGCCTCCGTGGAGATTCCCAATACCGAAGACGAGCCCTTGCCACCTTCCCGGCCGGGTCGCACCGAGTTTGGGCGGCCTACCGGGCGCACCGAATTCCCCACCGGCGAAGGGCCCAGCGCCCCCTTCGGCCAGAGTCGCCGCCCGATCCTGAGCAAAGCCGACCCGGATCAGAATCCTCACGCCAAACCCTCCTAGTCAGTCACGCGCTCTGGGGAAGAGCAAAGGGAGAATTCCGCCTGTGCTCACTCGCATTTTGCTCGTAATGGCCGTGTTAGCTCTGGCCCTTCTCTGGCTGCGAGCCTCCCGCTCGCGAGCTCAGGAAAAAGACGTTCGCTCGTATCCGGTCCAGAAGACGGAGGCCGAATGGAAGGCTCAGCTCACCGCCGAGCAGTTCCGCATCCTGCGCCAGAAAGGCACCGAGCGCGCATTCACGGGCGGCTTCCACGACCATCACGAATCAGGGCGCTATCTGTGCGTCGCCTGCAGCCAGGTGCTCTTCGACTCGACCAGTAAGTTCGACTCGGGCACCGGCTGGCCCAGTTTCTTCCAGCCTTTCCGACTGGGAAGCCTGGTGGAGGAGACCGACCGCAGTTGGGGGATGACCAGGGTTGAAGTGCTGTGTGCCAACTGCGGTGGACACCTGGGCCACCTCTTCAGAGACGGTCCCCGTCCCACCGGGCTGCGCTACTGCATCAACTCGGCCTGCCTGCGCTTCGAGCCCGGGTCAGCGGGGCCGGTAGAGCGCCAGCAGGAGGAGGCAAAACCAGGCAAATAGGGCCAGGCTCCAGGCCAGGGTCACGCGCTCGCCCAGAGAGGGGCGAGCGGGGGCGTCGCTCAATTCGACGACGCTGCCCGTAGGGATGACGGCCAGCGAACGACCCGTGCCGGGGTCGTGAAACGAACATCCAACCTGCTCGGCCAGCTCTCGGGCTCTTTGATGGGCTTTCTGCCAGACCGCGAAGTCGCCCACGCGCAGCACCTGGCCGGCCCGGGTCACCAGGCAGGGAGCCGACAGGTATTGAACCTGTCCTCCCCGCACGCCCCGGGAGGCGGTGGTGACCAGCGACGTGGCCAGGATCTCCTGAAAGGGAAAAGACTGCTCGCGCTGATGGGCGAACAGGCGGGAGATGTAGACCAGACGACGTTCGCTCAGGTCGAGCACGTAGAGCTCGTTCAGGGCCCAGGCCAGCAGACTCAGTCCGGCGCTCACCAGGGCCGTCAGGGTCACAGGGCCGGCGAGCGGCAGGGTGGGCCATACCAACCAGGTGGCCCCCAGCACCAGCAGACCGGCCCAGCCCAGCCGCGCCAGGGCTTTCAGCAGCAGCTCAGTGGTCGTGTCAAGCTCGAGCTCGAGCCGCATGATCAGAGCCCCGGAGCCGAGGAGGTGGGCGCGCCCCCCTCCTCCAGGATGCCGCTGGTCAGCTTCCACTCGATCGGCCGATACTCCAGCGTGTAGGTGCCCCGAAAGCGTCGAGGACGAGCTTCCTCGTCAGCATCGATGACCACATGCTGGCGCACCGAGACGCCCGAGGTCTCCTCGGTCTCGCCCAGCTGCACGTCCAGGCTGCGCACCTGGGAGAAGCCCTTCACGAAGTCCTTGAAGGGAAGCTCGGCCTGCCAGTCGGCCGAGAGGCGCGCATAAGCAGCGGCGTATTCCTTGCGACCTACCTCGGCGTAAAAGTCGGCCAGGGCCTGACGCGCCTCCCCGGGGGTCTGGTTTTTGGCAAAGGAAGGCTGGGTGAACACCAGGTTCTTGCTCTCCACCCAGCCCTCGCCCTTGCCCAGCAGCCGCACCTGCGACCAATTCTGGTAATCTTTGACCCACAAGACGCGCTCGCCCTGGGCCAGGGTGCGCACAACCGGCTGATTCAGACCGTGCTTGGAGTAAACCGTGACGTTGTCGGCCTTGGACCAGGCCGTCGGGTCTTCCGTGGGCTCCGAGGAAGGAGTGCCGGAATCGCTCGGTCGTTCCGGCCCATCCGTTTCTGGGCGCGGAGAGCGCTGCACCAGGGGCGGTTTGGCTGCGGCCACGAACTCGAGCGGGTCCTGATTCTCGGGCTGCGTCCCGGTGGCCCCGGTGGCCCCGGTGGCCGACGCCATGGGGGTGCCCTGCGGGCCTGGCTTCTTCTGGGAGGGCCAGAGGGCCCACAGGAAGATCACCATCACCAGGAAGAGGGCTCCACCGACACCGGCCAACAGCTTGATGCGACGCGCGTCGACAACCTCCCCCTGGTCTTCGGTGGGGATCATGATGGTGGTCATGGCCTGTTCATTCTCCTCGGCCCAGAGTTCGCCTACCGGAGGCCGGGAGGTTCGTCTCGCCAGAGGTTCGAAGCCGCCAGCCCATGGGCACGCTACTGATCGACAACGCTTCCACCCTGGCGACCTTCGACGATCGCTTCACCCGGTTGAGCCAGGCCAGCATCCTGATTCGCGACAATCGCATCGAGTGGATCGGGCCGGCCTCGGAGGCACCCGAGGCCGATCGCAAGCTCGATGCCACCGACATGCTGGTCATGCCTGGCATGGTGAACTGCCATCACCACATGTACCAAACCCTGACCCGCAACGTGCCCCGGGTGCAAGAGTCCGAGCTCTTCCCCTGGCTGGTTCACCTCTACGAGATCTGGCGCGAGCTGACCCCCGAAGCGCTCTATTACGGGACCCTGGTCGGCCTGGGCGAGCTCCTGCTGACGGGCTGCACCACCACCACCGACCACTTCTACGTCTTCCCCAGGGGCTGCCCCGAGAATCTCTTCGACGAGCAGATCCGGGCCGCCCGCGAGATCGGAATTCGCTTTCAGCCCACCCGAGGCTCGATGTCGCGTGGCAAGAGCCAGGGCGGCTTGCCGCCCGACGAGGTGGTGCAGACCGAGGAGGCCATCCTGGCCGACTCCGAGCGGGTCATCCATACCTACCACGACCCCGACCCGCTGGGCCGCATCAAGATCGCCCTGGCACCCTGCTCGCCCTTCTCGGTCACCTCTGAGGTCTTACGCGACACGGTGCAGCTGGCCCGTCGCTACGGGGTGCGCTGCCACACCCACCTGGCCGAGACGGCCGACGAGGACGCTTACTGTACCGAGATCTACAAGATGCGCCCCTTCGACCTGATGGAGAGCCTGGGCTGGGTGGGGCCGGACATCTGGTATGCCCACTGCGTCTACCTCAACCAGAGCGAGATCGAGCGTTCCGCGGCCACCGGCACGGGAGTGGCCCACTGTCCGGTCAGCAACCTCCGCCTGGGCTCAGGCATCGCGCCCATTCCCGAGATGATAGCCGCCGACGTGCCCGTGGGGCTGGGCGTGGACGGCTCGGCTTCCAACGATTCCTCGGACATGCTGGGAGAAGTGCGCACCTGTATGCTGATCCATCGCCACCGCACGGGGGTGGCCTCCATGACCGCCGAGCGGGCCTTGATGCTGGCCACCCGGGGCGGGGCGCGCGTGCTGGGCTATTCCGACCTGGGCCAGTTGGCGGTGGGCAAGGGGGCCGACTTGATCGGCATCTCTCTGCGCCGCCTGGGCTACGCCGGGGCGCTCCACGACCCGGTGGCCGCCGTCGTCTTCTGCGGCGACAGCCACATCGTTGACTTCTCGGTCGTAGATGGCCAGGTGGTGGTCGAAAACGGTCGCCTGGTTCATCTTTCCGAGGAGAAAACCTGGCAGGAAGCCAACCGCATCGCGCGCGAGATGGTGGAGCGGGCCACTCGCCGAACCGGGGTCGATTTTCTCAGCAAGGACGGGCCCGGATTGCCCGTGCCGCGACCTTCTCAGGACAGCTGAGAGGATCCACCCCAAAGCGACCGAAATGCCGCCCTCAATCCCATCACAGGGGGACCGCGTGTCGAAATCAGACGAGCTGCTCAGTCAGCTCCACCGCTTTGAGGTAACCGGCCTGATCGGGCTGTCCACAGCCGCCGCAGCTGCGGTCGCGGCCTCTGGCCCCATGCTGCCCGGCCTTTATTCACATAACCGCTCGGTCCTCACCTTGCAGCTCGATGAGATGGTGGGCAAACGCAGCATCATCCCGGCGCGCGCCGCCCGCGAGATGGCCCGCAAGCTCGAGCTGACCATGGATCGGCTGATGCTCGAGCTATTGCCCATCGCACGCGGCTTCGCCCGAGCCCCCATCTCGCACTACCGGGTCGGAGTGGTGGGCAAGGGTAAGAAGGGCGACCTCTATTTCGGCTACAACATCGAGTTCTTGAACGTGCCCTTGAGCTACACGGTGCACGCCGAGCAGGCCATCGTGGCCCAGGCCCTGATGCGCGGGGAGACCTCGCTGGAAGCGGTGGCCCTGTTCGATACCCCCAGCGGCCTCTGCCGCCAGTTCCTCAACGAGCTGCCCTCGGCCGGCAACGCCCGCATCCTGACTCCGAGCCGCCGTCCGGTACGCCTGCGCTCGCTGCTGCCGAACTTCTTCGGACCGCAGGATCTGGGCCAGGCAGGGGGACTGCTCGGCTCATCCCCCTGGAACCTCCAGCTGGCCGGCAAGAAAGCGGATGAAGCGAGCGAGGCGGCCCTGGCGGCTGCCCGCAAGAGTTATGCCCCCTATTCCCAGAGC
>CAYYHB010000099.1:0-17260 GCA_964471395.1 uncultured Burkholderiales bacterium | reverse complement strand
CACGACGAAATCGCTTTCGTTTCTACTATCCTCTTCAGTTGTCAAAGAACGCAGATGGGAATCTAGCAGACCCTGGGGCCCTCTGTCAAGCCTCTACAGGCCGAAGGATGCCGGCCCTCCACGGCCGAAGTGGCTTGGGCCGTGCTGAACTTTCTCAAGAAGAAGGACGAAGACGGCCCGGCCGTCCAGGTGCTGGGCTACCAGAATCAGGTCGTGCGGGTGCTCTCCACTTCGCGCCTTTCAATGAATGCTGAGCATTCGCTCAAGCTGGTTTTTCCCGATGGCAGCAGCCTGCGAGCCAGTGTGGCGCTGCTGACCGAGGAGAACGCGCCTGGACGAGGGGTCATCTACCAGGCTGAATTGCAGGGCGGGCCCGAGGTGGGCGATGCGATTCAGCGTCGATTGCAGGCTCCTCCGGCTCAGAGCGCCCAGGCCGGTCAGGCTTCGGGCGACCGTCGCCGTTGGCCGCGTGTGCCCCAGCAGGTGCAGGTGATCTCGCGCCAACTGCCGGGCTTCGTGGCCATGGCCTCAGACATCGCCGAGGGGGGCTTGCGCGTCCGGGTGGGCGCCCCGGTGGCCGAGCGAACCCAGCTTCTGCTCGCCTTTGACGTGGATGACATCGCCCCCGCCCCCATCCAGGTGCAGGCCGAGTCGGTCTACTGCCTGGACAATCGCGACGGCTCCTTCTCGGTGGGAGTGCGCTTCGTCGGACTCCCACCCGGCCAGGAGAATGCCGTGGACAAGCTGCACCGCGCGCTGCAGCAGATGCGCAAGAAGCCCGGGAGCAAGGCTTACTCCATCGAGCCATGAGCCTGGCCTCTCGGCTCTCGCTGGTTTTCTTCTTCCTTTCCGGAATCACCGGCCTGGTCTATGAGGTGCTCTGGACCCGCCGTCTGACGCTGACTTTTGGACATACAACGTTGGCCGTCAGCACCGTGCTGACGGCCTACATGATGGGGCTGGCCCTGGGCAGTCTGACGGGCGGCCGTTTTGCTGACAAGAAGTCGGCTGATCCGAACTTCCGTCCCGGCCTCTTTCTGAGTCTGTACGGGGTGCTCGAGTTCTTCGTGGGCATCTGGGCGCTGTTGTCGCTACCCCTGCTGGGCCTGGTCGAGAAAGGCTATTTGAGCCTCTCGCACCAGGGTTGGAGCGGTCCTCCCCTTCACCTGGCTTGCTTTGTGGGCAGCGTGCTGGTGCTCTTGCCTCCCACGGTGGCGATGGGGGCAACCCTGCCCGTAATGAGCCGCCTTCTGGTGCGCCAGAATCAGGACCTCGGCTCGCTACTGGCTCGCATCTACGGTATCAACACGCTGGGCGCGTTTCTGGGGGCGGGGCTGGCCGGCTTTGTGCTGCTGCCCACGCTGGGTTTGCTGGTCTCGCTCTGCCTGGCGGCGGTCATCAACCTGGCCATCGGCGTGGCGGCCTGGTATGTGGGTCGCCGGGAGCGCGCTCCAGAACTCTCTCACGAGGACGCTGCCAGCGACGAGCCGACAGCACCCGGACTCGGCTGGCTCTTGCCTGTCGCCTTCGGACTGGCTGGCTTGACCTCGATGACTTACCAGATCGGCTGGACGCGCGGGCTGGCCCTCTCCTTGGGCTCCTCGGTCTACGCCTTCAGCGCGATCCTGACGACCTTCCTGGCAGGCCTGGGCCTCGGTAGCCTGCTCTATCCACGCCTGGCGCGAGGGCGCCACCCTCGCCTCGAGCACCTGGCCTGGCTACAGATCGGGGTAGGGCTCTTGGGAGCGGTCACCATCCCCATTTTGGGCCAGATGCCGCGAATCTTTTTCCACCTGGCCCCCAGTTTTGGGAGCAGCTTTGCGGCCGTGCTCTCCACCGAAGTGGCGCTCTCGGCCCTGGTACTCGGAGGACCGACTTTCCTCATGGGCCTGGCATTCCCCCTGACCAGTCACCTCTACACCCAGGACAGACGGTTGCTCGGTCGTTCCATCGGCGAGGTCTACGGGGCCAACACCATGGGCTGCATTGTGGGCTCGTTCTTGGCCGGCTTCGTGCTGCTGCCAACCCTGGGAACTCAGAGCGCACTCAAGCTGGCGGTGGTTGTCAACCTGCTGGTCGGAGCACTGGTCCTCTTTGCCGCCGGGCGGGGCCGCAGCCCGGCCACGGCCCTGGTGCTGGGGGGCCTCGCGGCGGTGGCGCTGCTCCCTCGCTGGGATCCGGGGGTGATGGGTAGCGGAGTGGTGCTGCAGGCCGTGCGCCACCAGGGGATGTCGGAGTACGAGCTGCGCCGGACCCTCTACCGCCCTCCCGCTTTCTACAAGGACGGCCTGTCTTGTCTGGTCAGCGCCAACGTCTTCTCAGATGGCTGGCGCAGCTTCCTGGACCTGCGCGTGAACGGAAAGGTGGACGCCAGCCTCGAGCAACTCGACCGTCAGACCATGTATCTGACCGGCTATATACCGGGTGTGCTGCACCACGGCCCCGAGGACGTGGTGGTGATCGGGCTGGGGGGGGGCATGACTGTGGAGGCCCTGGCCAACATCCCCGGGGTCAAGACGATCGATTGCGCCGAGCTCGAGGGCACCGTGGTGGAGGCCAATCGACTGTGGCAAGACTACAACAACCACGTGCTCAAAGACCCGCGCGTACGAATGTTCATCACAGATGGGCGCACCTACGTGCTGGGCTCGCCGCGCAAGTTCGACATTATCGCCAGTGAGCCGTCCAACGTCTGGATCGCTGGGGTGGCCAACCTGTTCACCCGCGAGTTCTATCGCAGCTGTCAGGCCCACCTCAAGCCTCGTGGGGTGATGTGCCAGTGGCTGCAAGCATACGGGCTCTCACGCGAGTGCCTGGGTTACGTGCTGCACAGCTTTTTCGACGTTTTCCCCAACGGGATGGTGTGGCAGAGCAATTTCGGGGACTTGATCCTGATCGGATCCAACGAGCCCGTCGAGCTTGATCTCGAGCGCCTGCGTCAACTCTACGCTCAGAGCCCGGGCATGCAGCGGAACTTCTTTGCCATCGACCTGTTCCGACCCGAGGAGATGATGGGCCACTTCGTGATGACCCGCGAGCAAGCGCTCCAGATTTTCGGCGGCTCTCCCTTTAACACCGACGATCTCCCCCTGCTTGAATTCCACGCGCCGCTGCGTCTCTATGACAAGAGCAGCGAGGCGGCCAACTTCGAGTTGATGCGGCGCGCCAACAACGGTGGTCTCCCACCCGGCGTGCCGGTGACCCCGGAGAACCTGCTTCTGGCGGCCCACGCCTGGCTGAACCTGGGCGATACGAACCGGGTGGGCGAGCTCCTCAAAACCTTTCCCAACGCTCTCCTGAAGGCTCGCTGGCTGGCTGCCTCCAATGCTCCCGCCCCCGAGGTGCAGGCTGCTTTTCAGGCAGCCCAGGGCAACACCGAATTGGGCCCGGGCGTGCCCCCCTGGCTGTATGCTCGCTGGTTCTTGCTCCAGCGGGATTTCGTCGCCGCGCTCCCCTGGCTGGAGAAAGCCGCGCAGTCGCCACCCGAGGGTGGACGCCTGGAGATCCTCTACTGGCTCGGGGCCAGCCTGATGGGCACCGACCGTCCCGAGCAGGCGGCTCAAGTGTTCCAACAAGCTCTCGAGCCGCCCCTGGACAGTCGGGCCTTCACCGGTCTGGGACGAGCCTTGCTGCGTCTGCGCCAGAGCGAGCTGGCGTTGACGTACCTGCAACAGGCCACCGAGCGTAATCCAGCTGACATCGAAGCGTTTCTGGCAACCGGCGAGGCTCTGACAGCCCAGAAGCGCTACCCGGAGGCGGCCGAGGCCCTCCGCCAGGCATACCAGCTGATGCCCGACCATGCCGATGTTCGCGTCGCGCTGGGAGTGCTCGCCCTGCACCAGGGCCAGCTCGATAGGGCCATCGAGCAGTTCCGGGCAGCCGCCGAGTTGCAGCCTGCCCATCCGGTAGCCCGCAAAGCCCTGACCGAGCTCGGTCAGCCCTTACCGGCCATCACTCGTAGCCCAGAGAGCGAAGCCAGTCCGGTCGCTCCCTCCAGTCCTCCTTCACCTTGACCCATAGCTCGAGAAATAACTTGCTTCCCAGTAGCTGCTGCAGCTCTTCGCGAGCCTGCTGGCCGATTTTCTTGAGCAGCGCTCCCCCCTTGCCGATGACGATGCGCTTTTGTCCCTCCCGCTCGACGTAGAGGTTGGCTGCCACATAGAGGGTGTCGCTCTGATTACCGGGGCGCATCTCCTCGACCTGCACCGCAACGGAGTGGGGGATCTCCTGGCGGGTGTTGAGCAGGACCTTCTCGCGGATGACCTCCTCGACCAGCAGGCGCTGGTTCTGGTCGGAGACCTGCTCGGGCGGATAGAAGGGGGGGCCGGGCTGCAGGCGCTTCACCACCGTCTGCAGCAGGCGGGGAAGGTTCTTGCCGGTGAGGGCTGAGAGGCTGACGGCTTCCTCGAAAGGGGCCAGCTGAAGGTAAGCCTCCAGCGCCTCCTCGGGGCGTTTGGCGCGGTCGAGCTTGTTGCCCACCAGCAGGCAGGGAGCCTTCGTCTTGCCCAGCAGGCTGACCGCCTCCCGGTCAGCCTCGGTTGGGGGGTGGGTCAGATCGACAAGGAACAGCACCAGATCGGCGTCCCGGCTTTCGCTCTGGGCGGTGCCCACCATGCGTCGGCCCAACTCGTGGCGGGCTTCCGATAGCCCGGGGGTGTCCACCAGCACGACCTGGTAGCCGGGGCGGTGCACCACCCCCAGCACCCGACGCCGGGTGGTTTGGGGCTGGGGTGAGGTGATGGCCACCTTGGTGCCCACCAGGGCGTTGAGGAGGGTAGACTTGCCCACGTTAGGCTTGCCCACCAGCGCCACGAATCCGCTCTTGAAGTCGGCCTTCACGTCAGCACCCGGTCGTAGATGGCCCGCGACAGGCGGGCCAGAGCCAGGTCGACCTCCCACGGAGGACCGCCGCGGCGGGTCAACAGGGCCAGCGAGTAGCGGTCGGCCACCACCCCCGCGTCGTGGCGCACCCCCTCGAGCTCGCCAGTCTTGTGGGCCACCTGGGTGCCCGCGGGCAGCATCAGGGGGATCTTCTCGCGATACTGCTGGCGCAGCAGGATGGCCCGGGCCTCGGGATGAGCGTGGGCTGCTTCCACGCACAGGGCAGCGTCGCGGGCGCTCATGAAGTTGTCGCGCTCATCCTCGGCCGGCTCCATGAAGTGGCGTCCGAGCCGACTGCAGGCCATGCCCAGGGACTGCATCCGAGCGTTGACGGCCTCGACTCCCACCCGGTCGAGCAGGGCGTTGGAAGCCACGTTGTCCGAGACCACGACCATGAGCCGGCAAAGATCGAGCAGGTTGAGCCGGGTCCCACTGGACAGCTCCTGCAGCACGCCCGCCCCCCCGACCCGGTGGCGCTCCTGGAGCTCGAAGGGCTCCTCCAGGTTGATACCGCTGTGAAAGAGCTCGAGCATGATCGGCACCTTGATCAGGCTGGCGGCCGGAAAACGGACGTCGGCTTGAACCCCCCAGCACGATCCATCCACCAGATCGCGAAAGAAGACGGCGGTGTCGGCGGGAACCGCCGCCACCAGCAGGGCCAGCTCAGTCGGTGGCGTCGCGCAGAAGGTCGATGACATAATCGCCCAGCAGGCGCACCTGCGATGGCGTGACCGAGCCGAATCGGACGCTGGTCAGGTAGCCCTCGCTCTCGTCTTGCTTGCGGGTCGAGATGATGGTGCCTTCCAGGTCAAGCGGCTTGAAGCGCTTGTAGGGCCCCACCCGGAGTCGCAAACTGGCGCCGGGCGCGTAGGAGTTGGAAGACTGGAACAATGCCCCCCCCACGCCCAGGTTCAGGACCGTTCCGGGAATGGTGGTCTGGCCGTCGCGCATCTCGCCGGTAATGGATGCAGGGGCGCGGATGGCCTTGCGGCGTGTGTAGATGGCGCGCTCATCGAAGCCGAGCTCCTTGAGCAAGAACTTGACCCAGGAGCGGCGCATGTTGCCCGGAGTGTCGGCATACTGCACACCTACCTCGAGGTTGGGGCTCTTAGGCTTGCGCCGGCACCAGCGCACCTCGCACAACACGTGCTCGTTGTCAAATCGGTGCGACGGCTTGGGATGGTGCACGTAGAGGGATGAGCCGCTGCGCAGGCGATCACGCATCTCCAGGCGCATTCCGTAGAGGCCGACGTCGATGACCCGGGCAGGCATGGTCCGATCGCCCACAATGGCGGTGACGTCGTAGCTGCATTTGAGCCGAATCAACCGACGCCGCTCTTCCGGCGTCCTCCCGCCGCGGCCCTGGAACAGGGCCATCAAACCACCGATCAGATCTTGTAGCGCGTTGAGCATGTTGCCACCTGCCGCCCGAGGGGTCCTCGGGATCCTATCCTCCAAATTTTCTTCAAGAAACCTCGGGAAGGTCGGCCGCTCGCACCCCGGAGATGACCTCGAAGTAGAGACGAGCTCGTTCTTCGCCTTCCAGAAGACCCACCACCGCATAGCGCCCGGGCGCGTCGAGCCGCAGGTCGAAGTCGCCCGAGAACTGCCACCGCTGCTCGCGTCCCGGAGCCAGTCCGGGGGGGCGTCCCACCTCGAACTCCGCCCCAAGCGACTCGAGTACCTGGCCGTCTTCGGTAACGAACTCGATGGCGAATTCGTGAGTGACCTCGGTTTCGTGCCAGGGAACCCGAACCGAGGCGGCCACGGCACAATGTTGCTCCAGAGGGAAGCCGGCGTGCACCGTGAGTCGGTCCCAACCGCCACCCAGCAGGTAAAGCTTGTTTCCGACGACCTCAGCGGCGTCGGCCAGGATCAGCCATTCAATCTCCATCGGTAGGCGGGCAGCCTTCGTCGCACTTTCATGGATCCCCTGGCAGGGAATCTTTTCTGGAGGGGGCCGGTTTCAGGAGGAGAAATGTCATCGTGGCGGGTCGCACAGACCCGGAGAAACGCATCGAGGTGTGGCTTGCGAAGAGTTCTGGTGGTCCTGCTCCTGGTTCTCGTCTGGATCCCCGCTCAGGCGGAGACTCAAGAAGTTCAACCCGGTATCTTTGTCTCCGGGGTGCCCACCGAGCAGTTCGTCCACTTCGCCGCTCCGGATGGGGGAGGGCGTCAGCAGCAATCAAACTGGTGCTGGGCAGCCTGCATTCAGATGGTGCTCAACTACCACGGGCTTTACGTTTCCCAACAGGACATCGTGACCCGGGTTTACGGCCAGCTCGTCGATCGTCCTGCCCACCCGCACCAGATCCTCCAGGCCCTGACCGGCTGGGCCCCAGACATCCGAGGCCGCTATTCGGCTGTTCACGCCGATGCCCAGAACATCGACGAGATGACCGTGATCGATGACCTGCACAGGCGCTGGCCTCTGATCGTGGGCCTGCGCAGCCTGAACCCCGGCGAGCAGGGTCACGCCTACGTGCTTACGGCCGTTTACTACCAGATGGATCAATACGGTCAGCCCGAGCTGCTCGGCTTCATCCTGCGCGACCCTTACCCGGGCCGCCCCAGTCGCGTCGAGATGGGCGCCGATGAATTCCTGGCTCGGCTGAGCTTCGCGGCCCGCGTTTACGTCGAGCGCATGTAATTCCTTTCAAGGACAACCCCCGGGCCCCGTCGAATTGGCTCTTATGGACTATGATTCTCCCGCCGCTAATGCCCGTGCCATCTTGCGCCGCAACTACTTTTGCGACGGCCACGCCGACACGCTGGCCATGGTCGCCCTGGAGGGCTACGACCTGGCCGCTCCTGAGCCCACCGGGCACCTGAGTTTGCCGCGACTCGAGGGGATCGACCAGAATCTCCAGTTCCTGGCCATCTTCGTGGCCCCCTCGGTGCGCGGCCACCGGGGCTTTCTGGAAGCCCTGACGGTGGCCGGTGCTGCCCATCGCCTGAAGCTGCCTTTGATCAAGAGCCGGGGCGATCTCGAGCGCTCGCGCCGTTCCTCCAAACCCCATTTCCTGCTCTCGCTGGAGGGCGCCGGGCCGCTTCAGGGTGATCTCGGCCGGCTGGACATTCTCTATCACCTGGGCTTGCGGGCCGTCGGCTTGACTCACAACCACGACAACCAGGCCGCCGCAGGCTGTGGCGCACCCATGGCTCCCCCTCCGACTGGCTTTCGCGGCCTGAGGCCCTTCGGGCGCAAGCTGATCACTCGCATGGAGGAGCTGGGCATAGTCGTCGATGTGGCCCATCTAGCTCGCAGAGCGTTCTATCAGGTGCTGGAGGTGGCCACCCGGCCGGTGATCAACAGCCACACCTGCTGCGCCCGCTTCGTGGACATCGAGCGCAACCTCGACGACGCCCAGCTGAAGGCTCTGGCCTCGGCCCGAGGGCTGGCCGCGGTTACCTACGTGCCCCGCTTCCTTAAGAAAGAGGGCCCGGTCACCAGCGAGGACGTGCTGCGCCACCTCGAGCACATGGTGGAGGTCATGGGCGTGGAGCATGTGGCCCTGGGCAGCGATTTTGACGGGGTGAACGAATTGCCCACCGATCTCGGCCATCCCGGGCAGGTCGTCAACCTTGTGGAGAGAATGCTGCGGTCAGGCTGGCGCGAGCCAGACATCGCCCGGGTGCTGGGCGGAAACTGGCTGAGGGTTCTGCGCCAGGTTCTGCCCCAGGAGTAGCATGGACCCCAAGTCGGCCACTCACATTCTTTATCACGCCCACTGCGACGACGGATTCGGGGCCGCCTGGGCGGCCTGGCGAACGTTGGGCGATGGCGCTGTCTACCTGCCCGTCAGCCACGGCGCACCGGCACCCGAGCTGCCTGCTTCGGCTCGGGTGGTGCTGGTCGACTTCTCCTATCCGAGGGCCGAGCTGCTGGCCATGCGCGAGCGCTGCCAGGACCTGTTCGTGGTGGATCATCACAAGACGGCCCAGCAAGAGCTGGCCGGACTCGATTACACGATTTTCGACATGGAGCGCTCGGGCGCGCACCTTTCCTGGGAGTTCTTCCATCCCGATGAGCCGCTGCCCGAGCTGCTGGCTTACGTGGAGGACAAGGATCTGTGGCGCTTTGCCCTGCCTCAGAGCAAAGAGGTTACAATCGCTCTGCGCTCCTATCCCATGGATTTTGACGTCTGGTCGCGCCTGCGAGTGGATGAGCTCAAACGCGAAGGCACCGTCTTGCTGCGCTTGCAGGAGCAACTGGTCAACGAGGCCTGCGCCCGGGCCCGCTGGTCGGAGGTGGGGGGCCATCGCGTGCCGGTAGTCAATGCCACCGATTTTCGCTCCGAGATCGCCAACCGGCTGTGCGATCTGCACCCCGGCGCCCCCTTCGCGGCGGCCTACTACGACGACGAGCACGGCTTGCGCACCTGGTCGCTGCGATCAGTGGGCGATTTCGACGTGTCCGAGGTGGCCCGCACCCTGGGTGGGGGCGGTCACAAGCACAGTGCCGGCTATCAAGATGTCAGCTGAAAGTCATCGGGGCTCCCTGTAGCAGGGGGTTGTGGCCTCCTGCGGGGTCAAGGGCATAGGCGTAGAGGGTATGCTGGGAGCCGTCCAGGTGCTCGGCGGGTATCTGAAAGGTGAACCCGTGGTGGCCGGGATAGCCGGTGGCCTCGTTGACATCGGGTCGAGGCTGGTCGGCCCGAAGCCCGCCCACGAACTCCCCCTGACCGGCCGGGCCGTCGATGTAGAAGTGGACGTCGATGGACTGCTCGGGGCAGTTGCCATCCAGGGTCCAGCCGAAGGCCTTTCCGGTCGCGTCCACCCGCTCCAGGTGCCCGATCGGGGCTACCGCGTAGGGAACAGCCCCCACGAAGGCTCGCGGCGAGCCAGAGAGCTCGACCAGTCGGCCGTTTACCTCGGCCCGGGCCACCACGGTGTGCTTTTGCCCCGTCACGTAAAGCCTGGGGATCTGAAACTGGAAGGCGTTCGGACCCTCTTCGGGGCAGGCTGCGGCCTGCCCAACAAAGTGGTAGGCCGAGCCGCTCTCCACGTAGATCTTGACGCTGACGGCCCGGGTCGGATGTTCCGGTTCCCGGGCCCAGCCGCGCACCGCTCCATCGGGTCGGATCCCTTCCAACTCCCCTTCCAGACGAGTTGCGCTCTCAAAGAGCGGGTCGGTTCCCAGCAGCGAGCGAGCGATCAGGCCTTGACGTCGCTCTTCGACTCCAGACGGGGAGCGAAGCCGGCGAGACGCCTCGCTCATCACCAGGGAAGCCAGAAGGGTCAGAGCAGCCGGGTCGGACTCCGAGGCAGCCATGAGCTCTTTGATCAATGGGTGGCGCCGGTTCAGTCGCAGCCCGTCCCAGGTCCAACTGATGGGGGGGTAGCCGCGCTCGTTGACCAGGTAAAGACCCCAGCGCGAGACCAGCACTTCGCCCTCGGCGGCCTGCAGGCCGTTAAGCAGGGCCTCCAGACGCTCCAGAAAGCGTTGCTCGCCTTGAACCGAGACAGGCTTGGGCCGGGTCGGCTGCCCGGACTCCTGCTTGACCAGGGCCTGTCTGCCCAGGGTCCGCTCGAGCAACTCGCGGTCGATCTCGTCGAGTCGCAGGGTTTCCGTCTCAGACCAGCGCGCCCAGGGGTCCACCCAGGGGAGAGGTCCCCGGGTGGCTCGCTCGCGCAATTCCCGCAACGATTTGAGCGCTCTCCCGACTCGAAAGATGGCAGCCTCCTCCAGCCATTCCAGGCCAAAGTCGGGAGGGGACAGCTCTTGGATGCCCAGAGCGCGGGCCAGGCTCTCGGGGGGGCTGGTGGCAAGGTGCGCAAAGCCACGAAGGGCCGCGTCCACGTCGGATCGCCCCCCACGAGCCAGCTCGCCATAAAGCTCCGCCAGTCGGGACAACCAGCGGGCCATGGCCCTGGCATACACCTCGTCCCGGCGCACCGCGTCGAAATCCTCGGCCGGGGTGAAGGGACCGCTCAGAACGACCTCGAGCCCACACAGGGGAAGCGCAAGTCGGCACTCAGGCAACTCGTGGCCCTCGCACAGGAAACGAAGTCGGGGCTGGGCCCCGCTGGCCGTCAGACCGATCTCGCCCTGGAACCCGTCGCCCGCGAGCGATCTCCTGACGAGAACCCTTGAGCTCGTCAGGACTGGCTCGGCCTTTCTTTTCAGCCAGAGTGCGCGATTGAGCTCGCGTCGCTTGCGATTGTTGAGGCGCCGAGTCACGTTTCGCACCCGGTGGCTCAAGAGCTTGCGCAGGCCTTCGAAATTGGCCCCGTCGTCGAACAGCACCAGGGGCATCCCCTCGAGCTCCAGTCCCGGATTGCGCTCTCGAGCGCTGGCAACCTCGCCTTTCTCGGTCACGACGGCCATGATCTGCCGCAGGGAGACATCCTGACACGAGCCCGTGGCCGTGGGCCAGAGAGCAAGCTCGGCCAGGGCGGTGGGAACGACTTCCTCCGGGGTTGCGAAGGTGAGCAGCTCCAGCCTGAGCTGCGTGTGCCAGTCCCAGTTCTTGACAAACAGTAAGGGCTGAACGCAGAGGCGGGCCACCGCCTCGGGACGGGCGGCGCGAGCCGCGGCCACCAGGCGCTCAAAGGTGGCATCGCGCACGACGCCAGTCTGGGAGACGTTCTCGACGAGCTCCTCGCACTCCAGGACAGCCTGGAAGGGCAGCACGCGGTCGGGTAGATCCGTCCATTCGACCAGCACGCCAGCCCGCAGGAAGCCAAGTCGGGCCGATTCGAACTTTCGAAAGCCACCTGCGCCCTGGAACCCCTCTCCCTGGATGAGGATCCCGCCGAACTGGTAGTAGTCCTTCAGGGGCCCGGAGATCTGGCGGCCGTTCACCTTGATGGGGATGCGAGCGAAGGCGCAGTGCTTGCCAAGCAGGTCTGCTTCTCTGGACCGGCCCAGCAAGTTGCTGAAGAATTCTCCCAGCCGCAGGCCGGCGCGATCGCGCACATGGATGCGCGTGTTCTGGCCCGACGGCCCCGGGCCCAGCTGGTCGCTCTTGCCGGGACGAAGCTCCAGGCGGTGGCCCCCGCTATCCACCCGGGCAAACTTCGGCTTGAGCGCCATGCAGGCGCTCAACCCCAGGCCCAGCTGGCGCAGGGAAGGGTCGCCCTGGCTCTCGAGCATGGCTGCTTCAGCCCGGCTCAGCTCGTCCGCCTGGAACGGGGGGCCGTCAAAGGACATGTGCATGTCGTCGGTATCGATCCGAAATCGGATCTGGCTGGCCCCGCGCAGGACCGCCGCTTGCACCAGCTCAAGCACGTAGGCGTGGGGGTCGGTCAGTTGGAAGTGGCGCATCTTCTGGCGCGCCATCTCCTTGTCCAGCGTGAACTCGCCTTCGGCCACCTGTTGGCCCCCGGCCATCAACCGGTCGATCAATTCTTGCGACATCGTCGCCTCCAGGTCAGCTGGGCCAGCCTGACATCCTGCTCGGCCTCGGGATTCGTATACACTTTGACCAGCAGGTAGGCGGCCAGGAACGGCTCTTTGAGGGCGGCCTCGATCAGGGTCGTCAGGATCGGGTGGTCCAGGTTCAGCAACAGCCCGGCCGGGCGGGCCAGGAGCCCGGTGGGAAGCCGGTCCAGCTCTCCGGTGGCGGTCAGCTCGCCGGGGCAGGCCTTGCCCGCCAGGCGGGCAGGGTCTCCGAAGTGGGCCAGGCCTACTTGCGAGACTCGCGCTCCCTGATCGCGCAAGAGCTCGAGGACAGCACCTCGCAGGGGGGCGGCCTGCTCCTCTTGCTCCGGGCTCGCCGGCCGCGGAAGACACCAGGCATGAGCAGCCGGCAGGGGACACTGGTCGTGGAGGGCCTTGATCAGCTCCCAGGACCCGTCGCCAGGGCGGGCCTTGAGGACCAGCTTTCCCTGCTCCTGCAGGGCTTCGCTCAGCGGACTCGCCTCCCAGGCGGTGAGACATGGGCGAAGTGCCAGGGCCTCGCCCACGGTGACCTGGGCACCTGCGGGTGTGCGAAAGAGTGCCCGCTCCAGACCGCGGGGCTGGCCCCGGCCTCCTGAGAGCAACTCGACCTCGTCCACCCACAGGGAGTGCTGGCCGTCCCAGTGGACGCGAAACTCGAGCCGCTGACCGAGGACGGCCTCAAAGGGAAGGGAGAGCTCGCAGGCCCGGTCGGGGTCCTGGAAATCATCCCTCCTCAGGTCGCGCACGGCCAGGAGACGGCTGCGGGCAGCGTCGTGGACATCCAGCGTGCCGACCCTGGTGTCATGGTCGTCTGGGCAGCGGAGCTTGAAGCGAGCCACCGCCGGGCCAGGTGTCAGCTCGGTCAGATACGGCCCGTAGCAGATGTGACATGAGCTGTGACGACCGGGGATGGCCTTCCAGCTCTCGCCCTCGGCCTCGCCGTCGCAGTGGCTCAGAGCCACTCCGCTCCAGCGCCGGCGGCTCAGCCATCCGAGGAGGCTGGCGGCAGCCCGGTAGTGCTTGCTGGCGTCCTGGTTCTGGCGAAGAAGCTGCTCGAGCTGCTCGAGCAAGAGGTCGGGCAAATCCCTGGCCGCCATGGCCCGCACCTCGTCCATCAGCCTCGCGAAGCGAGCGTCTTGCACAACCCCGTCGCGGGACAGGGTGTGCTCGAGCGAGCGCGAGTCGATCTTGACCGCCAGGCCCGGCAGCGTGTGCTCTTTGGTGCTTTCGGCCAGAGTCAGGCCACGGTTGTAGAACCCAATGAAAGCCTGGCCATCCTCGGGATAGCCCACCAGGATGGTCGTCCCCTTGTGTTCTCGGCGAACCGTGCAGGGGCCGGCGATGTCGAAGGGCTCGTTTTGGAGCTCGCCCTGGAAGAAAATCTGGCCGTCCACGTGCCGGCACCAGAAGCGGATCACCTCCCGCGAGCGGACGACGAGCTGGTCGCACTCCTCGGCGGTGGCCTTCTTGTAGATACGGATGCGGGTGCCCTCCACCGGGTCTTGCCGGGCCAGGCGCACGAAGGAGCGGTCTGCCTTGAAGATGACCCTCCAGTGAGCGCCGTCGCGCGAGGTGTCGAGCGCCACGGCCTCCGGGTTGAGGGCGAAGACCGAGACGAAGCCGATGCCGAAGCGGCCGATCTTGGTCAGGTCGTCCTCCTTGCCCGAGCTGAAGAGCCGGGTCAGGCGATTGTCGATGATCTCGGCGCTCATGCCCTCGCCGGTGTCGTCCAGCGAGATCACCATGGTGTCGTCCTGGTGGTTGATCTGGATGTCGATGCGTCGGCTGTGGGCGTCCAGAGAGTTCTGGATCAGCTCGCGATAGAAGGACAGGGGGTCGGAGAACTGATGGACCAGCGTCTCCAGCGCCCCGCCGGCTTTGCACACCAGGCTGTCGGCCATGCTCCCCCCAATGGCGTACTAAGGGCGGCGAACGAAGTAGTACATAGCCCCCGTGCCCCCGGTGTGGCCCACTTCGACATAGTTGGCCTTCAGAGCCTCCATCGCTTCGGGCGTGAAGTGGGGGCTGTTCTCTTTCCAGGTCAGCAGGATGAGGTCGAATCTGCGCTCTTCGAACTGGTCGGTCAAGAGCTTCTGGTTCCACCAGCCCAGTCCGCTCAGGGCGCAGTAGGTGGAGGGGTCGCACAGCCAGCTGGTGCGGCCCAGGCAGAGGGGCAGAGCGGAGTACTCGGCCAAAAGTGGACCGGGATGGCGCTCGAGCATCTCTTTCAGGCGACGAGTCTGGTCGATGCGGTCTTGGACCCGGGCCGGGGTCCGCCCGCTCAGCACCGGCCAGACCTCCTGCTTGAGTCGAACGCCGGCGGGCTCGAGATAGGTGCCGTTCAGGTCGCTGGTGAGGCCCAGCCAGAAGAGCTGGCCGGCAAGGAGCACGGCGACAGCCCCTCGGGTGACCGGGTCGGGGGCCCAGCGCTGCACCGCCAGCGCGGCCAGCACGGCCAGGGCCAGGTGCAGCTCGAGGAAGTAGTTGTACCAGCTGAACATGCGCCCGCTACCCAGCACGATTCCCAGGCTGGTCAGCGTGTAGAGCAGGAAAGCGCGCTCTGTTCGCCAGGCGGGCGGCGCTCCCAGCAGGGCCAGGCCCATCAAGGCCCCGGCCGAGGCAGTGTAGCCCTTCAGATAGCCGGTCATCTGAGCGACATAGTAGGGGAGTGCGTTGTAGCGAAAGAGCTGGTTGAAGAGCTGACCCTGCGAGGAGGCGTTGAGCCAGAGCAGGGTCAGACCGGTGAACAGGACGCAGAGCAGGGTCAGCCGTAGCGCCCGGAGCGGACGGGGCAGCCAGAGCAGGAAGATGGCTACGGGGGCGGCCAGAAACGACTGCTTGGTCAGCACGGCCAGGGACAAACAGAGGGCCACCGTGGCTTCCTGAGCCAGAGGTCTGCGCCAGTCGGGCGCGGCCGCCAGCAGGCCCAGCACCGAGAACATCAGGGCCAGGGTGTCCACCCGGCAGTAGAAGCTCCAGTTGAGCGTCAGGGCGTGGCCCAGGAAAAGCGCCAGGAAGGTAAGGCTGACCAGCCAGCCGTGACGCTTCTTGAGGGCGACGAACGTAGCTGCGGCGGCGATCAGGGTGGCCATGGCCGACAGGGCCCGGGCTGCCCCCAGATTGGGATGCTCGCCCTGCAGCAGGCTGGCCAGGCCGATGTAGAGGGGCGTGTAGAGGCAGGCCTGGAAGGGAGGCTCGTCCAGCGAGCGGTAGAGCGGCTCGCCCTGGTGGACCTGGTAGGCCAGCTGGAGGACCGGACCCTCGCCGAAGTCGATTTCGTAAGGGCCAGAAACCATGAGCGCGCCGTGCACCAAATAGACCAGCCCGTGCAGGGCGAGAGCCAGGACCACCAGACCAGCCAGCAGAGGGTAGCGGGGCTTCATTAGCTACGATTTAAGAGCGTTTTTTCACGGCGCGCGACGAAGCGCAGCTGTTAGAGGTCAAACACCTGCCCCGTGCTCGGAGGGGGAGTGGGGGTGTTGCTTGGCGTCGCTCCCAGAATGGGCAGGCCCAGGATATTGGTGCCTGGGGCTGGCACGAGGTGGGGGTCGAGGTTGGAGGGACCCGTAACGCCCGTGGTCGTCCCTGCACCGGTGGTCGCCCCGGGAGGCAACTCGCCCCCCGTGGCGCCGCCCCCGGTCGTCGTGCCACCGGAGGATTCCCCGGTGGTGCCCGCGCCGCCGGTGTTTCCGGCCCCTGCCCCGGTCGAGCCCTGGCTGGCCACCTGAGGGGCCACCAGCCGGATCGGGCCCGAGCTGGTGCGTTGCGGCCCACTCGAGTCGGTGACCGACATCAGGGCCACGGTCACCAGCGAGCCGAGGCACAGGATGATGACTCCGAGGATGGTCAGAATGCGTCCGCGTTTGACCAGCTCGGCGTCGGAAGCGATTTCCCAGCGTTCTGCGCGCGCCATCTCTATTTCCCCACGATAAAACAGGCTGTCGAATAGGACGAGGTGTAGGACTGGCTGCCCTGCCCCTCTCGCGCCGTCACGGTGATGTTCACCATGCTGGGCGATTGCCAGGAGAAGGCAAGCGTCACCGCACCATTTTGCTGGGCGCTGGCGATGATCTCCTGAGTCGAGGTCCCGGCCGTGCCGGGCCGATTCTCTCGGATGACATCCAGTCCCTGCACCCGGTAGGTGATGGTTCGGTAGTTGCTCGCGTTGGTGCTGTTCCAGCCGCTCTGCATCGGATTCCACCCCCCACCTGTGGTGGTCGGGTGGGGCTCGGTGAAGACCACCTGAGCCGAGTTGCGGGTATTGGCGTTCGGCATGAGAACCCCCGTGGGAGCAACCGCCGGGGTGATGCTCATATAGCCCCGGGTAGGGTCAGCCCAGGGAATGGCCTGGCGCAGCTCATTGGCGATGGTGCTGGTGATGAAGCGAGCATTTTGCGCCGCGTTTACCTTCTGGGCCACGCTGCCCCACTGGCGCAGAGCCATCTGCAGGCTGCCCACGGCCACCAGGCCGAAGATGCCAATGAGGAACAGGCTGACCAGCACCTCAGCCAGAGTCAGGCCTCCCTGTCTTCGCTGGAAAAATCCACGTTTCACTTGCTTTGCCTTCCTTCTCAACGGTAGACCATGCTGGCGAGCTCTACCCGCCTCGAGCGCCCGAACTCGAGCCAGATTACCTCTACATGCAGCACCTGGGTGTTGCCGTCCGGCCCGGGAGTGCACCACCAGCGGGCGCTGGCCCCGGTGGCCAGCGCTGGTAGCGGGACCGTGCCGGCGGCGTTGAAGGTGTTCTGGGAGACCAGGTTGTCCATATGGCTCTGGGCGATGTAGAGGGCCTGACTCTGCTTGCCGGTGGTGGAGCCCTGCTTGGAGGCGGCCGGCATCAGGCCCAGCAGGGCCAGGATGGCGACCGTCAGCACCATGAACGAGATGAGCACCTCGATGATGGAGAATCCTTTACGTCGTGTCTGTCTCATCGCGCGCTCCTTACTGCGAGACCGTCACGCCACCGGTCATCTGCTTGACCGAGATGGT
>CAYYHB010000098.1:0-17347 GCA_964471395.1 uncultured Burkholderiales bacterium | reverse complement strand
CGGACAGCCCGTCCCCGGTTAGTTTCCCGGAGAATGCTTCCTCTGCTTTCTCGCGGCGTGTAGCTCCGCGGCATCGCTCAGGTTAGGATGCTACCCCTGTCCGTTTCGGCTCGGACAGCCCGTCTCCAGCACTTTCCCGGAGAATGCTTCCATTCGTTTTCGCGGCGTGAGCTCCGCGGCGTGACTCAGGTTTGCACGCCACCCGGCCGGTCTTTCGAGCCTGGCCGTGCCCTTTACTTACGCGGCCTGGGCCCCGCGGCATCGCTTGGTCTGGATGCTACCCCTGTCCGTATCGGTATCCGACAGTCCGCCGGTTCTTTCGCTTCCCGGTGCGCTGACCTCTATCGTTCGAGTCAGAACGCTGGTCTTTCTCCGACCAGGGGCAAGCCCATCAGGGCTTGTTCGGTTCCCACCTCTCCGAACGCTCCGAGCTCTTCTGGACCCGCTTCAACGGTGGCTAGCTCACCTCCGCGAGTCGCTATCGGCTCGGCCCCTCTGTAACCGTATCGCAGTCAGAGCTTCTGCGGCGTGACTCAGGTCTGCACGCAACCCCTTCGGAATTCCTCCGAAGCCTCGGTCTTCGCTCTCCGAGTGCGTCCCGAAAAATCCTTTCGGGATTTCGGCTCTCCGCTTGCCGAGTGCGGCTTCACCGGTTTCCCGGTTCCGCGCCGGCATCGCTGCCGACCGGCGGACTATGCCACCTTTCCTATCGGATGTCAACTCCGAAAACTTGTTCGATTTTCGAGGAGCAAAGAGATGCCCGCCAAACGGGTGCCGGGCGGGCAACAAAGGGATTCCGTATGGGTTCGGTTAGAATCGAGCTTGCTGAAAGAACTTGGCGTAGGGGTTGCCGCTGGGGGCGGCCAGATGGCTCAGGGGAGCCATGACCCGCTGCTTGAGGGTGGCCACCGCGCCCATCACCTGCAGCTCGGCCGGAGCCACATCGGAAGCGAAGTTGCGCAGCCCGGCCGGGAGTCCGGCGATGGGCACGGCGCCCAGCGGCAGATTGGCCAGAACCGGTCGGGTCAGAGGGCGCGATTCAGAGGCGACCCGCACCTCGAATTCCGGAAGGGGAGCCAGTTGAGGCTTGTTCTCGCGGGCGGGCGGGAGATCGAGGCCACTGGCCGCTGGCAGCATAAACGGGATGCTCATTCCGACCATTGCGTGGCGCTCCTTTCTCCGGGGTTGACATCAGGATATCCCACCGAGGCCTCTGAAGTTCACCGAAACTGTGTTAAGGGACTGTAATCGGTGTTAACATTCTATGAACTTTTGCGCACGCCAGATGAACCGACTTTCTGGTAACAAGCGGGCAACCCGTTCCGGCCGCGGCCCGGTTAGGATCTTGCCAATCCACAAGACAAGGGGTTGTCCAGATGCAGATCGAGTCCCCCACCCGCGAGCAAGCCGTCACCGCTCTGCGAGCCCGCAGCGCCGAGTTGATCCGTCAGGGAGACATGCGCGGGGCCGAACAGGTGCAGCGCGACCTGGTCTCCATCTCCGGAGCCAAAGGGGAGACGCTTTACGATATGCACCTCAACGCCAGCCAGAAGGCCAGCATCCGGTTCCCGGAGGACGATACCCTGTCGGATGCGATGACCTGGAATCCGGGCCTGATGCTCGGGACCATCGTGGGAGGGGTTGGAGGGGGCATCGCCGTGGTCGCGGGTCTGGCAGGCGGCTCCCCGGTCGCGGTCGGGGTGGGGGTGGCCCTGCTCGGGTCGGTGGGAGGGGGCGTGTTGTGGATCAAGAACCGCATCGACCAGCGCAATGAGGGACGGAGCGTGCTGCGAGCGATCGACGACAACCAGTCCTACATCCGTGGCTTCACTCCGACAGCAGCTCCCCCCGAGGTGCAAATCGACCGCAAGGTCTTCCTGGCCGCCCTCCAGGGTCAGGAAGCGCGGCTGGCCTCGGCCGGCAACTACGCCCGCGCGGGCGAGATGCGCAAGGTGCACGAGTCGCTCTCCAAGCTGGAGGGCAAGACGGTGGAAGAGCTCTTCCAGAGCCTCATCGCCAGCAACAACCGGGAGGTGCTCGATCTCGTGCAGGGCCGGCTGAGCGCCGACATCGCTCAGAGCATCGAGACCCTGGCCGAGGTGAGCAAGCTGGTGGGCCCCCAGGGACAGGCCCTGGTGCGCGAAGACAGCGATTCCCTGGTCATCGGCGGGGTGGTGCTGAAGAAGCGGGCCGAGGCCCAGGCCGCCTGAGCCGGATCCTCCTGACCCTGCTGCTGCTGGCCCGAGTGGCCCTGGCTCAGCCGGCCGACCTGGTCTTGCGCGACGCGCGCGTCTATCCGCTGGACGGCCTTCCCACCGAGGCCGTGGCCGTGCGCGCCGGGCGCATCGTCTACGTGGGCCCCAACTCGGGAGTGGAGGCCTTCACCGGGTCCCGGACCCAGGTGCTCAGCCTGCCCGGCCGCATGGTGCTTCCCGCCTTCCACGATTGCCATGTGCACCCGCTCGAGGGCGGCGTGGAGTTGGGGCGGTTGCTGCTGGACAGCTCGGCCACCTCCCCTCAGGTCTGGCTCGACGGTCTGGCCGCTTACGCCCGCGAGCATCCCGAAAAGAGCTGGATCGTGGGCGGGGGCTGGGCCAACCCGATCTTCCCCGAGGGCAACCCCGGTCGCAAGTTGCTCGACGCCGTGGTCAGCGATCGTCCGGTCTACCTGGTCACCGCCGACGGTCACTCGGCCTGGCTCAACAGCGCCGCCCTGGCCGCGGCCGGCATCACCCGGGAGACTCCCGACCCGCCCGGAGGGCGCATCGAGCGCGAGAATGATGGGACCCCCGCCGGCACGCTGCGCGAGAGCGCCCTGGCGCTGGTGGCCCCGTATTTGCCCCCCACTACCCCCGAAGAGCGCCAGGAGGGACTGAGGAAGGCCCTGGCCATGGCCCACAGCTTCGGCATCACCACCTTGCACGAGGCCCACGCCCGCGATGAGGCCGACCTGGCTGCCTATGCCGCCCTGGAGGCACGCGGCGAGCTCAAGGCCCGCATCATCGCCGCTCTTCACACCGAGCCCGGACAGGGCGTCGGCCAGGTGCAAGAGCTGATTGCCCTGCGCAAACGCTACCTGAGCCGATTTCTGCGTCCCACTGCGGCCAAGATCTTCGCTGACGGGGTGATCGAATCGCGCACCGCTGCGCTCTTGGAGCCTTATCGCGACAAAACCAGCGGCATGCTCAACTTTCCCCCCGATGAGCTGACCCCGCTGGTGGTGGCGCTGGATCGGGCCGGCTTTCAGGTCCACGTGCACGCCATCGGCGATCGGGCCGTGAGGCTCACCCTGGATGCCCTGGAGCAGGCCCGCCAGGCCAACGGGCAGCGAGACGCCCGCCACCACCTGGCCCACCTCGAGCTGGTCCATCCCGACGACCTGCCGCGCTTTGCCAGCCTGGAGGTGGGAGCCACCGTCCAGCCGCTCTGGGCCCAGCGCGACAGCTACATCCGCGAGTTGAGCGAGCCTTTTCTGGACGCCGAGCGCAACGCTCGCCTCTATCCCCTGGCTTCTCTGGCCCGCCACGCTCGGCTGGCGGGCGGCAGCGACTGGTCGGTGAGCAGCCTGAATCCCCTTCAGGCCATTGAGGTGGCCGTCACCCGGCGCGGCCCCGACGAGTCGGCCGGGCCGTCCTGGCTGCCCGAGCAGCGGCTCGACCTGGACACGGCCCTGCGCGCTTACACGGTGGGCGGGGCCTACGCCAGTTTCCAGGAGAATGAGACCGGGACGCTCACGGTGGGCAAAGCCGGCGATTTGATCGTGCTTGAGCGCGACCTTTATCAGGTCGAGCCCTGGGAGATCGGCTCGGTCAGGGTGCTGCGCACTTTCTTCGAGGGCCAGGAAGTCTATCAAGCCGACTGAAGGTCGGGTGGGTGCAATCCAGCACCGGGGCGGAGCGGTCTGCGATTATGAGCGTTTCACCTCCTGGCGGATGCTCAGCTCGCCCAGGTTGCCCACGATGGTGTAGCCCTCGGCTGTGGGCTCGATGGTTTCGCGCAACTCGCGCTCGCCCAGCGCGCCCACCACGGACAGGCTGCCGTCTTCCCCGGGCGTGATGCGGGCCCGATAGGCTTCCCCGCCCACCTCGCCCTCGATCAGGGCGACATCGCCCTGTTCGCTGGCCAGCAGGCGGATCGGGATCGTGCCGGCCTGACCCCGGATGGTCTCGCGCTGCTCGCCGGGGTGAATCTCCAGGCGCACCTCGGGGCCTTCCAGCCGGCGGCGAAAGTGGGGGCCGGGGGTAGAGGTGAGCTGGCCCAGGCTGCTGGAGATGTCGTAGGAGTCGGCCCGGATGCTGTATTCCAGGCTCTCGCCCTCCAACCAGGTGCGCACCGTGGCTCCCTGGCGCCGGTTCTCCAGCAGGGAGACGGCCAGCGGCAGGGAGATCACATCGGCTCCGGGTACGAAGAGGGCTTCGGCGGGATGGTCGATTCGTGAGAAGTTGATTCGCATGCCCGCAGGTTATCCAGGGCCTGCGTTCCGGTCACGATCCCGCAGCGATCCGGATCAGGCTTTCTGGCGATTCCCCCCGCGCAGAGCGGCTATCTTGTCCTCGAGCTTCTTGAGGCTCTCCACCCGCTCGGGGTCGAGGAAGGAGCCCTTCTTGGCCTCGGCGATGCGGTTGGCGAGCTCGCCCAGGAAGCCCTTCCCCTGCTGCTCGAGCAGCTCGTCCTCCTCCCACTCGGCGCGGATCTCGTCCACGTTGTGGGCGTAGTAGGTCAGGGCGGCCTGCACCTCTTCCAGGGTGAGTCCCAGGCTTTCGGCGATCCAGTCGGGCGATTTGCCATAGTCGGCGCAGGCGGCTACCGAGGAAACGCGCACCCCGCGCCCTTTGATCTTGGGTGACTTGACGATGTGGGGAAAGTCCATGGGGGCTTTGTAGCTCATGCAGGGCTGCAACTCCTGCCGCAGGAGGATGTCTGACCCCCCAGAAAGCCGCTCGAGTGTCGCTTTGTCCCCCGCCCGTCCTCAATTTTACCGGTCGGAGCCAGGAACTTGCCCGCATGCGCCAGGCACTCGGCGACTTCAGTCTGGTGGCCATCGAGGGCCCCCCCGGCTCGGGCAAGACGGCCCTGGCTCTGGAGCTGGCCAACCAGCTCGACCCCGAGCAAGCCCTCTTCCTGAGGGCCGAGCCTGGCTGGCGGGTCGAGACCCTGCTCTATGCTCTCAGCCGCCAGTGGCCTTTGCCGGAAACGGCTCTGGACGGCAGCGTGCCGCTGGAGGAACGCCTGGCCCTGGTAGCCCGCGCGCTGGGCCGGCACCAGCTCACACTGGTGCTGGATGACTTTCACCAGGTTCAGGATGGCCAGCGCCTGCTCCAGATTTGGCGCCAGTATCTGCGCCAGGCGGCGGTGATCTGCACCAGCCGCGAGCGCCTCACCAGCGGTCAGCCGGACCAGCTGGACATGCACAGCCTGCGGTTGGAAGGACTGCCCCACCACGAAGCGCGCGCCCTGCTTCAGAGATTGCTGAGCCAGCACGCTCTCGAGGAGTGGCAGGACCGCATCGAGCGCCTGCTCCAGCTTTCGGGGGGCTATCCCCTGCTGATCAAAGTGCTGGTGGGCCTGATCCGCGATCAGCGCCTGGACCCCGGGCTGAAGCAGACACCCACCGACTGGCTGGACGACCTGCTCGGGGGTCTCTCCGCGCAAGAGCTGGAGGTGCTGGGTCTCCTGGCGCTGCTCGGCCGCCCGGTGCCCCCCGAGGCGCTGGGCAGCCAGGCGGCCCTGGACAGCCTGGAGCGACGCTTTCTGGTCGAGCGCGGCCCTGGTCCGAGCTACTCCTCGCACGAGGTCTTTCGCGACCACTTCCGGGCCCGGCTCGACCCGCTGGAGTTGATCGCCTTGCACCAGCGCTGTGCCGACCTCGAGCTTAAGGCCTGGGAAGCCTCGGGCGATCTGGAGGCGGCCCGTCACGCGCTGGGCCATCTGGCCGCGGTCGGCCGCCGGACCGAGGCCGCTGACCTGCTCGAGGAGTGCTCTCTTCGCCTGTTTCAGAGCGCCCAGTATCACTCGCTGCTGGAGTGGATCGAGCGGTTGGGGGGCAGTGCGCGGCTGCAGATCGTGCGGGCCGACGTGCTGGCCTACCTGGGCCGCACTCCCGAGAGCCTGGCCCTGCTCGAGAGCATCGAGTGCTCGGGCCAACCCGAGGAGCGCATGCAGGCTCTCAACTCGCGCTGCCATCTGGTGCTCGAGCAGGGCCTTCTGCAGCAGGCCGAGCAGCTGGCCCGGCAGTCGCTGGCCCTGCAGGCCACGGCCAGCGGGCGCCGCCCTGGCCGGGTCAAGGCGCTCAACGGGCTGGCCCTGGCCCTGGCCCGACGGGGTCACTGCCGCCAGGCCCGCCAGCAGGCCGGCGAGGCCCTGCGCCTTTCGCTCGAGATCAAGGACCTGCGCGGCCAGGCTTACGCCCACTATGCCCTGGCCCTGGCCGCCCGGGCCCGGGACGATTGGCCCCAAAGCCTGAGCGAGGCTCGGGCTTGCCAGGCCGCCTGCCAGCGGGCGGGCGAGGCCCGACTGGCCTTCTTGTGCCGCTTTCTGGCCGGCAGCGCGCTCATGGCTCTGGGCCAGAGCCCCGAGGAGCCCTTCCAGGAGAGCCTGCGCCTGCAAGAGGACTACCCCGATCCGCTGTCTCGCTCCATGGCCTTCCTGGGGCAGGCCCTGCTGGGCGGTGAGCTCGAGCCACTGGCCCGCGCCCTGCAAGACGCCGAGCAGCATGGCGGGCGCGTTTTCCTGGCCCAGGCCCTGCTGCTCCAGGCGGTGCTGGCCGAGCAGTCCGGACAGCCTGAGCTGGCCATTCAGGCTTGCGAGCGCGGTTTGAGCCTGGCCGGCGAGTCGGACGCTCTGCCCCTGCAGGCTGACCTGGCTCTGCGTCGCGAGCTGTGGCGCGAGCGGCCTTCGGCCGGCGAGCTGGAGGCCTGGCGGCTCCGGGCCGAGCAGCACGAGCTGAAGGGCGTGGAGCTGCGGGCCCGGCTGGCCCTGGCCGCGTGCCATGGCCGCGAGCTTGGCGAGGTGGGCTTTGAGGCCGCCTCGGATGACCTGGCCCTGGTGCGCTTTCTGCAGGGCCAGGGACCCCCGCCCGAGCACTGGCCCCAACTGGTGCAGCGCGTGCAGGAGGGGCGCGGCAAGCCCCTGCGCCTGGTGACCGAGCAGGGCCAGCAGCGGGTGGAGAGCGTGCCGCTCCAGCCCTCCGACTTCGACCTCTGGCTCGACCTGGTCGAGCGCCGGGTCTACGCCCGCGGGCGCGAAGTCAGCCTGCTGCGCCGCAAAGCCCAGACCTCGGTGTTGCGCAGCCTGATGCTCGGTTTTCCCACCCCGCGCAGCCCCAGAGAGCTGTACCTCGAGGTCTGGGGAGGCGCCTACCAGGGCGAGGAGAGCGATGCCGCGGTGCGCAAGGCCGTCAGCCACCTGCGCGACCTGTTCGAGCCCGAGCGCTCGCAGCCGCGCGTGATCGGCGTGGCCCAGTCGGGCTACGGCCAGAGGGGCGGCTACGTGCTCGGTCCGGGGGTGCGCTTTTGTCTGATCGAGCCCTTTCAGCCCTCTTTCACGCCGGGCGGTTAACCTGGTAGACGTGAGAATCTCGGATCAGCCCGGCTTCGTGCTGAGGCCTCGCTCCGCCGCGCCCGACCGGGCCGCGGCCGAGCGGGCTCTGGCAGCCATGCGGCAAGAGCTCGAGCCCTGGAAGGCCGAGGGCAGCTGGGCCTCCCACCGCAGCTTCATGTTCGGCTGGGCCGAGGGCTTCTCGGACAGCCCGGGCGCCGACTACGAGAATCGCTCCGACAGCTCGTTGACCAGCGCTCCCCTGTCGCTTTCGGAGGTGCGCGAGCCCCGCCTTGAGCTCAGCGAGCACCACTCGCTCGAATCGGGCTACGATTACCTGCGCGTCGAGGTGCAGAGCCTGGCCGACGGACGCTGGCGTGAGCTCGAGAGCCTGACCGGCCGCAACCTGCGCAGCAAGCGGTCCTACGATCTTTCGCCCTTTGCCGGGGGCAGCGTGCGGGTGCGCCTGCGGCTCACCTCCGACGGCTCCAACACCGCTTCCGGCATCACCACCGGCCCCATCCGCATCGTGGGCAAAGGGGTCAGCTTCACCCCCGCCGAGCACTGCCGCCAGGCGCGCGAGCAGCTTGAGCAGCTCGATCCGGCTGCGGTGCTGGCCGTGCACGAGCTGGCCCAGAAAGTCCAGGGAGTGGCTCCCGCGCTGGCCCTGTGGGGAGACCTCGCGCCCCACCTGGGACAACCCGATTATGCCGCCCGACGCGACGCCCTGGTGGCCGTCAACCAGAAGTCCGCCCGCCCCGCCTGGCCGGCCCTGGCCAGCGCCCCCCCGGCCAGCCTGCCCACGGGCCTGGCCCACGTGAGCGAGCTGGTCAAAGAGCTGGGCCCGGCCGGGGCCGGCCTGCTGCCCTCTCTGGGAGCCGCGGCCACGGCCGAGCAGCGCAAGGGGATTATCGAGCTGGCCCGGCGCGAAGGGGTGGAAGAGGCGGCCCGCGCCTGGCCCGGCCTGCAGCCCCAGCAGCCTGGCCTGCAAGAGCGTCTCGAGCTGCGCGAGCTGGCCCGCCAGGCCGAGTGGGATGCTGGCGAGCTGGCCGCCCGCCAGCTCTCATCGCGCGAGCGGCAGGCCGTCAAGAGCATCCTCCAGGCGCCCACCGGCTGGCGTCCCGAGGGCACCTGGGCCCGGACCTTGCGCGGCTGGGACGACAGCCCGGGGGCCGACTACGAGAATCGGGCTAACTCCAGCCTGGGCCTGCCGGTACTGGACCTCAACGAGCTGAGCGAGCCGAAGCTGGTCTTCCGCGAGAGCCACAGCCTGGAGAAGGGCTACGACCAGGTCACCCTGGAGGCCAGCCGGGACGGCAAGAGCTGGGGCGCGCTGGAGAGCTGGACGGGTCGAGCCTGGATGAAGAAGCGCCAGGTTGACCTGTCGGCTTACCAGGGCGGTCCTCTGCACCTTCGCTTCCGGCTGAGCGCGGATGGATCCAACACCGCCAGCGGCATCCGCATCGGCTCCATGACGCTGGAAGGAAAGCGCGAGGGGGCAGAGGTCAGCCTGAGCGTGGAAGACCGCTCGCAGGAGGTGAGAAAGCTGCTCTGGCAGGTTCTGGAGCAGCCGGGGGGCACGACTCGGGAGCAGGGGCTGGCCCGGCTGGCCCAGGCCACCCGCCAGCTCGGATCGGCCCACGAGGCGCTGAGCCTGGGGCCCTCCCCCGAGAGCGAGCTGGTGGGCCTGGCCGGCAAGCTGGGCAGCCGCGCGGCGGTAGAGGTGTGGCCTTCGGTGGCCTCCCTGCAGCAGCGTTCTCGGGCTCTGGCAAGCCTGGAGGAGCTGCGCCGCCAGCACCCCCCGGCGGACGTGGCCCGGCTCTGGAAGGTGCTCGCTCCGGCCGCTGACTCGAAAGATTTCGACCGCCTGAAGACCTCGCTGACCGACCTGGCCGCGCAGGAGGGCGTCAGCTCCGCTGTGCGCCGTTTCAGTGGCTTTTCCCTGACCGGAGTGGCGGCCGTGGAGCGCTCGGTGAAGCTGCACGAGCTGGCCCGGCGACTCGACCCAGGTCGCGCCGAGACGCTGTGGGAGGAGCTGCAGAAGTCGGGCGCTGACCCGCAGGTGCTCGAGAAGCTCGATCAGCACGTGCGTGACTGGCGTCCCGAGGGCACCTGGGCCCGTGTGCGCCCCGCCTCCTGGGCCTTCCGCGAGGTCTGGCAGGACAGTCCGGGTGGGGACTACGAGCCGCGAGCCGACAGCTCGCTGGTGACCCCGCCCATCTCCCTGAGCGGGATGCAGAAGGCCAGCGTGCGCTTCTGGTCGGGGTTCTCGCTGGAGAGGGGATATGACCAGGTGCGCGTGGAGGTCTCCCAGGATGGCGGGCAGCGCTGGAGCGAGCTGCAGTCCTACACCGGCCGGGGGACCCGGGCCAGGCGCTCGGTCAACCTGGACGCGTATGCCGGCAAGACCGTGCAGCTTCGTTTCCGACTGACCTCGGACGGCAGCAACCAGGCTGGCGGAATCTCGCTGGGCCAGCTGACCGTGGTGGGCGAGAACGAGCAGGGGGAGACCCTCAAGCGGGTGGTGGACCCCAAAGCCGCCGAGACCCGGGCCGAGCTGGCCCGGCTGGCCTGCCAGGCTCCCGGCGACCTGCCCGAGCTGGAGCAGGTGGCCGCCCTGGCCGGCGGCACCCGCAACGCGCTGGGTCTCTGGTCGGTGGTGCGTGGGGCCGATCCCGCCCGCCGTTCCACCGCCGCCGCCCTGGCTGCCGAGGTGGGTGTGGAGAGCGTACTGCGCGCCTGGCCGTCGCTTGCTGCCTGCCCCCAGGCTCAGCTTCCCGGCGTGCTGCAGGCCGCCCGTGACTGCAACAAGGGCTGGGAGGCCCTGGCCAGCGACCTGCTGGCTCCCGATCTGCCCGAGCGCGCCCGCGCCCTCAACCGCCTGGTCGAGCATCTGGGCGAGGAAGCCGCCCTGCAGCGCTGGCCCGCCCTGGTGGCCAGCGCTCACGGTACGCTGGCCGACCGGGTCGAGGCCGAGGAGCTGGCCGCCCGGTTGGAGGGACGCGTGGCCGGCCGCAGCCGCGAAGAGGTGGCCGCAAGCCTGGCCGACTCTCAACTCGGCCGCGAGGGGTCGGATTCGCTGCGGGCCCTGGTGGGTGATCGTCAGGACACCAGTCTGAAGGCCGAGGACACCTGGGCCCAGGTGCGCTCTCCCTGGTGGCTGGGTCGCAAGGTCTGGCAGGACAGCCCCGGAGCCGATTACGAGCCGCGCGCCGACAGTAGCCTGACCTCACCCCCGGTTTCGCTGGCCCAGCTCTCCCAGCCGGTGCTACGCTTCACCGAGCATCATAACCTGGAGAGCGGCTACGATGAGGTGAGGGTGGAGGTCAGCTCGGACGGCCAGCGTTGGAGCGAGCTGGAAAGCTACTCGGGCAAGAACCTCTTCTCGCGCCGCAAGATCGACCTGAGCTCGTTCGCGGGTCAGCGGGTGCAGGTGCGCTTCCGGCTGACCTCCGACGGCAGCAATCAGCGCTCTGGCATCAGCCTGGCCGATCCGCGCATCGAGGCCACCGATGGCAAGGGCGAGAAGGTCGTGCTGCAACTCGACGAGCTGCCTCTGGAGGAGGTCACGCCCTACCTCGATCTGGCCGTGGACGGCCAGCACACCCCCTCGCAGCGCCGCAGCTATCTAGACTTCATGGCCGGCCTGCCCGAGCCGGCCCGTCAGGAGCTGCTGGCCTTCTGCCGCGAGCAGCGCGTCAGCCTGTCCCGGGCCATCAACGGACTGCTCCAGGTGCGCTTGACCTCCGACCCGAGTGACAGGGACTGGCTGCGCAAGGCCCTGGCCAGCCTGCCAGGGCTTTTGACCAGCGAGCAGGCCATCGGCGAGACGGCCGAGCGGGTGACCATCGGGGGCGTGGTGGTGAAAAAGCGCGAGAGCGAGTAAGTCAGGCTGCCGGGGGGCGCTTCTCGAGATGCTCGACTCGGGCCTGGAGGGCCTCGAGCTGCTTTTGCAGGTCCTGGCTCTCATCGAGCTCGCCAAAGATCGAGAAGGTCTCGCGGATCAGCTTCTCGGTTGCCTCGCGGTGGCTGCGGATTTGCTGCTCTTGTTTGCGCAGCGCCCGGTCCGCACGTCGGCCGTAAGTCTTGATGGACCGCTCCAGTCGCTGCTCCTGGTTCACCAGAGCGGCATTCAGCTGCTGGCGCTGGTCGGCCAGGGCTGAATGCAACTGCACCTGCTGCTCGGCCAGGGCTGCATGCAACTGCACCTGCTGGTCGGCCAGGGCTGCATGCAACTGCTCCCGCTGCTCGGCCAGTCCCTGGTGCAGTTCCCTGCGATTGTTCTCGGTGGCCTGCCGCAGGGCTTTGCGCTGGGTTGCAAAGGCCAGCATGTTGGACTGGAAATCTTCCTTCATCTGATCGAAGGCGGCCTCGATTCGTTGCTCGACCCAACTCAGCATCGTTTCGTCCTCGCTTGCATGATTCGCGAGCCTCTGCGACTCACCCTTTCAGGGTAGCAGGCTGACGGGGCCAGGCTTGTTGCCGGTTGTTGCCGTCAGTTTGCCATGAGTTTTCCGCCACTTTGCCACTTTTTGAACCCAGGCCCAAACCGGTCCAGGCGAGAACTTCCGACCCATGCGCTGTCAGTCATGCGGGTTCGAGTCCCATCCCGAGCACCGTTTCTGCGCCATGTGCGGGCAGCGTCTGGCGGGCGGCGAGCTGGCCGAGCGCCGCTCTCTGACCGTCCTGTTCTGTGACCTGGTGGGCTCCACCGCTCTCTCCACCAGGCTCGACCCCGAGGACCTGCGCGAGCTGGTGCGCCAGTACCAGCGGGCGGCGGCCGCCGTGGTGGAGCGGCTGGAGGGCTACATCGCTCAGTTCCTGGGCGACGGCCTGCTGATCTACTTCGGCTACCCCGTGGCCCACGAAGATGATGCCCAGCGCGCCGTGCGCTGCGCCCTCGAGCTGCTCGAGAGCGTGCCCAGCTCCTTGCAGCTGCGGCTGGGGGCTCACACCGGCACGGTGGTGGTGGGCGAGATGGGGGGTGGCTGGCGGCGCGAGCGCCTGGCCATCGGCGACGTGCCCAATCTGGCCGCGCGCCTGCAGAGCCTGGCCGAGCCGGGCACGCTGCTGGTCAGTGAGACCACCCGCGATCTGTGCGCCGAGCAGTTCCACACCGAGAGCCTGGGCGATGTGCTCCTCAAGGGCCTGGCCCGCGAGGTGAGCGTCCATCGGGTGGTGGGGCGGCGCTCGGCGGCCGTGCGGCTGGCTCCCACCTCCTTCGTAGGACGCGGTCGCGAGCTTCAGGTGTTGGAAGCGCTCTGGGAGCAGGTGCAGGCCGGCGCCTTTCGGCGCGTCAACCTGGTGGGCGAGCCGGGGTTGGGGAAGTCCCGCTTGCTGGCCACCTTCTGCGAGCGGCGCCAGGCGCCGGTGCTGCTGGCTCAATGCTCCCCCTACGCCGTAGACCACCCCTTCTTCCCGGTCAAGGAGTGGCTGCGAGCCATCCTGGGCCTGCCCCTCACCCCCACGATGGAAGAGGTGCGGGCCGCGCTCCCCCCGGGGCCCTTGCTGGAGCTGCTCTCGCCCGTGCCTTCCACGCGCTTTGAGCTGGGCGAGATCCTGGCCCACCTGACCGGCTTCCTGACCGAGTTCTGCGACACCCGGTCGGCTCTTCTGGTGCTGGAGGACGCCCACTGGATCGATCTCTCCAGCCGCCTCTTGCTGACCCGCCTGGAGGGATTGAACGCCCTGCTGCTGGTGTCCGGGCGCAGTCTGAGCGAGCCGGGCGGGGAAGTGATCCAGCTTCAGCCGATGCCGGCCGAGCAGATGGAGGTTCTCTTCCAGACCTTGCTGCCCGACCTGACTCCGGCCAGCTGCCAGGAGCTGGCCCGCCGCTGCGACGGCAACCCCCTTTTTGCCGAAGAGCTGGCCCGCTCCACCCGGGCCGGTCAGAGCGAGCTGCCCACCTCGCTGCAAGGCCTGCTGCTCTCCCGGCTCGATCAGCTTCCGGCCTCGCGCCGCCTGGCTCAGGTGGCCTCGGTGATCGGCCGACACTTCCCCCTGGCCGTGCTGGAAGCGTTGTGGGAGGCCTCCCTGGAGCCGGCCCTGAGCGAGCTGGTGGAGGCGGGCGTGCTGGAGCGGTGGGGCGCCAGCGCCGGATTCCGCCACGCCCTGATGCAAGAAGCCGCCTACCAGACTCTGCTCCACCGTGATCGCCAGCAGCTTCACCTGGCCCTGGCCTGCGTGCTGGAGCGTGACTTTCCGGCCCTGGCCCGCACCCGCCCCGAGATGCTGGCCCACCACTACAGTCAGGCCCGCGAGCTGGAGCGGGCCAGCTCGCTGTGGGAGGAGGCGGCCCGTCAGTGCGTGGGTCGGGGCGCCAACGCCGAGGCCCTGCGTCACCTGGACCGGGCCCTGGAGGGGGTGGATCAGCCCCAGCGCGAGTTGTCCCTGATCGGCCAGCGCATCGCCCCCCTGATCGGCACCGAGGGCTACGCCAGCGAGCAGGTGGCTGCCATCGCCGCCCGGGCCCGGGAGCTGAGCCAGACCCTGGGGCATGTTCCGTTCCCTGTCCTGCGGGGCCTGTGGGCCTACCACCTGGTGCGCGCCCAACTGGGTGAGGCCTGCGAGCTGGCTTCCCGGCTGCGTTGCTTGGCCGTCGAGGGCCCCCCCGGCTGGATGGTGGAGGCCGAACTTGCCACCGGGATCACGGCGGCCCACATGGGCGATGTCGAGGCCTCTCGGCGTCACCTGGGGCGATCCCTGCAGCTGATGGGACCCCCTGACCCTGAAGCGGTGCGTCTCTATGGGCAGGACCCGGCCGTTCTGGGACGGGCCCACCTGGCCTGGCAACTGGCCCTGCAGGGCCAGGTCGAGGCTGCCCGACAGGAGCTGCGCAGGCTGCGCGCGCGCAGCCTGATCCACCCTTTCAGCCACATCATCGCCCGCGTCTTCACGGCCACGGTGGCCCACCTGCTGGGGCAGTTCCGCACCACCCTGCGAGCTGCCGCCCAGGCGCGCGAGCTTTCCGCACGCCACGATTCGCGCCACTGGCTGGGTCTGGCTACAGGGCTGGAGGGTTGGGCGCGCGCCCGCCTGGGCCAGTCCGAGGAGGGCTTACTGTTAGTGCGCGAGGGTTATCGCATCCGGTTCGAGTCGGGGGCGCGGGTGAGTCTGCCCCATCTCAAGCTGCTGGAGGCCGACTGCCTGGTGCAGTCCGGTCGTGTCGAGGAAGCGGTGACGGCTGCCCGCCTGGGGCTCGAGATCGCCGAGGCCCAGGGCGAGCCGGCCTACAGCAGCCGGTTGCGGGAGCTGATTCGGGCCCACGGTTGAGCCGCCGTGGCCCCGGGGCCCGCCGGAGGGCACCAGGGGAGCCCCGCGGGGCACGACAGCACGCTTCAGTGTAGCAGCAGGGGGGTCGCCAGGGCTTTGATGGGCGTCAAGCCGGGGGTTGGCCGGGCGTCTCGCCGGCCACGAAGACCACGGCAGCATCCACCAGCCCCACCGCGTAGCCGGCCTTGAACGTGGCCAGCAGGAAGGTGCGGAACTCGTCCGCGGAGCCCCGGGCGGCCTGCTCGGCCTCGGCCTCGGTGGCCTGGTTTTGATGCTTGCCGTAGCCCGACAACAGCTGCAGGTCGTCGGCTCCCAGGCCGCGCCAGCTCTGGTCGGCCACCTCGCGGGCCTGGCTCAGGCTGCGCAAGAGTTTTCCCTCGTCGCCCGAGCGGCTTTCGGTCAGCGGCTCGAGTTGCCCGGACTGATACAGGATGGCTCCGTCCAGGGCCCCGCACAGAAGGCCCTGCGAGAGTGCCTGCAGGCTGAGCTGGCGCGCGCTGGCGCGCCAGTCCGCCGGCAGCGGCTCCAGCGCTCGGGCCAGCGTGTCCGACGAGAGCTGGGCCAGCGAATCGGCCTGCTGGGGGCGCTCCTTGAGCTGGAGCAGGCGGGCCTCGTTCTGGAGGAAAGCCTGGGTCACGGTGCGGGGAGTGATCTGCATGGGTGTATTCTAGACTGGCCCCGGCTCCAGGGTTGTGAACAGCAGGTCAAAGGTTCTGCAAAGATCGACCTGCCAGGCTCAGGCCATGCACCGCCCGCTCCTCTTCGTGCCCGGCTATCGGGGACTGGCCTCCCACGGCCGCCAGCTGGCCCGTACCCTGGGCCAGGACGACTTCGCCGCCGTCTATCGCGAAGGCGACGAGGTCGCATTCCGCGCCGCCGTGCGTTCAAATCCGCCCGGGACGGCCTATGCCATCCAGTTCTCCGACCGCAAGGGCTCTTTTACGGAGCAGGCCGACGAGCTGACCGCCGCCCTGGAGATCTTGCGTCAGGAGACCGGCCTGGAGTCGGATGTGGTGGCCCACTCGATGGGCGGCCTGGTCACCCGCGAGCACCTCGATCGAGGAGGAGACGACATCCACGATCTGGTCATGCTGGGCGTGCCCAACCACGGCGTGGCCCTGGCCCGGGGGGCCGACATCCTGCGCCTGGGATGGCTGCTGGGCGAAGGTCCCCACGAGTTTCGCGACGACTCGCCCGAGCTCGAGCGTCTCAACGAGCGCTGGGACGAGCAACGTGCGAAGCTCGAGCAGGTCGTCTCGGTCAGCGGCACCCGGTTGCCGGTGGTGGTCTCCCGCTTCCCCTTCGTGGCCGGAGGCGACGGAGCGGTGGCGGCCGAGAGCGTCAGCCTCCCGGGCGTGCAGCAGCACGCCATGTCCGAGCTCGACCCGGACGTGTGGCGGTTGGGGGAGCACCACCGGGCCCTGCTCAGCAATCCGGCCGTGCTGGCTCTGGTGGAGGACGTGTTGACAGGGCCCGAGGGACACGGGTGGGAACCCACGCCGCGGTCGTGTTCCTGCGCGTCAACGGTTGGGAGCTGACGGACGACCTGGAACGGACCACCATGGCGCCGGCGCGCTGGACGCTGACGGTCTGGTTCGTCAGCGCGCCTTCCAGCGCCCCGGCTAGAGGGAGAACCTTCAGAACTCGACGTTGGCTTTGGGAAGGGCGGCCTTGAGCGCGCTCACCTCGCTCGCCGGGATGGGATTGCCGCGCAAGGTGACCTGATTGAGCTCGCTCAGCCCCGACAGTCCCGGCGGCACGTGGCTGAGGCTGTTGCCCTCCAGGCTGAGCACGCTGAGGTCGCGCAGGGTCTTCAGGTCGGGCATGCTGGTCAGCTTATTGCCGTCCAGGTTCAAGGTGCGCAGCTCGGTCAGCTTCTTGGGGGCCGGAACCTCGGTGAGGAGATTGCGGGCCAGAAGCAGGGTGCGCAGCGCGCGCAGCTTGCCCAGGGTGGCGGTCACGGCCGTCAGCTGGTTGTCGGACAGATCGAGGTAGACCAGCTGGCTCAGCTCGCCCAGCCCATCGGGGATGGTGCCCAGGTTGTTGCCGGAAAGGTCCAGTCCTTTGAGCGAGGTGATCTGGAAAATCACCGCCGCCTCCCGGGTCAGGCTGTTATCCGACAGATCGAGCTGCTCGAGCTGCAACAGGTCGGCCAGCGAGGCGGGCAGGCCCGTGAGGCCGTTACCCTGCAGGTAGAGTTTCTCCAGGTTGCTCAGCTGGCCCACCTCGGCCGGCAGCGCCTTGAGCTGGCAGTCGCCCAGGTCGAGCGTCTCCAGCTTCTGCAGACCTCCGATCCCCGCCGGCACCGAGCCGATGGCGTTGCCCGAGAGCACCAGGCTGCGCAGCGAGGTCGCCTTGAGCGCCTCGGCCGGGAAGGCCGTGAAGCGGTTGTGGCTGACGTCCAGGTCTTCCAGGCCGGGCAGGGTCGGCACGGCGGTCAACTGGTTGTTGCTGGCACGCAGGTGGCGCAGGCTGCTCAGAGCGGGCAGCGAGGTCAGCTTGTTGTTGCTCACCGCCAACAGCTCGAGCCGGGCCAGGT
>CAYYHB010000097.1:0-17466 GCA_964471395.1 uncultured Burkholderiales bacterium | reverse complement strand
CCCACGACGAGCAGATGATCAAGGCCACCATCCAGTACGCTCGCGAGCACAACATCGACCCCGCTAGCTTCGAGTTCCAGATGCTCTATGGCATTCGCCGCGAGCGCCAGATCCAGTTGCGTCGCGAGGGCTACAACGTGCGCGTGTACGTGCCTTTCGGCTCACAGTGGTATCCCTATTTCATGCGCAGGTTGGCCGAGCGGCCCGCCAACCTGGTGTTCTTCCTGACCGCCTTGTTCAAAGGATAGCCAGAGATGCTGACCCCACCACCCCCCCCACCCGTCGCCTCCCCGGCCCGTAAGGGAGGCTTCCCCTGGCTTGCAGCCTTGATGTTCCTTCTCTTGATGGGCAGCCTGCTGGTCAATCTGGTCTTGCTGGTCGCGGTGGCCGGAGAGGGAGGCTCGGACCTGGGCGGCTCGAGCCGCTACCAGGAAATGCTGGTGGACGGAGAGTCCAAGGCGGACGACAAGATCGTGATGCTCTCCGTCAAGGGAGTCATCATGGACGGGGTGGATGGAACCACCCGGCCGGGAACCTTCGACTCCATCCGCTCGCAGCTGCGCAAAATCAAGAAGGACGACAAGGTCAAGGCCATCTTGCTCTCGGTCAACAGTCCCGGCGGGGGCGTCACCGAGAGCGATCGCATCTACAACGAGCTCAAGCTCTTCCGCCAGGAGACCGGGCTGCCCATCGTGGCCCTGTTCGGGGACGTTTCGGCCAGCGGCGGCTACTATATCTCGATGGCCAGCGACCACATCATCGCCCACCCCACCACGGTGACCGGCTCGATCGGTGTCATCTCCCAGTTCTTCCAGGTCAGCGAGCTCATGGGCAAGCTGGGAGTCGACGTGCAGACCATCAAATCCCTGCGCTCCGACAGCAGCGAGTCGTTCAAGGACATCGGCTCTCCCTACCGGCCCATGACTCCGGCCGAGCGAAAGCTGCTGCAGGGCCTGATCAGCGAAATGTGGGAACGCTTCGTGGCCGTGGTGGCCGAAGGGCGCAAGGGCAAGATCCCCGAGCAAAAGGTGCGAGAGCTGGCCGACGGGCGCGTCTTTACCGGTCCCCAGGCCCTGGAAGTCAAGCTCGTCGATCAGATTGGCTATCAAGAGGATGCCTTTGCCAAGTGTCGCGAGCTCGGCAAAGCGCCCGAGGCCAAGGTGGTCCGCTACAAGAAGGAGCCCAGCCTGGCCGACCTGTTCACCATGAGCGCCCGTCCGGCCCCGCCCAGTCTCGAGCAGATGCTGCGCGAGGTCACCTTCGACTCGCCCCGGTTCTTGTATCTTTGGACCAGCCGCTGATCGAGCTCAAGGCGGCGACGCTGGATTACTTCGGCCGAGCCCGGGCCGTGGACGCGGTGGACCTGACGGTGCCGGCGGGCCAGTTCCTGGCCGTGGTCGGGCCCTCCGGGTCAGGCAAGACCTCGCTGCTCAACCTGATCGGCGGCCTCGAGCGCCCAACATCCGGCTCGGTGCGCGTCAACGACCTGGAGCTGAGCCAATCCGACGACCGTCAACTGTCGGCCTATCGCTCCCGCCAGATCGGCTTCGTGTTCCAATCGTTTCATCTGCATCCGTCTCGAACCGCCCTGGAGAACACCTCCATCCCGCTCTACTTCACCTCGACCCCCATGGCAGACGGGCTGGCCCGTTGCCGGGAGCTCCTGCAACGCCTGGGACTGGCGGGCATGGAGGAGCGAGCTGTCTCGCAACTGTCCGGAGGCCAGCGCCAGCGGGTGGCCATCGCGCGAGCCCTGGTCAATCGCCCAAGGGTGCTGTTGGCGGATGAGCCGATCGGCCACCTCGATGGCGAGACCGCTTCTGTGGTGCTTGAGCTTTTGTCCGAGCTGCACAAGAGCGAGCAGGTAACCCTGGTGGTGGTGACCCACGACATGTCGATTCTGAACGTGGCCGAGCGCACCGTGGAGATGGCCGGCGGCAGGCTGATCCGATGAGGCGTACCCGCCTCACGCGACTGGCGCTGGGAGAAGCGGGCGCTTCTCCCTGGCGCAACTGGCCGCTGGCGCTGGGAGTGGCTCTGGGGGTGGCCTGCCTGGTCTACTTCCTGAGCCTGGCCAGCGGGGTGGAAGAGTTGCTTCGCATCCGCGTGGTGGGCTCGCTGCCCAACCGGATCAAAGTCCAACCGTCCAGCTTCAAGGTCGGCCCGCTGGCCCTTCAGAGCTCGATCAACCAGGCCACGGTGGACAAGTTGCGAGCCCTGCCAGGCGTGACCGCGGTGTACCGCCAGGCCCGTCTGCCACAGCCCTGCCAGCTCTATGCCAGCTACGGAGGCCAGTCGGTCGTGACCGACATGATCGTCGAGGGCGTGGATCCGGGTCTGGTGTCCAGCCAGGTGGCCTCCGGGCGGAGTTTTGCGCCCACGCCGTCGGACCCTTACACCGCCGTGTTTCCACTGGCGGCCGTGGAGATCGTCAATGCGGGCATCTCCATTCATACCGGTTTGCCCACCCTCACCCCGGAGGCCATTGTGGGTCACCACTTCGAGCTGCTGGTGGGCACCTCGAGCTTCAGTCCCGGCCAGTCAGTCCGCCGTCGTTGCGTGATCGTGGGCGTTTCGGACCAGATCGCCGTGAGTGGCCCGGCTCTTCCCCTGGAAGTGGTCGAGCAGTGGGAGGGCAAGCCCCTCACCTATTACTCGGTGACCCTGGAGGTGGATACCCCCGAGCGCGTGGAGGCCGTGGCCGCAGCCGTGGAGGAGTTGGGGCTGGCCACTCCGGGACTGGAGATGGCCCGCCGCATCGCCACGGGCGTGATCTGGGCGCGCATCGCCCTGGTGGGTTTCGCAGCCGCCATCTTGCTGATCGCCGGGGTCGGAATCTCGACCGGACTGTCGCTGCAAGTTCGCGAGGAGGCCCGCTTCATCGGCCTCTATCGCGCCGTCGGGGCCACCCAGAACGACATCCGCTGGATCTACCTGGCCCGCGCCGGAGCTCTGGGCCTGGTCGGCTCGCTGGGCGGCCTGCTGCTCGGTCTGGTGGGCGGATACCTGACCCAGTGGGCGGTGGCCCATTTCGGGCCCAGCGGCGTGCTGCTCAATGATCGCCTGTTTGCCCCCACGGCCCTGATCCTTTTCTCAGGCCTCAGCTTCGGAGTGATCGGGTGCCTGCTGGCCGGTGCCTACCCGGCCCGCCAGGCTGCCCGACTCAGTCCGGTGGAAGCCCTTCGAACGGGTTGATTTAGGGAAGGATTCGTCTTCGAGCACTTCGAAGCCGGGCCGAGTTCAACAGTTTGTCAGTTCGCCGGAGCGAACGTTCGGTAAAGGAAGGTGGCCCTGATGGAGAATCGCAGAGAAGGAATCGGTTTCGCTTTCGGGCTTCTGGTCGGAGCGGTGATCGGTGCCTCGGTCGCCGTCATCCTGGCTCCCCAGTCGGGCCAGAAAACCCGCCAGTTGCTGCGCGAGACGGCCAAGGACATGCAGGAGCGCGCTTCCGATTTCGCAGCCGATCTCAAGGAAGACTATCAAGAGCTGGTCGAGAAGGGCAAATCGTTCTACGACGAGCGCCGCAAACCGACGCGTTCAGAGGGTGAGCCCGAGCAACGCGCCTGACAAAGGTGCTTCGATCGATTGGGCCCGGGTAGCGCCGAAGGGGCCGGTCGCGGTATGATGGTCGTGGGTTCCCACGAGCGGCGCTGTAACACAGGAGGATAGTAAGGTGGACATCAAGGTCAACTCGCGACCGATATCAGACGGTGCCCACGCCGTGGAGGTTCAGGGCGAGATCGACGTCTATACCTCTCCGCGCGTCAAGGAAACGATCAACGAGCTCATCGACCAGGGCCGTTACAACCTGGTCATCAACCTCGAAGGGGTGCGTTACATCGACAGCACCGGCCTGGGGGTCCTGATCGGAGCCCTCAAGAAGGTGCGCGAGCACGATGGGCGCATCTTGCTCATCTGCACCAACCCCCAGATCAAGAAGATATTTAACATCACCGGACTGGTGAAGATCTTCGAGATCTTTAAAACTGAGGAAGAAGCGGTCAAGGTGCTGGTTCCCAGCGCCTGACAGGCGTTCCCTATACTCAAAGTATAGACACCTGGAAGCGTCAAAACGCCTCCGTAGCAGGCAGCGGTTCGTCTTAGGCGAACGGCTGCCTTGTTATTTTCTTGAAGAAACTTGACCGACCAGAGGACCGAACCGGCCACGGCTGCGGCACTCAACCGTGGCCCGTCGCCAGATCGTCTTCATCTCTGCACTTCAGGAAAGATTTTTTGCTACATCGAGAAATTTTTTCCCACCCGGCGCGAGCTTTTGAAAGTCTGACAGAGCGCCCCCCCTGCCAACCACAGGTAAAATTCGGCACACTTTAAGTAACATTTTCACAGTCAAAGAACGAATTTTCGCCCCTTCCATCGGTTGCGTGGGCGACCCCCCCGGTGGTATACTCCAAACGCATCGCACCCCCCCTTAGGAGGTAAAGGCCGGAAATGCCTGGATCTACTCAGAGTAAGAGTCGCTTGAGTCGTAGACAACAGCAGATCCTGGAGTTCATCCGCCAGTCGGTGCAATCCCGGGGGTTCCCTCCGTCGATCCGCGAGATCGGGGAAGCGGTGGGTTTGTCGTCCAGTTCGACCGTACACAGTCACCTTCGTAGCTTAGAGACGAAGGGGTATCTGCGTCGGAATCCTTCCAAGCCAAGGAGCATTGAGCTTCTGGATGGTCCCAAAGGGACCGGGATTCGGTTGGTGGAGATTCCTGTCGGGGTCGGTTCCGACCCTGATGGGAGCAAGAGAACCATCTCCCTGCCGCTCGAGCTGGTGGGAAATCGGGAATCTTTTCTGTTTCCGGTAGACAGCGAAAAGTATCGTGACGAAGCAATCATGCCTGGCGATCTGGTGATCGTCAACCGGGGTTCCTCCGGGGCACGTGAGGGCGACATGGTGCTGACCGACGACGGAGATCGTCCGACGTTGTGCCGATTTACCAATGGCAACAGAGCTACTGAGGGACGAGCCGACTTGGAGATCTTGGGTCGGGTCGTCGGGGTAATTCGCAAGTTCCCCGAAGTTTAGACCCGCGCGGACGCGCGCACGAAAGCGACTCCATAGGAGGCCCGGCGTAAATGCCGGGCCTTTCTCTTTGACAAAGAGGATTTCGGAGCCGGGCCGGCGTAGGTTGAGGGGCCCGAGCTTGAAGAAGATTCGGATCGCACCCTCGCGAGGGGGACCTGAAACAGAAGAGGGACTTTATGAAGACTTTTCGCAACTGGAGCAAGCTGGCGGTGATCGGCCTGGTCGCGGCCGGTTTCCTGTGGGGGCCTGTTACGGCCGATGAGCGCAAGATAATCGTCCGGCGCCAGGGTGTGGTGCGCAGCTATGAGGTGAACAGCAACCAGCCGGTCAACGTGCTGACCAATCGCTACATGGCAGCCGGCCTTGTGGAGACGATGGCGGACTCGATCGCCAAGATCGGCAGCCTGGGCGGTAGTGCCGTGCTGATGGGCCCCAATACCATCGTGGACGTGGCCAAGTTCGACCCCGACTCTCCATCCTCTGAGGCAATCTTGAAACAGGGCGTGGCTCGTTTCAAAGTGGCCAAGCGCCCGCGCGATAAATTTGAGGTGCGCACGAACTCGGCCGTGCTGGCCGCCCGCGGCACCGACTTCCTGGTTCAGGTCGCTGACTCTTACGCCGGCCTGCCGCACACGGCCTCGCTCGTCTCCGACGGTGACCTGATGGCCCAGGGCGGCATGTTCACATTGATGAAGGTCTTCTCGGGATTTGTCGAGGTTCGCGACACTCAGGGCAACCTGTTCGGCACCCTGGGCCGGGGCGACACACTGGTCGCCACCGGCGGCGCGCCCCAGTTCAAATACAACGACCCGGACTTCCGCTTCCAGGGAGATGTTCCTGAGCCGCTGATGACGCCCGACCCCAACTACCAGGAGCGGGTGGTCAGCACCTACTACCTCTCCAATATTGGCCCGATGGGCTTCTACAACGAGTATCTCGACAACTATATTTACGATGTCACCGGTGGGCCGCTCCTCATCGCACCCGGCGTGGAGACGAACGGCAGCCTGCTGCTGGAGATCTTGCTGCCCGGCGCGAGCTCGTCGCCCGGCACCGGGCCCAGCTCGGGCGGCTCCTCGGGTGGCTTTAGCCCCTTCGGGCGCGGACGCTGAGCACACAGAGGGGATTCAGGCTCAAGCCCGGCCATTGGCCGGGCTTTTTGTTTATCCCGGGGCCCGCAGGGATTCCCCGGCCCGGAGCCAACCTAATTGGGAAGATCTTCAGGAAGAGGGGTGGGTTTCTTGCCGAAAGCCCTCCATCTGTTACGGGGGCTCCTAGTGGCCCTGCTGGCTCTCCAGCCTCTGGTGGCCGATGAGAATGACGTGGCCGAAGTCGAGCGTCGGGTCGGTCTGGTCGACATCCGTCTGCCCGCGGCTCCGACGGATAACTTTGACACCGGTTGGCAGAAGGTTGCCCGATTTGCCTGGGTCCAGCGCACCGGTTGGACCCGCACATACGACGGTGCCATTGCCGAGTGCCGCACCCTCAACGGCGGTGTCAACTGCAAGGTCGGCCCGCGAACCCTCATCTCCATTCTGGAGTTCCTGGACAATCCCGACGAAGTCCGCTGTATCGTGTGGCTGCCCGAAGGGAGTGTTCGAACCAAGGCCTCACCGGTCGACAAGAAGCTTCGCCGCTACCAGGTGCGCACCCCTAACGCCGTCTTGAGCGCGCGCGGCACCGAGTGGGTCTCGCAATACACGCCCGTAGACGCGAAGGGCGGCTGGGCGGTTGGCTCGGGATTTCAGTCCAGCTTCGACCTGGGGGCCGCCCCGGGAGAGACCCGCCTGGTCGTTCTTGAAGGGGAGGTTGAGGTCAAGCCGGAGGTGGGTGATCCCGTCGTTATCCCGGCGGGAACGGCGGCCGTCATCGACCAGGCTGGCCAGGTCAAGACAGGTGCCGATTGTCCCATCCAACAAGATGCCAGCAAGGGCCAGCAGAGCTACACCGTGCAAGAGGGCGACAAGACCCGCACTCTCGATTTCAGCGATAGCGCGCTGGATGCCAACATCAAACTGGTACAGAACACGGGCGGAGCCGACATGATCAGCCAGCCCGACTCCGGAGGCGGCCAGCAGATCGTCAGGGGAACCTATACCGAGGCTGGAGGCGGCATCGAGACGGGCTTTCAGAGCGGTACCGGGGTGCCGCTCTTGATCAATCCGCAGCCCCCCACCTCGAGTTGCCCTCCGCCCCAGGGCGGGCATTGCGCTGCGCCCTGCCCGCCATAACGGCCTGAGACTTGAAGCGCCTGCGTCTGCCCTCGCTGGTTCGCACCGACTACACCCGCTCCGAGCGGCTGTGGGCCCTGGGGGTATGCTTGCTGGTGGGGCTGCTGTTCTTCGTGCCCTATGCCTATGATCGCAACAGTCTGCGACTGAGCCTTGATCAAGACGAGAATCGCAGGGCGCTCTTGATGCCCTTCGACCAGAGCCTGCAGTTTCAACTCTTTAAAAAGGACCTGGAACGAAGAGTCACCGCCGACCTGGCCAGAGTGCGCGATAAACTGGTCGTGGTGGCCATCGATGAATTCAGCCTGGAGGCCCTGGATTGGACCTGGCCGATCAATCGTGCGCACTACCACGAGCTCGTCGCTTCCCTGGTCGAGTCAGGAGCCACCACAGTCGGGCTGGACATCTTGTTCTTCAACCGGTCTGATTTTCCCGAGTCAGACAGGCTCCTCAAGCAGGTCCTGAGCCAGAAGGAAGTCGTCGTCCCCTACGTGATCGACCTGGGCTCGACCAAGGTGGAGATGCTCCACGATAGCCTGATGACCGGCACGCTCAAAGAGAACCTTCAGAAGACCGGTTTTACCCAGGAGTGGAGCGACTATGACGGAGTCATGCGTCGCGCTCTTCTGTCCGTCACCATCGAAGGAACGACCTACTATGCCTGGGACATCGAGATCTCCGCTCGAATTCTGGGCAAGTCTCCCGCCGAGGTGCTGGCCAGCCTGAGCCGCGAGCACGAAACCTTGGAGCTGACCCGATCCGTGGACGGGCGTCCCGAGAAGGTAAAGGCCCAGATCGCCTATGGACGCATCCAGTTCGCCAGCTACGCCCGCAAAGACCAGTCTCTCAGCTCGCAAGAGCAACTCGAGGAGCTCATGCCTGGCTTCTACCGAACCGAAGCCAATGAAAGCGACTCGAACTTTACCCTGGACAAAATCCTTCTTTACATTCCCCTGGTCTATGCACTGAGCTCCGATACCCAGGCCGGCGGACTGCGCGGGATCCCGGGTGGTCTCATCGGCCCGGAGATGGGGCCCGACGGCAAACCGGTCCTGGACTCGACTGGCCAACCACGCAAACGGCCCTTCGCGGCGATCGTCGGCGTCACAACCACGGCCGGATATGACCTGAAGCGCACTCCGGCGGGTCCGATGAGCGGACTCGAGATTCACGCCTACACCATCGCCGGCATTCTGAACAACTCGTTTCGCCGTGAGCCCTCCGTGGGCTGGGTTCTGGCCTTCATCCTGGCCTGCTCTCTGCTGGCCGGATTCTTGATCTCGACCTTCAGCTTTCGAAATGCTTCTTTGCTTCTGGCCGCCTCCTTCGGCCTGACGTTCTTACTTAACCGGGCCCTTTACATCAACTCTATCGACTGGCCCCTGATTCTGCCTCTGGGCGCAATGGCCACCTCCTTCCTGGCCGTGAACATCGCCCACGTCGTCACCCGCAACCGTCGCATCGCCCAACGCGACGAAGTGATCCGCAACGTTCAGGGCATTCTCAAACAGCTCACCCCGGTCGATTACGACGACCTGCTGGCCAACAACGGCCTGGTCCTGGGCGGAACAGCGACCGAGCTGACCGTTCTGTTCAGCGACCTGCGCGGTTACACCAGCATGGCCGAGAAGCTGACCTCGGTCGAGGTGATCGACCGCCTCAACGAATACTTCGCCCTGCTCGGCCCCCTGCTCGAGCGTTTCGGCGGGGCGGTGTTCGATTACCAGGGCGATGCCCTGATGGCCGTCTTCGGCCTAAAACCCAAGTCTCAGCCCAATCACGCCGCAGCCAGCTGCAAGGCCGCCGCGGCCATCATCTACGAGTTGGAGAAGCAGCGCAAAGAGTGGCTGCGCCAGGGGCGCCCGATGCCCGAGACCGGCATCGGCATCTGCACCGGCATGGTGGCCTTCGGCGGCCTGGGAACCTCCCAGCACAGGCAGTATGTGGCTATCGGCGACCCCACCAACACAGCCTCGCGCATGCAGGGCAAGTCCAAGGAGCTCGATTCACCCGTGCTGATCACCGAGAGCACCTACGAGATGGCCAAGAGCGATCCTGACGTGGTGATGGAGTATCTTGAGGAGATCGAGCTCAAAGGCAAGCGTGAGCCGCTCAAAGTCTACGGTGTGCTCGTCGACCCGACGGCCTCGAAACTGAACCTGGTCAGCCAGGTGGCCCCGGGCACGGCTCCCCTTCACGAGCAGTCTCCCCTTCTCTAATGTGCGCGTTGCGTGATGCAGGTTTTGCCTATCCTTCGGGGGCGCCTCCATACAAGTCTGTCGGCGCAAGTTACTGCAAAACCTTCATCACTCCACTTTAAGCAGGAACAAGCGGTTGGCGATCGAGTATTAAGCGAAACCGGAAACGACGGAGAATTCCATGGCTGAGTCATTGACCGACATAGAAACCAGCTTGACGCCCTCCTCGAGCGTGGCTGAGTTCATCGCCAACAACCCGCTCTTTTATTCTCTCAACCGGGACGTGATCGAGACCATCGCCGAGCGCTTCCAGGTGCAACGCTTTCCGGGCGGCTCGGTCATCGTCAAGGAAGGGGACATGGGCGACTCGTTCTATGTCATTCGCAACGGGCATGTGCGCGTGCTCAAATCGGTCAATGACGAAGAGCTGGTGCTCAGCGAGCTCGGGCTGGGCGAGGGCTTCGGCGAGATGGCCCTGATGATCGACCAGCCCCGCTCGGCCACCGTCAAGGCGGTGGATGAGGTGGAGGCCCTGGTCTTGATCCGGGAAGACTTCATCCAGTTGACCCGACGCATTCCCGAGTTGGCCGAGAAGATGGACCGGCTGAGGGCCACCCGGGTCTCGCTGCTGGAGGGCGAGGGCTCCAGCGAGGAGAACCGCGGCAAGTTCCGGGCCGGACGGCGCCTCGAGCTCGACTACGGCTACATCGACCTGTTGATGAAGCTCAACGAAGCCGCCGGTGGGCCTGAGCAGGTCGAGCACTGCAAGGAAACCGGTCAGCTGGCCCGGGAGATGAGCAAGATGCTCTGCCCCATGGTCAGCGAGGAGATCCTGTTCGCCGGCTATCTCCACGAGATCGGCAAGGTCTCGCTGGCCGGCCGGCTGGTGCGCAAGGAACGTCACGGCGAGGCTCTGGACGAGGAAGAGCAGGCCAAGCTGAAGCGAATCTTCGAGCTGGCAGTGGAGATTCTCGAGCCCAACCAGAATCTGCACGAGAACCTCTCGTTCATCCGCTTCCTGGGCGAGTCTGATTACCGCAAGATGCCCCTCGAGGCCCAGATCCTCAAAGTCGCCGACGACTACCTGATGCTGCGGAGCAGGGCTTATCAGGGAAAGACCGACGCGGAGGCGCTCGAGATCGTCCGCAGCCGCTCGGGAGGGCTCTACAACCCTCGCGTGGTGGCGGCGCTGGAGAAGAACATCGAGCTCTATAAGCTCCTGTCCGTCGAGGCCCAGCTCAACGTCATGCGCATGATGGTGATCGCCCTGGATCGCAAAGACAACTACACCTTCCGTCATTCGATGGACGTGCGCAACATGGGCCTCAAGATCGTCCAGAAGCTGGGCCTGGAGAAAAAAGAGCAAGAATATTACCGTATCGGGGCCGAGCTGCACGATGTGGGCAAGATCTACATCGACGAGGAGATCCTCAATGCCCCCCGCAAGCTGACCGAGGAAGAGTTCGAGATCATGAAGACCCACGCCGCCTGGTCGGCCGAGTTCTTCCGCAACGTGCCCGGGATGGACGAGCTGGTGACCATCGTGCGCGGCCACCACGAAAAATTCGACGGCAGCGGTTATCCCGACAAAAAGAGCGGACGCGAGGAGGACAAACGCGATGGGACGGGCATTCCGTTCTTGACTCGGGTGATGACCATCGCTGACGTGTGGAGCGCCCTGACCACCAAGCGCGTCTACCGCACCAAGAACTTCACCACCGCCGAGGCTTTCGAGATCATGGAGAAGATGAAGGACGGACACTTTGACCCGGACCTGTTCGAGGTCTTCCGGGACATCATCAAAGACAGAATCGCCGAAGAGGGTAAAGAGCCGCCCCCTTCAGACAAAGTGTAAAAGGAGGGGCCAACCCATGGAGACGCAGGAACTGGCATCAGCCCAACTCGACGAGAGTGACGACGACCTCCAGGCGAAGGCCAAGCGCATGCGCGTCCGCTTCGTCAATTTGATGGAGCTGGAGCTGGACAAAGAGGTCGGGACCATCATCCCCGAGGCCATGGCGCGGCGCTACAAGCTGGTCTGCATCGGCAAGCTGGAGCGGCGGGTAACCCTGGCCATGGCCGATCCGCTGGATGTCTTCGCCATCGACGACATCAAGATTCGCACCGGATTTGAAGTGGACGCGGTGCTGGCCCGAGGGATCGACATCATCAAGGCCATCGACCACGTCTACGGGGAGGACCAGCGCTGGAAAGAGCTGGTCGACCAGGCTTCCGACGCCGGCATCGACATCAAAGAAGAAAAAGAAGACCACGACGCCAACATCGAAGCCCAGATCGACCAGCCGGTCATTAAGCTGACCAACCACATCATCGTGAACGCCATCGCCAAGAAGGCCTCCGACATTCATATCGAGCCCTTCGAGGACGAGGTGATCGTGCGCTACCGGGTGGACGGCATGCTCAGCCAGGAGATGAGCAACATCCCGGTTGCCCTCTTGCCGGCCGTCATGGCGCGCATCAAGATCATGGCCGCCCTGCGCATCGACGAGAAACGTGTCCCCCAGGACGGCCGCATCTCCCTCTCGGTGGGTGGCAAAGACCTGGACCTGCGCGTCTCCACCCTTCCTTCGGTGCACGGCGAGAGCGCCGTAATGCGTATTCTCGACCGAAGCTCAACACGAGTCGACCTGACCCAGCTCGGCTACCACGACGCTGACCTTCTGCTCTGGAAGGAGCTGATCGAGAAGCCCAACGGCATCGTGCTGGTGACCGGGCCCACCGGCTCGGGTAAGTCCACGACCCTCTATGCCACGCTCAACGTGCTCAACACACCCGACTCCAAGCTTCTTACCGTGGAAGATCCGGTCGAGTACAACATCAAGGGCATCGTGCAGGTGCAGACCAACAACAAAGCCGGTCTCACCTTCGCCCGAGCGCTTCGGGCCTTCTTGCGGCAAGACCCGGACATCATCATGTTGGGCGAGATCCGAGACAAGGAAACCGGCCAGATCGCCGTCGAGGCCGCTCTGACGGGCCACCTCGTGCTCTCCACCCTGCACACCAACTCGGCCATCGCCTCCATCTCGCGTCTGACCGACATGGGCATAGAGTCCTTCATGGTCTCGGCCACTCTCAACGGGGTTCTGGCCCAGCGCCTGTTGCGCCGGGTCTGCTCCAAATGCGCAGAGCCCCACCTGCCCAACGACAAGATGAAGGCGATCTTCGAAAGCTACGGCTTTGATCCGAGCAAGGCCCAGATGCAAAGAGGACGGGGCTGCCCCAACTGCAATCAGGGAGGTTACAAGGGCCGCCAGGGCATCTACGAGGTGTTCAAAACCAACGATACGCTGCGCGACATGATCGTGCGCGAGGCCACCCAGCTCGAGATGGAGGCCGAGGCCAAGAAGAACTGCGGGCTGGGCTCGCTCTACAACGACGGTCTGCGCAAGGTGTTTGCCGGCATCACCACCTACGAAGAGCTGCTGCGTGTCACCACCGACAACTGATATGCAGAGCATCGAGGAACGAGTTAGCAAATTCACCCGCCTGCTCGAGATGGAGCAGATGATGGCTACCAGCACCGACATGGACGAGTTGCTCGGGCGCATCACCGCCTGCAGCCAGGAGATCACCGAAGCCGACGAGGCCTCCATCCTGCTCCACGACCAGGAGCGCAACGAGCTCTTCTTCCGCAAACACGCCGGAGATATGGGGCAACTGGTGGAGACCATTCGGGTCCCCCTCGACCGTCCCAGCATCGCGGGCCACGTGCTGCTCAGCCGTGAGTCCGAGATCATCAACGACGTGCCGTCCGATCCCCGCCACTACAAGGGGGTCGACAAGGCCACCGCCAATCCGACCGTTTCGCTGCTGGCCGTACCCATCGTGTGGGGCGACAAGTGCTTTGGCGTGGTGGAAGCGATCAACAAGCCGACAGGCTTCAATGAGCAGGACCGCGAGATTCTCGAGGTTCTGGCCAGCCACGCCGCGGTGGCCCTGCAAAATCTCACGGTGATGGACCAGCTGCAGAACTACTTCCAGCAGTCGGTCGAGATCCTGATGAGCGCGCTGGAGTGCCTCGAGCCCGAGTCAGAAGGGCACGTCATCCGCCTGACTCGCATGGCCACAGCCATCGCTCGCAAGCTGGGCCTGGAGGGCGAAGACTTTCAGAATGTCTGGTATGGGGGCTATTTTCACGACATCGGCAAGCTCTTGATGCGCTCGGCCTTCGTGCCGCGCAGCGATCGCATGCATCCGGTGGTAGGGGCCAACGTGATCGCCAAGATCAAGATTCTCACCAAGATCGCCCCCCTGGTTCGCTACCACCACGAGCGCTGGGACGGCTCCGGCTTCCCCGATCGCCTGAAAGGCAATCAGATCCCCCTGGGAGCGCGCATTCTGGCCCTGGTGGAGGACTACGAGGAGCAGTGGATGGACCGCAATAAGGCGATCCCGATGGCCGAGTTCCAGGAGGACTTCTTCGCCAACGCGGTCGGCAGACATGACCCCGCTCTGCTGCCGATCTTCAGGAAGGTCCTGGCCAGCTTTCAGAGCTAATCTAGCTTAAAGAAAGCGACGAGGCGAGCAACCGTGCGGAAAACGCACGGTCTCGCCGAGCAGCATGCGCGCGAGCATCTGGCCCGCCCCCACGCCCATGCTCCAGGATCTGGTCGCAAAGCCCGTCGCAATATGCAGGCGAATGTCTCCCGGCAGGGGACCGATCAGCGGCAACCCGTCGGCCGTGTAGTTGTAGATCTTGGCCCAGCGGTGAGTGACCTCGAGTCCCCTGGTCTCAGGCAACCGCTCGTGCATGGACCTCTCGAGGTGGTTCTGGAAGAGGCGATCCACCTCCAGTTTGTAGGTCTTCTCTCCCCAACCGGAGCTCGGATTGATACCGGCTGCCAGAATGCCGCCGTCTGGCAGGGAGCGATAAACCTCGTGGCTCCGGTTGGTGCTTACCACCACCGTCGTGCCCTCGAGCCGGGTCGGAGCAGGCGCCGTGGCCAGGCACTGGCCACGCAGGGGGAAGACCAGGCGGTCCATCCCCGGTCCCACCAGTTCGTTGAGCCCGGCCCCGGGGGCGAGCAGGGCGACCTCGGCCTGGATCTCGCCGCGCTCGGTATGCAGAACCACTCCGGCTCCCTCGTCCAGACCCAGTCGCTCCACCCGGGAGAGCTCGAACAGGCGGCCTCCCCGCTCCACGAAAAGCTCGCCCAGCCGCTGCAGGGCACGGGCCGGATCAAAGGTCAGGGCTGCCGGCAGGTAAGTAGCCCCCGAGTTCGAGTCCACGCTGACCAGGTTGGTGGCGGCCGCGTCGCTCATCATGCGGGCCTGCAAGCCATCCTCGGTCATGGCCCGAATGCCGCGCTTCATCTCCTCGAATTCGGCCTGGTTGACAGCCAGCTCGAGCAGCCCGCCACGTTGGTACTCGTCCAGCCAACCTTCCAGGGCGGCCACGCCCTCCAGGCTCAACTCGAACCAGCAGTGGGCCGAGGTCTGTCCCAACGAGTTGCAGAGCGTATCGTAGTGCTCGCCCAGGCCGGGCAACGCCACCCCGGGGCCGAGTGACTCGCCCTGTGCCCCCAGGGCATCCGCTTCCAGCAGCACCACCTCCAGGTCGTGCCCCACCAGGGTGAGGCCGGCGGCCAGGCCCGCCGGCCCGGCGCCGACGATGGCGATGTCAGCGTGCCGGCGCTCGCGCAGCGGGCCGCTCGTGGCCCGGGGTCGGGGGGTGAAGAGGGGACGGGCCTCAACCAGCACGGCTGAAGCGCTCCATCCCTCCAAGGTACGGTCTCAGAGCCTTCGGAATGGTCAGGCTCCCGTCCGCCTCCTGGTAATTCTCCAGGATGGCCACCATGGTCCGGCCCACGGCCAGCCCCGAGCCATTGAGGGTGTGCACCAGCTCGGTGGGCTCGCCGGGGGCATTGCGGAAGCGGATGGCGGCCCGGCGGGCCTGAAAATCGGTGCAGTTGGAGCACGAAGAGATCTCGATCCAGCGGTCTTGCGGCGGTGACCAGAACTCCAGGTCATAGGTCATGGCGCTGGAGAACCCCATGTCGCCGGTGCACAGCAGCACGACCCGGTGGGGCAACTCGAGGCGCTGTAATATCGTCTCGGCGTTCTGCACCATCTTCTCGAGCTCTTCAAAGGACCGGTCGGGATGGGTGTGCTTGACCATCTCCACCTTGTGAAACTGGTGCACCCGCACCAGCCCGCGCGTATCCTTGCCGGCCGCGCCTGCCTCCGAGCGAAAGCATGGGGACCAACCGCAGTAGTAGCGGGGCAGCTCGCCAGCTTCGAGGATCTCGCCCGCGTGCAGGTTGGTGATGGGCACCTCGGAGGTGGGGATGAGATAGAGATCGGTATCGCTGCAGTGAAACAGGTCGGCCGCGAACTTGGGCAGCTGGCCCGTTCCGAAGAGCGTCTGGGCGTTCACCAGCACCGGGGTAAGGATCTCGTGATAGCCATGCTCGGTCGTGTGCACGTCCAGCATGAAGCTGGCCAGAGCCCGTTCGAGGCGGGCGCCAAAGCCCTTGAGCAACCAGAAGCGCGAGCCCGACATGCGAGCCGAGCGCTTGAAATCGAGGATGTCCAGCTCTTCCCCGAAATCGTAGTGAGCTTTGGCGGGGAAATCGAACGTCTTGGGGGTGCCCCAGGTGCGCACCACCACGTTGGCCGCGGCGTCCGGGCCATCGGGGACGCGCGCGTCGGGCAGGTTGGGCAGGGCCTCGATCAGGACCTTCTGCTCCCCTTCCACTTCGGCCAGGCGCGCGTCGTTGGCCTTGATCTCGTTGCCCACCTCGCGCATGCGGGCAGACTGCTCGGAGATGTCGCCGCCCTCTTTCTTGATCTTGCCCAGGGCGGTGGAGACCTGGTTGCGCTCGTTCTTGAGCTGGTCGGTGCGGGTGGTCAGGGTCTTGCGCTCGGCATCGAGCTCGAGCCAGCGCTCGACGGGGGCAAGATCCATCTGACGCCGGGCCAGCCCGGCGCGAACAGCATCCGGGTCGCGGCGAAAAAGCTTCGGGTCGAGCATCGCAGGTCAGTAAGGCAGAGCCATGACCTTCTTGAGCTCTTCCGGTCGCACCGAGCGGCGCAGAGCCTCGTCCTGGGTGATGAGGTTCTTCTTGAGCAGAGCGCGCAAAGCCATCTCCTGGCTGATCATGCCCTGCTCGCGGCCAGAGGTGGACATCACCCCCTGCACCTGGAAGAACTTGCCGTCCTTGATGAGCGACTTGACCTGGGCAGTTCCCAACAGCACCTCGAAGGCTGGCACCAGCCCATCGCCTCCTGCCTTATTGCAGAGGATCTGGGAAACAACCGCCTGCAGACCCACGCTCAGCATGGTGCGAGCCTGCTGCTGGCGGTGCGGGGGGTAGAAGTCGATCAGGTTCTCGAGCATCACCTGGGCGTTGGGGGCCTGGGCGGTGCAAAGCACCAGGTTGCCGCCGGCAGCCATGCTCAGAATGCGGTCCACCACATCGAACTCATCGAGTCCCGACACCACCAGAATGTCGGCTCCCTGGTGCAGCAGCGACTTGAAGGCCGTCGAGTAGGAGTTCGTGTCGGTGCCGATCTCACGCTGACAGATGACGCCCTTCTTATTCTTGTGCAGAAAGTCGATGGGGTTCTCGATCGAGACGATCTGGCAGGTGCGCATTTCCAGGATGTAGTTGACCAGGGCGGCCATGGTGTGGGACTTGCCAGAGGCCTTGGGGCCGGTAATCAGCACCAGGCCGGAGTCCACCTCCAGGGCCAACGTCTTGAGCGCCTCGGGCAACCCCAGCTCTTCAATGGTGGGCGGAGCTGGCGGGTTGGTGGAGATCACGATGGCCACCGAGCCGCGCTGGCGAAACACATTCACGCGAAAGCGGCTCAAGCCAGGCACGGAGAACGAGAAGTCGGTCTCCATGTTGGTATCGAACTCCTCGCGCAACTGATCGTTCATAATGGCTTCGCCAATGGAACGAGTGTCGGCTGGAGACAGGATCTGCCCATCCATGGCCACGAGGTTGTTGTTCAACCTCATCATTACAGGGCTGCCA
>CAYYHB010000096.1:0-17610 GCA_964471395.1 uncultured Burkholderiales bacterium | reverse complement strand
CGGTGAACATCTCATCGAAGGCACCGCTCAGGTGATAGCTCTGAAACGGGCCCGAGGCGGCGGGCGTAGTTCTGGCCATAAGCTCCCCCCGTTCTTGTTGGGGACAGCGGTTCCCTCCGTCGAAACGTTCACATGTTGGTAACCGAAACAACCCTAAACATGGCTAGTCTGGTTCGATAAATTGCGAGACAATACAGATACAAGGAACACCAGACATGCTGATCAACCCTTCCGGATACAATTTCTCGGGCGACCATCCTGCCCCCCGAGCCGAGCAGCTCAGCGGCAACAATGCTGCCTTCATGCAGGATCGCGTCACCATCGGCGGGCGCACGACCAACCTTTCCGGCAAGCCCACCTCGGCTACCGGCAGCTGGGACTATAACTGGCGCCCTGACGCCAACCCCACCGAAGACGAGGCCCGTCGGCGCCGCATCAACGACATCCGCAACGAGATCTCCAACGTGGAGTGGAAGCAACGCGAGGGCAACAACCGTCTGCAGCAGATCCCCAATGAAATCTGGCGCAAAGAGAACGAGCGCTCCCAGCTCGAGTATGAGAAGAGCCGCCTGCAGAGCGAGCGTTCCGGCCTGGTCTCGGAGAAGAACCGGATGGAGAATGACCGCAACGTGGCCAAAGAGAACGACCGCTACGGCTACCCACCTCCTCCCGGAGCCTACGGCTGGGGCGAGGTGGTCAACGGCATCAACGACAAACTGTATCCGGTGCTTGAGCGCATCCGGGCCATCGACTACGCGGTGCGCGACCTGGAGTATAAGATGGCCGACCGCACCCGCGAGATCGACGGCTTGCGCACCGAGCAGTATCGTCTCAACGACGAGGTCAGCCGCACCACCTGGTTCATCAAGGAACGGGCCTCCGAGTGGAAGACCATCTACTCGAGCATGCAGAACCCCACTTACGACCTCGCTTGCCCTTACTGGTAGAGAACAGCCCTGCCGGGATACGCAACGGCCCGGTAGCGAAGCTGGCGGCCTCGGCGGGGCGCGGGTACTGCGCCCGAGCCCTCAACCCGGCACGGGAAGCAGCACGCAAAGGCAGGTACCCTGACCCAGCACGCTGCTCGCCTGCACCGCCCCACCGTGACGCTCCGCGATCTCTTTGACAATGGCCAGACCAAGCCCGGTCCCCTTGATGCTGCGGAGCCTGGTATCCTTGCTGCGAAAGAAGTGGTCGAAGAGCAAGGGTAGATCCTCCTCGGGAATGCCCGGCCCGGTGTCCTCCACCTCCAGACGCCACCGGCCGGACTCGAGCGAAGTGCGAACCGTTACCGTCCCCCCGCCGGGGGTGAACTTCAGGGCATTGTCGACCAGGTTGATGACCACTTGCTTGAGCCGGTCGCGGTCCAGGCTCAAGGGCCGGGTCTTCGGCTCGGGCTGAAAGCTCAGCGTGACCTCACGCCGCTCGGCTTGGGGGCGCAGCAGCTCGACCACGTCCTCCACCACCTCTTCCGGCACCAGCGGAGCGAGATCCATCGACAGACTGAGGCTGCGCAACCGGGTCAACTCAAGGAGATCTTGCACCAGGCGAGTGAGCCGGTCTGCCTCGGTGTCGATGCGAGCCAGGGGTTTCTTGAGCGACTCGTCCTCACAGCCCTCGAGCAAAGTGGCGGCAAAACCCTTGATGATGGTCAGTGGCGTGCGCAGCTCGTGGCTGACCGAGCTGAGGAACAGATTGCGCATCTCCTCCAGGCGCCGCACGTCGGTGATGTCGCGCAGCAGGAGCAGCCGGCCGAGCTGGCTCGCTTCGTCTCGGAAGGGCACCACCGTGGCCCTGTAGATGCGATCTTGCAGGTGGAGCTCCTGGGTCTGAGCCTCGGGAGCAAGAGCCAGCGCCTCGGGGAGCCGCTGGCTCTCCCAGCGGTCGAGCCGCAAAGCGGCCTCGGCGGCCGCATTGAGATAGGTCATGCGGCCGGCAGCGTCCACGGCCACCACACCGTCGGGAATCGAGGTCAGCAGGGAGCTGATCTTGTTACGCTCGGAGAGCAGCTCGCCGAGTTGGCGAGAGAGCTGCTCGGCCATGTGGTTGATGGTGCTCCCCAATTGGCTCAGCTCCAGCGTGCCGGAGGGTTGCACCCGTTCCTCGAGTTGACCCTCGGCGATGTGCGCTGCGGTCTGGCGAATGCGCTCGAGCGGGCGAGTCAGGGTGGCCGCAAGCACCACCGCGGCCAGCACCGAGCCCAGCAGGGCCAGCCCCAGAGCCGTGAAAAGCTGACCTTTCAGCTCGGTATAGGTGTCATCAAGCTCGCTGAGGTTGGAGGCCACGTCCACCACCCCCACCCGTTGCAAGGTGGGATACTGCAGCTCAATAGGAGTGCTGGCGTGGGCAACCCGCACACCCCCTTCGGTGGAGAACCAGGTGATGGCCTGACCCTCCAGGGCCTTCAGGGCCTCGGGCGGCATGGGCTCGGAGGATCGCTCCAACGAGTCGCCCATGATTGTGCCCTGTTGATCCGCGATCCGGATGCGGGCCCGGGTCAGGCGGGGAAAGCGGTGCATCACCCAGCGAGCGGACTCGGGCAGATCGTCGGGGTGCTGGGTGTACATGTTCATGAAGTGAGCCAGCACCCGACTCTGGGAGATAAGCTGGCTTTCGGCGCGACGCTCGAGAGACGACTGCATCCATTGCAGCATGAACAGACCGCTGATGCCCAGAGAGAGGGAGACCAGGAGGAGATAGGTCAAGACCAGCCGCGAGCGGATGGTGTTGAGCCGTTTCACTCGTCTCCGAACCGGTAGCCCTTGCCCCAGACCGTGCGCACGTATACCGAGGCTACCGGCCCGAGCTTCTCGCGCAGGTAGCGGACGTGCACGTCCACCGAGCGGGCATCGAGGTGATCCGAGCCCCACACCTCGGTCAGGATGTCCTGGCGACTGTGGATCTCACCCGGATGGGAGATCAAGAAGGTCAACAGGTCGTACTCGCGGGGGGTCAGCTCGACCGGCGTTCGGTTGAAGAACACCTTGCGCTTCAGCACGTCGACCGTCAGCTCGCGATAGCTGAACTGGGTGCGCTCAGTGCGAGTGGGAGCTTTGACCCGACGCAGGATGGCTTTGACCCGGGCCATGAGCTCTTTGGGATTGAAAGGCTTGACCACGTAGTCGTCGGCCCCCGTCTCGAGGCCCACGATCTTGTCCACGTCGTCCTCGCGGGCCGTCACCATGACCACCGGCACCTCCGAGAAAGACCGGATGCGCCGACAGACCTCGAACCCGTCGATGTCGGGCAGACCCAGGTCGAGCAAGATCAAGTCGGGCTCGCGCTTCTTGACCTCGTCCACAGCTTTTCCTCCGGTCTCGGAGGTGACCACGCGATAGCCCTCGCGGGTGAGGTTCATCTCCAGAAGCTCGCGAATGCCCTCTTCGTCTTCCACGACCAGAACGGTTTTCTCCATGAGAGGGCTTTCGGAGCCGGGCCGGCGAACTCTTTCTCTATGAGGCGGCATCCTCGGGGCGGCTTTACCCTGGCCGAGTGCATGATTGCGCTGCTCTTCATCAGCATTGCCTTGTTTGCTTATGTCAGCCTGCACACGCGCCTGATCCACAGCGGCTACAAGCTCGAGACGCGCATGCTACACCAGGAGGCGGCCCGCACCAAGATGGCCGAGCAGATCGCCAGCGAGCGCCAGAAGCAGGCGGTAGCCGGAGGCGGGCTGGCGGCCGAGGCTCAGAACACCAGCACCCTGATGAGCATGGATCCCAAAGACGGCAAGGTCTCCCTGATCCTGCCCGACCCCACCGACGGTGGGTTCAAGCTGGTCAAGCCCGAGAACGGCTTGACGCCTTACTACGACTCCACCTACAAGCCTTTTCTGCCCTATTACAACTCGGGCTATATCCCCTTTGCGCCCTACTACAATCCGATCGTGTTGAGCGGGGGCGCCAATGGCCAGCCCCAGGTGCTCGGTCAGGCCTCGGCCAACGTGACTCCCATCGGCTCAGGCCCGGAGGCGGCCGCCATGATCCGGGTGGAAGAGACCTGGACCGACCGCAACGGCCAGCAAAGCATCGTATTGGAGACGGCGGTGGCGCCTTTGTTCCAGGGTTGGTAGTCGCCGAGCATCCGGCCGTCATCGACGGCTACGAGATCCTCGAGGCCCTGGGCCAGGGAGGCATGGGCTGGGTTTACCGCTCTCGCCGCCAGGGTCAGAAGGTCGCCCTCAAGGTGCTGCGGCCAGCCGTGGGCGCTACTTTGCATGATCGGCTGCGTTTTCAGCGTGAGTTTGCTCTGGCCAGTCGGCTGGATCATCCCGGGTTGGTCAAGGTTTTCGAGCAGGGCGACTTTCAGGGCCAGCCTTATTTCACGATGGAGCTGGTCGACGGCCTGAATCTGCGCGAGTATTTCGACGCCCGGCGTGGCCAGAGCGACTGGATGGCGACCGTGCACGGGGTCTTCAACCGCCTGCTGGAGGCCATCCAGTACATTCACCGCCACGGAGTGCTGCACCGCGACCTCAAGCCCGAGAACATCCTGGTGGAGGACTCGGGCCAACCCCGACTGCTCGACTTCGGGCTGGCCCGGCCGCGCGAGCTCAAGAGCGGGGCGGTGACCGAGCCAGGCACGCTGGTCGGAACGGTGCACTATATGGCTCCCGAGCAGATTCGCGGGGGCGAGCTCGACTTTCGGGCCGACCTCTATGCGCTGGGAGTCTTGCTCTACGAGGTCCTGACCGGACACCTGCCCTTCGACCACCCCGACATGATGGCCGTTGTGTGCGCTATCCTGCACGAAGACCCTCCCGCTCCAGGTGCTGGCCAGGCTCTGGACAGCCTGGTCTTGAAACTGCTGGCCAAGGAGCCGGCCGATCGCTACCAGAGCGCGGGCGAGCTGCTCCACGCCTGGGCGGCAGCCTGCGGAGCCGCGCCCGAGGGTCAACCGGAAGCGCCCGGACTCAATCTGCTCACACCAAGATTTGTGGGCCGAGAGGCAGAGCTGGCCGCCCTGACGCAGGTGGGCTCGGGACTGGTGCTGGTGGAAGGGGCCAGCGGCGTGGGCAAGTCGCGCTTCCTCGAGGAGGCAGCCGCCTGCCTGCGCCAGCCGACCCGACCGGTTCTCGCCTCACAGGCCGGGGAAACACCCTACTCTCTCTGGCTTCCCTTCCTGCGCCGAACCGCACTCCCATCGCGTCTGGAGCCGTTTCGACCGATGCTCGCGGCCGTGCTGCCCGAATTCGGCTCCACCACGCAGAATGCTGACGATCCGGTGTTGCGGTTTCGCCTCTTCGAAGGTATGCGCCAGCTGCTCTTGACCCTGGATGGAACCAACGGGCTGGTTCTGGTGCTCGAGGACCTGCACCGGGCCGACCCCGCCAGCCTGGAATTTCTGGAGTACCTGATGGGAACCGAGTTGGGCGGGCTCTTACTCCTGGCCAGTCTCCAGGGAGAGGCGCCCCCGGGGCTCGAGAGCGCCGCCAGGCTCGTGCTCGAGCCCCTCAATCCCGAGCACACGGCAGTGCTGGCGCGTTCGATGCTGGGCTACGCGGGACTTGCCGATGACACCGTCCAGGCCCTGCACCAGGAAACCGAAGGCAATCCTCTGTTTCTGGTCGAGCTGCTGCGCACGTTCGTCGGCGAAGGGCGCCTGCGCCTGACGCCGCAGGGTTGGAGCCTGGAAAGCGGCAGCCTCAAGCCGGGCAGCCTCTCGGTCACGGTACGTCAGGCCCTGCAGCGACGGCTGGAGGGGCTCGATCCGGAGGACCTGGAGATTGCGCGCCAGGCTGCCGTGCTGGGCATGAGCTTTGAGTTCGAGACCCTCGGGCGGGCGACCGAGCTTGCACCCGAGCGACTGCTCGAATGCCTTGAGCGGTTGATCCGGGGTCGCATCCTGGCCGAGAACCTGGAGTATCGTTTCTGTAATCGTCCTCTGTGGGAGCTGCTCAGTGAGAAAGCCCCTCCCGAGCTGCATCGCCGTGCTGCGCTGGCCTTGCAAGGTCGGGCCGAGCCGGCCCGGCTGGCCCATCACCACCGGATGGCGGGCCAGGGCCGACTGGCCGCGGAGCAACTCATCCGCGCCGCCGAGGCCGCCTTCGCCGTGTTCGCCTATCGCGATGCCCTGGAGCTCTTGCAGCTGTGCTCTGAGCTTCCCGAGACCGACCAGGTGCTCAGCCCGACCGAGCTCGAGGAACGACGCGCCGAGGCGCTGGAGGGCTCGGGCCAACCAGCTCTGGCCCGCAAGACCTTCGAACGGCTGGTGGAAGGCGCCCCGGACCGCAAAACCCGGCTGAGACTGATGCGCAAGCTGGGGACCTGCTGCCAGCGCCTGGGCGAGCTGACTCTGGCGGCCGAGGTCTTGAGCCAGGCGCTGCTGGTCGCCGGCTGGCCCCTCCCCTCTCAGAGTTGGGCTGGATTTCTGCTCGGACTGACCCGCTCTCCCCTGGCCCAGGAGGAAGTGGCGCGTATCCTTGAGCATCTGACCCGGGTCCTCTTCTTTCTGCGCTCGCCGGGCTGGAGAAAGGATACCCTGGCCATCGGCATCCTGCAGCGAAAGCTCCTTCAGATGCTCGGCTCGCGAGCAGACTCCCATCAGGCCAGCCTGACGGCGGCCTACATCCTGAACCTGACTCTTCCCCGAGCAACCCTCCCCTACTCGCGCCGCCTGCTGCTCAGAAGTGCTTGTTTGTATCGCGAGGAGCCCGACACTCTCCAGAAAGCCGCCTATCTTCGCGAGGTGGGCTTTTTGCTGTTCAACTTCGGGGACGCCCGGGACGGCCTGCGGCTGACCCTCGAGGGATTGGAGCTGAGCGTCCGTCTTGGAGATGTGCACGGGTTGGCGATCGTCAATTCCATCGCTTACATGCACTATCGTTTTTTCGGAAATCTGCGGAAAGCTCGCGAGCACGCCATCCACGGCCAGGCAGCGGCGCGCCGGATCGGCAACCCGATGGACCTGGCCCTCAGCACCATCAACCTGGGCACGATCCTGGCCCTTCAGCGTCGGGGAGCCGAGCTCGAGGAGCTCCTGGCCGAGAATGCCGAGCGAACAAAAGGCTTTCCCTTTGCGGAGGCCTCAACCCTGTTCACCCGGGCCCTCCACGCACTCTTCGAAGGCAAGCCCGAAGAGACGCTGGAAATGGCTCGAGACTGCTACCGCGACTGCAACCGGCACCAGATCCCGGCCTGGAAGCGCGAAGCGCGGGTCCTCGAGGTTCGTGCCCTGGTGGAGCTCAGCGCCGGAAACCCGGCTCTACGCCGCCAGGCAAGTCGCCTGCTGGCGCGGGTTCGCTGGGAGCTTGCTGGCCTCGTTCCCAGCCTCGAGGCCGTCCTGCGTCGAAGCCAGGGAGACCTGCTCCTGCAGGCTGGAGCACGCGAGAAAGCCCGCCGCGACTATCTGGAGGCCCTGGATCTGCTGGTGGGCCTGGGCCATACCTACGAGCAGGGCAACACCCACATGAGCCTGAGCCGCTTCCACGAGGCCGACCAACCCGACCGCTCCCGCCGCCACCGCGAGCTGGCCCACGAGTGCTGGGCCAGCTCCGACGTTCTGTTCTAAACTGCGCCAAGAAACGTACGGTGAGAATCGGTTTCGGAAACGCTTGTGGCGACGAAGCGCAACCTGGTTAGCATTCGTCGCACTTTCTATAGAGTCAAGTCATCAGCCAACCTGGGCCGGGGCGGGTAGCGCCTCGTCCTCGGAGTGGTCGAGGCAGCGCAGGCTCTCGCCCTGCTCGAGGTAGCGCCAGCCGCTCTCGGGGCAGATCAGGTTGCCCTGATCGTCTCGCTTGCTGAGGCGATGACCGTGGCGGCTCATCCAGCCCTTGCGGCGCGCCGGCACGCCCAGCATCAGGGCGTAGTCGGGCACGTCGCCGCGCACCACCGCTCCGGCGCCCACGAAAGCATAGCGACCGATGGTGGCGCCGCACACGATGGTGGAGTTGGCGCCCAGGGTGGCTCCCCGACGCACCCTCGTGGTCATGTACTCACTGCGGCGCACAATCTGCGAGCGCGGGTTGATCACGTTGGTGAACACCATCGAGGGACCGCAGAAGACATCATCCTCCAGGATCACCCCGGTGTAGAGAGAGACGTTGTTCTGAATCTTGACGTTGTCCCCGACCACCACGTCGGTGGCCACCATCACGTTCTGGCCCAGAATGCAGTTCTTGCCCAGGGTGGCCCCTTTCAAGATGTGACAGAAGTGCCAGACTTTGGTCCCCGCGCCGATCTGACAGGGCTCATCAACGTAGGCGCTTTCGTGGGCGAAGTACTCGCGCTCGGACATCAGCCAACTCCTTTACCAAAGTGCATTGTGCAGTAAGAAGCCCGACAGTTCCGCGCCGACCGGCCCGTTCCTTCTCAGGGCTCGATCTGGCCCAACCGGGCCGCGGCCATGCCTGCCTCGGCGGCCAACCGACCCAGGTCGGCAGCCAGCGCGCCCAGCCGGACCGAGAAATGGCTTAAATCGACAGCAACCTCGGACTGGCAATACTCGGTGACCAGCGCCAGCTGAGCTCCGGTACGCCTCTGGAGGCTCTCCAGCTCGTGCAGGCAGTCGCTCAGCGCGTCCACGGGCCGCTCTTGCCTCCCATCTTCTCCAGCAGGCGAATGGGACCGATCTCGATGTCCTTCTGAACCGCCTTGAGCATGTCGTAGACTGTCAGGGCGGCCACCGAAACCGCCGTGAGGGCCTCCATCTCCACTCCGGTGCGGCCGGTGCAGCGCACCGTGGCGGTGATCTCGATGCAGTCGGGGGCGACCGGAGTTAGCTCCACCTCCACTCCGGTCAGAGCCAGCGGATGGCAGAGCGGGATCAGCTCACTGGTCTTCTTGGCGGCCATGATCCCGGCCAGGCGGGCGGTGGCCAGCACGTCCCCCTTGGGAGCGCGGCCCAGCAGCGCAAAGGTCTCCTCGGCCAGGCGCACGCTGGCCTGGGCACGGGCCTGGCGGGCGGTCTCGGTCTTCTGCCCCACCTCCACCATGCGGGCCTGGCCCCGCTCGTCGAGGTGGGAGAGCTCGCTCATGGGCTCTCCCAGAGCACCATACCGGCCTGGCGAAAGTCGTAGCCGGCGAGGTGGGCGGTCGCCTCGCGCTTGAAATTGCTCGAGCGGATCACCTGCAAGAGCCCCTGAATGGCGAACAGGTTAAAAAATCTCTTCGGGATAGCCAGGTCGAGCCGCTCGGTGAAGCAGGGCACAAAATCAAGCCTGGAGGCCTTGGCCGTGGCTGGAATTCCCAGCCCGGCGTCGGCCGCCCCGCTGGAAACGGCCGCGGCGGCCGACATGTGGGTGTAGGCTTCCTGAGCAAAGCCCCGGATCTTGCCAGCATCCAGCTTGAGCTGGCGCAGGTGATACTCCATCAGCATACGCGTGCCCGAGCCGAGCTGACGGTTGATAAACTGCACCTCGGGGCGGGTGAGATCGGGCAGCCCCTGAATACCTTTGGGGTTGCCGCTAGCCACCACCAGACCCATGTCGCGCGCGAACAAATTGACCAGCACCACCGGAAAGTCAGCCCGACGCACGTGGGGAATGTTGTACTCGCCCTCTTCCTCGTCAAACATGTGCATGGCCGCCAGGTGGCAAAAGCCGCGCTTGAGAGCCTCCAGACCTCGCTTGCCACCCGTGGCGGCGGTGAACAGAGTCAGCTCGGGGTGATTGCGCATCAGCTGGCCATTGATCACCTCGTAGGTGATGTCGTGGGTGCCAAGCAAGATAATGTTGCCCTCGATGGGCCGCACGGGCATCAAACGCTGCACCTGCAACGACGTTCCGGCCCCCAGCTCTTCGGTCTGCGCGCTCACCTGCACCAGACCGTCGGCGCGCACCAGCGACATCAAGAGAGCGGCCCCGCGCGAGATCGGCACGGCCACCGTCCGCCCGCCCACGATGCCCAGCTTGACGCGCAAGAATTCCTCCACCCCGGCCGGAGAGCTGATCGAGACCGCCAGCTCGGCCGGCTCAGAGACGTGGGAGCTGACCGGCAGCGCCATTTTGCGCTCCAGCACGGGGCGGGCAAACAGTTTGTAGGTCAGAAAGGTGCTGACTGGATAGAAGGGCAGCCCCAGCACGGGTTTGCCCTGCACCTGGCCGGTGGCCAACGAATGGCCCGGCTTCAGGGCCACGCCGTTCAGGATGCACTCGCCGACCTCGCCCAACAGGTGAGCCACCAGAGCCGTGCCGTAGGACGGACCGGCCACCACGATCACCAGGTCGTGGTCAACCAGGGCCATCAAGAGCGCCTCGCGCACCTCTTCGGCCCGCTCGGCCACCACCGGCAGGCGTTTGGGAAGCCCCCCCAGCTCACCCACCAGTGCGGCCAGGATGGGACTGTTGGAGTCGATCATCTGGCCCACGCCAGGGCTGGCGCCGGCGGCCACCAGATGGGAACCCAGGGGCAAGATGGCCACCCGGGGCTGGCGGTAGACTTTGACCAGGTTCACCCCGCCGGCCAGCATGGCACCCAACTCCAGCGGCCCGACCCGGTGGTCGCGAGGCAGGATGACCTCACGGGCGGCCAGGTCCTCCCCGGTGGGACGCACATTGCGCCAGGGCGCCGAGGGACGGTCCACCTGGACCACCTCGGTTGAGACCAGACGGATCTCGTGCATCGGAACTACGGCGTCAAAGCCATCGGGCAGAGCGGATCCGTTGTCCACGAAGACCCCTTCGGGGCCCAGCTTCAACTTGACCGGTGACTCGCGGGTGGCGGCGAAGGTCGCCGTGGAGCGCACTGCCAGCCCATCGGTGGCTGCCTGATAAAAATGGGGCGAGGAGATCTGGGCCACCACCGGAGCCGCAATGACCCGCCCCACCGACTGCACGGTGGGGATCTCCTCCACCTCCATGCGCTCGAGCGCGCCCGCGAACTCGAGCTCGGAGAACCAGCGATCGAGAGCTTCCTCCAGGGGAATCTCGTGCAGTTGCCGCTCCATCTAAGCCAGGGCCTCGAACAACAGCTGCTTCACCAGCTCAGGGTTGGCCTTGCCCCTGGTGCGCTTCATCACCTGGCCCACCAGCATGTTCAAGGCTTTCTCCTTGCCGGCCCGGTACTCGTCCACGGCCGTGGGATGCTCGTCGATCACGAACCGGACCTCCACCAGCAGACCCTCGCGGTCGGAGACCTGGGCCAATCCCAACTCCTGCACCAGAGCAGCCGGAACGCCGCCCTGCTTGAAGAGATGCTCTACCAGGGTGCGCCCCCCCCGGTTGGAGACGGTGCCACCGGCCACCAGGGCGATGACCTCGGCCAGGGCGACCGGGGTCAGAGAGCTCATTTCCACGCCGTGGCCCGCCTCACCAGCCAGACGGGCCACCTCGTTGTTGAGCCAGTTGCAGACCGACTTTCCGTCCGCGCCCCGGGCCACCGTCAATTCGAAAAACTCCGACAGGGGACGGCTCTGCACCAACAGGCCAGCCTCCTCGCCTGACAGGCCGAAGCCTTGTTGAAAACGCCGGGCCCGGGCCGCCGGCAACTCGGGCAGAGAGCGGTCCACCTCGGCGATGCGCTCTTTGGAGATGGTAAGAGGCAAGAGGTCGGGATCAGGAAAGTAGCGATAGTCCTGGGCCTCCTCCTTGCTGCGCATCGAGATGGTGATACCGCGGGCCTCGTCCCAACCCCGCGTCTCCTGGATAATCCGTCCTCCTTCGCGGCGGATGGCCGTCTGGCGCTCGACCTCGGAGGCGAGGGCGGCCCGCACCGACTTGAAGGAGTTCATGTTCTTGATCTCGGTCCGGGTCTCAAGCTGGTCACTGCCCTGGGGCCGAATCGAGACGTTGGCATCGCACCGCAATGACCCCTGCTCCATCTTGCAGTCGCTTACCCCGATCCAGCGCAGGATATCGCGCAGAGCCACCATGTAGTCATGGGCCTCGTCGGGAGAGCGCATGTCAGGCTCGCTGACGATCTCGAGCAGGGGCACACCGGCCCGGTTGTAATCCACCAGAGTAAAGTCGGAGCCCCCCAGGCGGCCCGAAGCGCCCATGTGGGTGGACTTACCGGTATCTTCCTCGAGGTGGATGCGAGTGATGCCGACGCGCTTGCCCTCCAGATCGATGTGCCCACCGGCCGCCAGGGGCAAGTCGTACTGCGAGATCTGGTAATTCTTGGGCATGTCAGGATAAAAGTAGTTCTTGCGGTCAAACTTGCTGAATTCGGCAATGGTGCAGCCGGTGGCGCGTCCGGCCAGCACCAGCATCTCGACCGCGCGCCGATTGACCACCGGCAAGGTGCCCGGCAAGCCCAGGCAGACCGGGCAGACCTGCGTGTTGGGAGGGGCCCCGAACTGGTTGGGGCAGGCACAAAACAGCTTGCTCTCGGTGGACAGCTCCACATGCACCTCGAGCCCGATGATGGTTTCAAACTGGTCGGCCGTCAACGTCGCACCGCCTCCTGAGCCGCCCCCGCACGCGGCTGTGACTTGCGAGGCCTCTTGCGCAACAGCTTGACCATTTCCTCCAGCGTTTTGAGCAAGAAGTCTTGCTCGTCAACCGGTCGTGATCCAACCAGAGCACGAATCCGGTCGCTGAAAGCCTGATTCTCGATGTGCTCGTCCACGAAAAAAGAGAAAATAGGCACGGAGAACTCCTGCGAGATCTTCTCCAGGGTGGCGATGCTGGGCGACTTCACCCCTTTCTCGAGGGGTCCGATGTAGGAGGCGTTGACGCCGATGCGACGGGCGAAAGACTGCTGGGTCATCGCGTTGTCCATCCGGACGCGGCGAATCTGGCGACCGACCGTCTGCCTGAGCGATGCCATAAAGACCGGCCTCCTTCAGTGAAGAAGATCGGCGAAGCGAGTCAGGACCCGCACCAGACGGGCACGCAGGCTCGCGATCACCTCCCGGTCGACCTCAGGTACCACCTCGGGGATCACCTCCGTGGTCAAAAAGAGCCTCGGGTTGAGCGCCAGCTGGAGCCACGGAGTGCGACCGCGTCCGTGACGCCGGAGCAGATAGCCGCCCCCCACTGCGCCATTGAGGCGCACCAGTGGCGTCGACGGCGAGCGCTCGACCTCGGAAAACTCCTCCAGCAAGCAGCCTTCCAGGGACTTCAAGGTTTCGGCCGGACAGGTAGCCTCTTCGCCCTTGCCGGCTGCGTCCCCCTGGTTGCTCAGGGTAAAAATCGCCTGTTCCTGATCGCGCGCTGACATGGGCACGAGCACCCGACAGTCCAACCCCAGCCAGACCCCTCCGCGGCTGGCCGAGCGTTCGACCACCTCGTGAAAGGGACGGTGATGGCGGTCGACGAGCCGCTCCATCTCCTCGGGAGTGGGAAACCCGCTCTCGCTCCAAACGTCGTGACCCAGGCTGGACTTGCTCTTGATCACCCCATCGGGAAATTCGGGAGGCCGCTGCCTGGGATCGCGGTCCAGGTCGATGACGGCCCGGGCGACCTCGGCTTCCACCCGCCCCTGGACCCCTTCGCCAAGGGAGAAAATCTCGCGAGCGCCCGCTTCGATCTCAAAAAACAGTTGTTCGGGTGTCAGCGCGAAGCGTGGCGCCAACTCGCGGGGTATGGTGGTGCCCCCGCTCGGGATAGCCAGCAGGTATGGGAGACGTGCCATAGAGTTTCAGTCATCTTAGCACCGGGTCGGAGCCAATTCAACCACCCCGGGAACTTTGACCCGACCGAGCGCGTCCTCGAATCCGAGCTCGACTCTTCCACCTCCCCAAGAAGAACGAGCTCTCTACAGTCCCTCGCGTCGAGTCGATAAGAATCAGACCTCGCGAGACGCGTAGACAATCTGTCGAACGGCGCCGCGCTCATCTCCCAGAAGTTGCAGCGTGGGGGGTCTCTGCAGAGACTGCGCGGGGCGCCGGATGGCAAGACCTCTCATCAGGATGTAATCGGGGAAGGCGACCGGTCTGATCCGGGCGAACCGCCAAGCGCGCAGCCTGCAGCTGCGAGCGAGAAACAGGAGGCCACAGCTTGTTGACTACCGATTTGAGCGCACTCAAAGACCAGATTGAGCGCGAGAGCCATCATTTCAAAGCGCTTCAGAATGAGATTGGAAAGGTAATCGTGGGCCAGTCGTCCGTCATCGAGCGGGTGCTCGTGGGCTTGCTGGCCGATGGGCACATCCTGCTCGAAGGCGTGCCTGGCCTGGCCAAGACGCTCACCTTCCGCACCCTGGCCCAGACCCTCTCGGCCCGCTTCTCCCGCATCCAGTTCACTCCCGACCTTCTGCCAGCGGACGTTGTGGGCACGACCATCTTCAACCCCCAGAGCGGCCAGTTCACCGTCAAGCAGGGTCCGGTCTTCGCCAACCTGCTGCTGGCCGACGAGATCAACCGCGCTCCAGCCAAAGTCCAGAGTGCCCTGCTCGAGGCCATGCAAGAACGTCAGGTCACGGTGGGCGATCAGACCTTCCCGCTGCCCGAGCCCTTCCTGGTGATGGCCACCCAGAACCCGATCGAGCAAGAGGGCACTTACAACCTTCCCGAGGCCCAGGTCGATCGCTTCATGCTGAAGGTGAGGGTCGACTACCCCACCCGCGAGGAGGAGAGCATGATCATCGACCGCATGACCCGTGGCGAGACTCCCAGCGCCTCGGCGGTGGTGCAAACCCAGGACTTGATGCGCCTGCGCAGCCTCGTTCCGCAGATCTACCTCGACGAGAAAGTCAAAGGCTACATCCTCGACCTGGTTTTCGCCACCCGAGACCCCGAGAAGGCGAAACTGGCCAAGCTCAAGCCCCTGATCGCCTACGGGGCCTCTCCTCGAGCCAGCCTCTGCCTGGCTCAGGCCTCGCGAGCCTACGCCTTTTTGCGAGGACGCTCCTACGTCACCCCGGACGACGTCAAGACCATCGGCTACGACGTTCTGCGCCACCGGGTGGCTCCCAGCTACGAGGCCGAAGCCGAGGACCTGAGCTCTGAAGCTCTGCTGCGCATGCTGTTTGACGGGGTTCCCGTGCCGTGAGAGAGGACCTTCACAAGAAAATCCGCCGCATCGAGATCACCACCTCGAAGCTGGTGGAAGAGGTCTTCGCGGGCAAATACGAGAGCCTGTTCAAGGGCCAGGGGATGGAGTTCTCCGAGGTGCGGGAGTACCAGCCCGGCGACGACGTGCGCAGCATCGACTGGAACGTCACCGCCCGCAGCGGGCGGCCCTTCATCAAGCGCTTCGAGGAAGAGCGCGAGTTGACCGTGATGCTGATGGTGGACGCGAGCCGCTCGCTGGACTTCGGCTCGGACCAGGAGACCAAGCGGGAGAAAGCCTCCGAGCTAGGGGCCCTGCTCGCGCTCTCGGCCCTGCGGTCCAACGACAAGGTAGGCCTGTTGCTCTTCACCGACCGGGTGGAGCGCTACATCCCGCCCCGCAAGGGCAAGCGCCACGCCCTGCGGCTGATCCGCGAGATCCTCGAGCCCGCCCCAACCGGGCATCGCACCGACCTGACACAGGCCCTCAACCATCTCAACCGCATTCACAAGCGGCGAGCCCTGGTCTTCCTGATCTCGGACTTTCTGGGGCCGGGCTTCGAGAAGGCGCTTCGGCTCACCGAGCAGCGCCACGATCTCAATGCCTTCCGGCTCTACGACCCGCGCGAGCAGGAAATGCCTGCGCTGGGCCGACTGCGGCTACGCGACCTGGAGACGGGCGAGCTGGCGGTGCTCAACAGCTCCTCGTCCGAGTTTCGTCGAGGCTACAAGCAAGCCGCGGCCGACCGGCGGGCAGCCTTCAAGCGCCTGTTTGAGGGCAGCGGGGTAGACTATGCCGAGTTCTCGACCGCCGACTCGGTAGTACCCACGCTGGTGCGCTTTTTTGCCAGCAAGAAGGAGCGCAGGCGAAGGGCTGGCTGAGCCTGGTGCCGCTCAGCGAGGAGCTATCCCCGGCCGGGCTTACAGCTGCATCTGAAGCTGCTTCATCAGGTCAATTGTCGGCTTGAAATAGAGTGCGTCCAGCTCCTTCGTGCCTCCACGCTCGGCCAGGTAATCGAGCTGCAGCATGCGAGCTTCGAAGAGCAGCGCTTTGGCCTCGTTCGTTTCGTTGGCGGCCAGTTTGGCGCGGGCGCTCAAGGTCAACAGGAGAGAACGGTGGACCCGGGTCATGGTCCTGATCTCGAGCACCGGCTTAAGGTATCGCTCGGCCAGATCGGGTTGTTTGGAGCTCAGAGCCTGCTCCGTCAGGGCCTCGGTCAGGGCCAGGATAAGGTCCGGGGAGCCGTAGGAAGCCACCTCAGCCCTGGCCAACTGCAGCTCCTCGGGAAGCGCCTGGCCAGTTTTGATGCGGGCCAGATGATAATGGGCCCCAATCCCGTCAAGCTCATCCAGACAGGTAGCCTTCTTCGTCCACCTGGCGAGCTTCGCTTCCAGCGACTGGTAGCCGCCTTTGAGCTCTTGGACGTACTTCCACGCCTCCTGCTGAAGCTCGGGAGTGCCCGCTCGAATACTGACCCAGAGGCTGGCCAGGAAAGGCTCCACGCTCGGCGGCACGCCCTTGAGCGCCGCTGAGCTGTGCTGGAGGAGCCAGCTCACGTCACGCTCGAGCTTGTCCTGGAAGGGCTTCCCTACTCCGGCCGCATGGCCCAGCCGGGCCCATTCGACCAGACAATCCCCGGTGCCTAGCCAGAGCCCCCCACTGTTGCGCAGCATGAGATCGGGCAACGGCTCGCGAGGCAGCATGGCGCTGGCCCGCGCATAGCCATCTGTCCATACCTGTGCATTAGAAGGCGAGTGAGTGTACATAAACGCCAGGCTGGCCACCTGGAAGGCCAGGATCTTGCCGCGCGGGGTCTTCACCTGGCGCGCCAGCTCCAGGGCAGCCGGCAATCGTTGCCGGAGCTCTTTGGGCAGGTCGCACGAGTCGCAGGCCCTAAGCGCCAGCACCCGCAAAGCCAACTCTTGCTCCGCAAGCTGAAGCTTGTGCGCTTCCTCAATGGCCGGGTCGAGCATCTTCAGAATCTTGGACTCGCTGGCCCGCACGCCCGCCAGAGCCGAGAGTGCCTCGACGGGAATCAGCCACCGCTGCTCGGCAGGCAGCGCCACCATGCCTTTCAGCGTCTGGGTCGGAACCTTGTCCAACTGACCGGTGACCCAGCGATCCACCAGCCAGTAGGCGCCCAGGTCGGTCAGGGCGCGCAGTTCCTGCTCCGGGGTCTGGGTCTGCTCGGCCGCGAGGGGCGCAAAGAGCAGGAGCAGGAGCAATAGCGGGAGGATGTTGTGTTTCACGCCAACCGGCACGGCGTGATCGTGCTCCGGCTCTTGCGGGCAAACACCTCGACTGCCATCAGAATGGCTGATTCTGCCGGGAATTCCCTGCCCCTGCCTTGGGTCCATGCGACGAAGCTCAAGGGCGTTCAAGGCTGATTGCCCAGAAAAAGTCTCACCGTCACCCCGTACGTGCTGACCACTGAGGGGTCGTTCGGGTCCTGGTGGCGGGCGTCGACCCGAGCCCTCAGCACTCTCGAGCCGGTGGGCAGATCGAACTGAATGCTGCCGGTCGGCCCCAGAAAGGCCATCCGTCGCACGTCACCCTGAAAGTCCCGCTGCAGCCAGCCGCTGGCAGCCATGGCAAGCACTGCCCGGTCAGGCGGGGCCGGGTCGCCCGGCTCCCAGTCCGGCTCGCCCGTAGGCAGGACCTGCAGCACGCCATTCTGGACGCGGGGCAGCCAGTAGGTGATGCTCGTCCCCCCTGCAGCCACCGACTCCACCCGG
>CAYYHB010000095.1:0-17659 GCA_964471395.1 uncultured Burkholderiales bacterium | reverse complement strand
TTCTCTTTCGAGTAAGCGCTCACCTTCGGCGCTAAGGCGGGCGATCTCCTACTTTAAAGCCAGGTTTCCCCTCTTCGAAGTCGAACCAGGGCCCATCCAATGTCCCGTCCCGATTTTTTGTCCCTACTGTTGTTGCCCGAGCCGGCCGAAACCAGCGCCTGGCTCGAGCTGGCAGCCCGCGCGCTGCCGGGTTATCAGCCCCAGCCCACGGTGCTACGCCGCACCCGCTCGGAAGGCGCTCCCGAGCATCTGGAGGTGCGCCGCTTGAGCCCCGAGCCTTACACCCACCTGGGCCAGCAGCTGCTCCTCAGTCCCGAAGGCGGGCTCTTCCTGTCGCGCCTGGAGGCAGTTCGCCATCTGAGGCGGCGGGCCGATTCCACCATCGAAGACGAAATCTACGAGCTGGTGAGCCTGCCCGAGCCTTCTCGCGAGCAACTTGAGCTGGTGCGCTCGGCTTGTCTGGCCCTGCTGGCCGAGGAAGGCTACTCCCGCTGGGCCGAGCTGGCCTGGGAGCAGCGCTTGGAGCTGGCCCGCTTCGGGGGCAGCGGCGAGCAGGCCAACCAGGCTCTGTCTCTCTCCTCCCCTGCCGACAGGCTGGGCACCTTGCAGCTGTTCGTTGGCCAGGAGGCCCATCCCGAGCTGCGAGCGGCGGTGCAAGAGCTGGCCCGCCAGGGCAGCCTCAAAGCCGGCATTGAGGTAGTCCCCTGGCTGCTGGGACAGAGCGACTGGAACCTGTGCCCCGACCGAGTGGCCCTGGCCCGCTCGGCCGTAATCGATGACCCGGCCGGCGCCTGGGAGCTCCGCTCCCACCCCAACCCGCTAATACGCTTGCGCCTGGTCGACCTGGTCGAGCTGGGCGAATTCGACTGGCTGGAATGGTTGGCCCGCGAGACCGATCTGGCCGTGCGTGACCGCCTGCGCCAATCACTCGAACGGCTCTACACTCCCGCCCAGGTAGTGGAACAACTCATGCAAGAGAAGCTTGCCATGCGCCGGGAAGCACTGGGCTGGGTGCTGGTGCACTGGAAGGGTGACATCCAGCGGGCCGACGACATCAAGGCCCTCAACCGTGCCCTCTCGGCCCGGCTGGGCGGCGAGAACAAGAGCCGTCTGCGCGGCAAGCTCTCTCGCATGGGACAGCTGGAGCTGAAGGCTCGCCTCTTCACCCGATGAAGGCCGCTTTCCAGCGGCTGGTGGCCTGGTACCGCGAGCAGCGCCGCGACCTGCCCTGGCGCCGCCGAAGCGACCCCTACGCCATCCTGGTCTCCGAGATCATGCTGCAACAGACCCGCGTGGAGGTGGTACGGGCCTACTATGCTCGGTTCCTGGAGCGCTTTCCCGACTGTGCAAGCCTGGCCGCGGCCAGCTCAGAGGAGCTGCATGCCGCCTGGGCCGGCCTGGGCTACTACCGCCGGGCCCGCAACCTGCAGGCCGCCGCCCGGGTCGTGGTGGAGCGGGGCGGCTTTCCCAGCGACCGCGCGGGGCTGCTGGCCCTGCCGGGAGTGGGCGAATACACGGCCGCGGCCCTGGAAAGCATCGCCTTCGACCGCCCGGCCCTGGCCCTGGACGGCAACGCGATCCGGGTTCTGTGGCGCTTTCTGGCGCTGGAGGGAGATCCGCGCCGGCCTCGCGTGCGGCGCGACCTGGCGGCCCGGATCGAGCCGGTGATCGAGGCACCGGGCGACTTTACCCAGGCCCTGATGGAGCTGGGGGCAACCCTCTGCAAGAGCGCCAATCCCACCTGCCTGACCTGTCCGCTGGCCGACGACTGCGCCGGCAGGCTGCGCTGGCGCGAGCTGCCCCCCTCCCCTCCGGCCCAGCGCTCGCTAGAGGTGGACTGGAGCGCGGCCGTGCTGCTGCGCCCGGGCCAGGTCTTCCTGGAGAAGGCACGGCCGGGCGAGTTGCTCGAGGGTATGTGGTGCTGCCCTCCTGCCGAGCGGCTGAAGAGCGAGCTTGAGATGGTGGGCACCGTGCGCCATGCCATCACCTTCCGGCGCATCACCTGCCGCGTCTATCGCGGCCAGGGGGAGCCCCCCGAACGAGGCGAGTGGGTGGATCTGGAGGATCTGGCCCACCGAGCCCTGCCGGCATTCACCCGCAAGGTGCTGCGGACGGCGGGGATAATCTCTTGAGCGTTAAGTAATGAAGGTTTTGCCATCCTTCGGGGGCGCCTCCATACAAGTCTGTCGAAACCTTCAGCACTTCACTTAACGGTTTAAGGCGGCCCGAGCGATAGCCCCGGCCACCGGAGCGGCGTGCTGGCCCCCGTAGCCCTTGTTCTCCAGGATGACCGCCACCGCCACCCGGGGCGCATCGGCCGGGGCCACCCCCACGAACCAGGCGTGGGGCGGCCCGTGGGGGTTCTCGGCGGTGCCCGTCTTGCCGGCCACTCCGGCCCCGGCAGCCCCGCCCGTGCCCCGCTCCACCACCGCCCGCATGGCCTGCAGCACGGTGGCGGCGGTGTTCGCGCTGACCACCTGGCGGGGTGGGCCCACGGGATAAGTATCCACCGTGCGCCCGTCGCGGCTGACGGCCTTGAGCAGCCGGGGAGGGAGGTCGGTGCCTCCCCGACCGATGACGGCCGCCACCCGGGCCATCCCCAGCGGGGAGACCAGCATGTCGGCCTGGCCGATGGCCGCCTGGGCCGCCGCCACCTCTTCCGCCCCGGGCCGCCCTCGGGGGGCGTGGCCGGCGGCCGCCAGCGGAACCCGGGTGGGCGCCTCCAGCATGCCAAAGCGCTTCATCCAGTCTTCCAGCCCCTTCAGCCCCAGCTTGCGACCCAGCGAGGCGAAGGTGACATTGCAGCTGTGGGCCAGGGCGCTCTCCAGGGTCAGCGCGCCGTGGGCCCGGGCGCCGTCGCAATAGAGCTCAAAGCCCGTGATGGGCAGGCTGCCAGCGCAGAAGAATGGGCCTTCGGCCTGAGAGCTCTCGAGGGCTGCGGCCATGGTCAGGATCTTGAAGGACGAGCCCGGCGGATAGAGGCCCTGGGTGGCCCGATCGATCAGCGGAGCCGACTTGTCCTGGCTCAGGCGCTGCCAGTTCTTCTCCAGCTCGGCCGGGTCGAAGCCGGGCCGGCTGGCGGCAGCCAGGATGTCGCCGGTGGCCAGATCGAGCACCAGGATGGCTCCCCGATCCCGGCCCAGCAACTGGTAAGCCTGCTGCTGCAGGTCGGAGTCTAGAGTCAACACCAGGTCGTCGCCGCGGCGACTCTTCTCGCGCTCCAGGCGGCGCACTTGCTCCAGGGTTCGCGGGCGCGGTCGGCCGGCCAGAGCCCGGGCCAGCTCGCCCTCCAGGCCGCCGCTGCCCAGGCGGTCGGTCACGTAGCCGATCAGGGGGGCGGCCGCTGCTCCCAGGGGATAGACCCGACGCCCTTTGTCGGTGCGGGCCAGCACCTTGCCCTGGCGGTCGAGCAGGCGCCCGCGCAGCTGGAGGTTTTCGTGGCTGCGGCTGTTCTCGGGCCGCTCATTGAGGCGCGAGGCGATCAGAACCTGGTAATACCACAGCTGTCCCACCGGCAAGAGGTAGAGGGAGATGAGCAGGATGGCCAGGCGGCGCACCCGCCGCTTGATCAGCATGGCTCCTCCGGGCGGGCCGAGATGCGCGTCAAAAGAGCCAGGATGACGAAGCTGGCCAGCATCGAGCTGCCTCCGTAGCTGACGAAGGGCAGGGTGATGCCGGTCATGGGGATCAGCTTGACGGTGCCCGCGATCAGGATCAGACTCTGCCAGGCGATCAGCACCGAGAGCCCCCCGGCCAGCAGGGTTCCGAACTCGTCCGGTGCCCGCATGGCCACGCGGAACGAGCGGGTGACCAGCAGCATGAAAGCGATCAGGATGGCCACCGCCCCCACGAAGCCCAGCTCTTCGGCCAGGGCCACGAAAACAAAGTCGGTGGCCGCTTCGGGCACCCGGTTGGGCTCGCCCAGGCCCAGGCCAGTTCCGAACAGGCCTCCCCAGCCCAGCGAGAACAGGGCCTGGGACATCTGAAAACCGGTGTTCTGCGCGTCGGCGAAGGGATCGAGCCAGGCGTGCACGCGCACCCGCACATGGGAAAAGGCAAAGAGCCCCCCCACCGCCCCCAGCACGAACAAGAATCCGGCTACCAGCACCAGGTCGGTGCGGCCGGTGGCCATGTAGAACATGGTCAGGAAGATGCCCATGAAGAGCAGGGCCATTCCCAGGTCTTTCTGCAGGATCAGCACGCCCTCAGCGGCCAGCCAGCCCAAACCCAGCAAAAGCAGCGCCCGGCGGGGGAGGCGGCCCTCGCTCGAGAGTAATCCCAAACGCATCCAGCGCCCGTAGCGGCGCAAGAAGGCGGCTAAAAACAAGATCATGAGGATCTTGACCACCTCCACCGGCTGGAACTGCATGCCGCCCAGGCGAAACCAGAGCCGGGCCCCGTTGATCTCGGTGCCGAAAAGCATGACCGCCAGTTGCAGCACCACGCCGCAGACCAGGCAAAGATACTTGTAGTCCTCCAGGCGACGATAGTCGCGCACGGCCAGGGCGGTCAGGGTGAAGGCCAGCAGGCCCACCAGAATCCAGAGCGACTGACGCTGGCCCAGAGTGGGGTCGAGACGCCAGACCATGACCCAGCCCAGCCCGGAGAGAAGACAGGCCAGGGGGAGCAGCAGGGGATCGCCGGCGGCTTTCTTCCAGCGCAGCACCAGCGAGGCGATGAGCCAGCCGGCCGCTTGCAGGACCAGCCAGCTCCAGGGCGGGGGGCCTTGGAACTCGGGCGAGCGGGTGGCCAGCGCCAGGGCCATGGCCACCACCGCCAGCACGGCGGCAAGCAGGCCCAGCTCTCTTGCTCTCACGCCCTCTTGACCAGCTCGAAGGTCACGTCCCCGATGCTGAAGCGGCCGCCCTCAGCCAGCATCACGCCGCCCTGGACCGCCTCGGCGCCCAGGTAGGTGCCGTTGGTGCTGCCCAGGTCTTCCAGCCAGACCCCTTCTCCGCGCGGCACCAGCCGGGCGTGGCGGGCCGAGGCAAAGGGATCGTTCACCTGCACCTGGCATTCGGGCGAGCGTCCCAGCAACAGCTCATCCTGCAGGCGCAGGCTCCGGCCTTCGAGCCGCTCACGTCCCTGTAGCACCGCCAGCCACCAGCCGGGCGCGTCCTGAGCCTGAGGCATGGGCTCGCCGGCGGGCTTTGCGGGCATGGGCAGATCGCGCACCAGGGCCCGGATCAACAGGCCCAGCAGGGCGTAAACCCCTGCCAGCAGGACGAACTTGAGGTAGAACAGGGTGATCTCGGACAACTCAGCCCTCGAGGTGAAGGGTCCGACTGGGCGCGTCCCAGCGGAACGGGATGCTGAAGGCGTTCAGCAGGACCCGAGCCGGCAGCAGGGTACGCCCCTGGAAGAGGTAGGCGGGCGGAAGCTCGGCCGGGCTGCCTTCCGCCGCCATCACCGGGAAGCGGACCACCGAGCTCTCGCGCGAAACTTCCACCGAGCGGCTGGCGGCGTCCCAGGTCAGGCTCAAACCCAGCGTGCGGGCCAGATCGCTCGAGATCCACATCACGCCGTCCTTGAGAATCCCGCTCAGGGGGGCATCCAGCGGCTGGCCGCCGCGGGTGACCAGAACCTGGGTCTGCAAAGCCAGCTCGGGACGGCCGCTCTGGCGGCGCACCAGGCGCTCGAGCAGCTTGTCGTCCACGAAGGGCAGCACGCCAGCCTCCTGCAAACGCTCGCGAGCGTGGCTCAACAGGTCGTAGCGGCTGTAAACGTCGGGCAGGACCTGCACATAGACCTCACCGGTCTCCTCGTCCAGCCCGACCTTGATGGGCTCGTACTCGATGCGCACCGGCATGCCCACGGTCACCTTCTCGAACAGCTCGCGAGCCGACTCGGGGTACATCCGCATACAGCCGTGCGAGGCGGCCGCCCCGATGGAGGTGGGGCTGGTGGTGGAATGAAGGCCCACGCCCGGCATGGACAGGCCCATCCAACGGTCACCCAGCGGATTCGCCGGCCCGGCCGGCACGGTGACTTCGCCCAGCCCGGCCCATTCCGGGGGAAGCCAGGTCGGGTTCTCGACCCGGCTTTCCAGCTTGAAGCTGCCTTCGGGGGTCTGAAAGCGACCCGGCTGGCCGATGGCGACCGGGTAGAACTTCTCGAACTGGCCCTTGCGGAACAAGTAGACCCCGCGCTCGGGCAGGTTGATGACCAGACCGTCCTCAGGCGGGTTGGCCGGCAGGACGCGTCGGGTGGGAACCACCAGCTCCTTGCCCACGGCCACGTCCAGGCCGATAGGCAGGCTGTTGGCAAAGCACAGGTGCTCGATGGCCAGGCTGTACTGCTTGGCGATCGAATAGAGATTCTCGCCAGAGCTCACAACGTGGTTTCGCTCTTTGCCCACGATGGGGCGCAGGGGCTCGGCCAGGGCCGAGACAGCCAGAATTGCCATCAGGGCCAGAGTCAGGAAGGGTCGTAACATGGTTCTCCCAGTCGATTCCGCCCTTACGAGCGCGGACGCAGTCCGCGATACTGGCGCACGCCCTCGAGGTCGGAGGTTTCGTAGGCTTTCATGATGGAGAGCACGTCTTCCCACTGCAAGAAGACGTGGTGCAGAGGCTTTTTCTGCTTGCTGGCCGACTCCACCCACTTGTCCGGCTCGAACCAGATGCCCTGGCGCTCGACGCCCACCAGGCGGCATTCGAGTTGCCCGCCCTCGAGGGGCAGTTTGAGCGCAGCCAGCGCTTCGGGGTTCTTGACGAACAAGAGGATAGGATTGCCGATGCAGGTGCTCAGATCGGTGCGGGGTTTCTTGAGCCCCTCCTGGACGGTTGCTTCCACAGTCTTGGTTCCCTTCGGATGGTCGGGAGGGGTTCCACCCCTGGTCCCGATTCCCTACAAGAGACTAGCGCGTCCATGCGTCAAATCGGTGTCGAGAACGAAGGGAGCAAGCTTTCGGGTTGCGGCCCTGCTGGCCACCATCGGGTTGCTCATGGCCAGCCTCAGCGTGACCCACCTGGGCCTGATGGCTCGCCAGAGCAACCAGGCTATCGCTGGCTGAGGTGGGAGCGGCCGAGTCCAGCCCCCCGGCCGGGGTCACGGTTGATCAGCTCGAAGCCGTGGTCCCCAGCCACAGGAGCAGGAAGGCGACCAGCATGCATCGTTGCATCCTTCTTCGCGGACCGCCTGCGCTACCTGCGATCCCTGGCCTCAGAACGGCGCCTCGATCAAGAGCTCCACATTGCGATCCGTCAGGCTGCCCAGTTGCACGCTGCGACTGATGAAGTTGTCGTTGGCCGAAAGCTCGCGACTGATGGAGGCCAGGCCGGTCAGAGTCAGGTTGCCGGGATCGGTCTCGGGGATGGCCTGGTGGTCGACCAGCGTGGCGAAGAAAGAGAGCGTGCCGTCCTGGTTGTTGACCAGCTCGATGATGCGCGACTGCTGCGGGAAGTCGACGTGAGAGGGCGTGTTGATCTCCCAGAAGCCTCCCGTGCGGCCGGAGGAATCGGGGTGAGCCCAGACGCGGCAGACGTGACTGTGGCCGTTGACCCACAAGACGACGTTGGGAAAGCGCTGGAGGGCAGCAATGAGGTCTTTTCCCAGCACCCGGGGCGGATCGTTGTTGTTCTCCACCAGGGGGTTCTCGAGCGTCTGCGAGTTATGGTGCGAGAACAACACGATGAGAGAGTCGGTGTTGCCCGTCTGGATGAGGTTTCCGTTGGTATCATAGTACTTCGAGCTGTGGGCCTGAAGCTGGGTCAGCAGCCAGTTGAACTGGGGTTGATCCAGCGAGCCATCGGCATAACCGGCGCGATTGACGGTATCGAGCGTGATGCCCACCACTCCGGGACTCACCGCGAAGGCGTAGTAGAGCTGACCGGTGCTCACGCTGGTCGGGTCGAGCCCGTGCCCGACCGGTCCCGGCACGGCCGGGCTGTTGAAGTGAGCCTGAGCCCACTCGGCCGGATCCAGAAAACGACGGGTCGCGTCGGCGGTCACGATACGATGCGCGGTCGAGCTGGAGATCATGCGATCGAGCTCTGAGCGGGCGATAAACTGCGGCCAGAATCCGAACAGGTCGAAGAAGTCGGTCAGAAAGCCGAGCACGTTGCCTGTGTAGAAGGGGGGCATTGACAGGTTCTTCTGCGTGCCCGTCACGATACCGTCGAGGGCCCTGGTGGGGGTCTGGTTGGCGCGCGTGGGCAGATTACCGAGCACCAGGTTGTCGTGGTTGCCGTAGACGGTGTACCAGGGAAAGCGCGAGCCTTCAGCCTGAAAGGGCTTGACCGAGGCATCCAGGAGGCCGGGGTAGTCGGGGAAGCCATACACCTGTTTGTAGATGTCAGCCACCATGGCGTCCGGGTGGTAGTAGGTGTTGAAATGAGGATTGGTGGTCTGGTCCTGAACCCCCTCATACTTGTTCGGGTCGCCGCTGGAGGGCTGGATGGCCCCACCGTCGAGCAAGGTCATGAACCAGCTCAGCTCATTGGCCTGCCGGTTGTCCCCGTTGTCTCCGGTGGAGATGAGAAAATCGAAGGGGCGGCCGGTGACGGGGCCCTTTCCCAGGTCGTTGAGCTGCTGCATCATCGACTCGGCCACATGAGTGGTGAGCATCTCCTGAGCCCGGAAGGCTCCCTGGAAGTCCTGCTGTTTGACGATGTCGTTCCCTTTCTCGCCACGAAGGTACTCGACCCGAAGGGGGCTCTCGGCATCCACCACGTGCACATCGCTGATCTGGGCGATACTGGCCAGGGGAGTTCGCCGCTCTTGGCGACCCGGCTGGGCGGTGGCCCCCAGGTCGGTGCGCACCACCTGGTCCCAGCCCGGCCCGTGGGTCAGCTTGACATAGCCTTTATCGGATGGAGCGAGCGGCTCGATGGTGACATCCAGCGTGGTGTAGGCCTGCTGCAAGGCCAGCAGCGGGTCTTCCAGCACCACCGTGCCCCCGGCCACGATGAGGACATCGGCCTCGTGGACCGCCGCGACCGTCTCTCCGTCAAGGTACTCGATCTTCAGACGAACGACGCTGGTGCTGACTCCATCGAGCCGCACACTGGCCTGCTTGGGGATCCGGACCGGTCCGAAAACGACCTGACCATCCCGGTCGAAACCGGTGATGCGGAACTCGTCGATCGGCTCGGGCACGCCTCGCAGAAGGGTGTGATTGACGATCACGGTGCCGGCGCCGCCTCCTGGCGCCGGCCCCACAGTGGCTTCGGATGAGCCGCAGCCACTGGCCCAGAGCGCTGCCAGAACCAGAACCAGGAGTGCATTGAGACGTTTCATCGGGAACCTCCTCGAGCGCGTGCGCGAACGGGTGCTTTGCCATTGGTCAGAATCTTCCTCGAAAAGACCAGACCAGGGCCCGTCCAGGTTCCCGCTACCCGTCCAGAAGAAGGTTGGCAGGCCTCGGCGGGAAAGCACGAAGCTGCCCATGCATTCCATCGACCGCCTCTGCCGCCTGGACCGCCCCTACTGGCTCGACTCCGAGCGCGAGCGGCTGTTTCTGGATGCCATGCAAGAGGCCTACGCGCACCACAAAGACGCCTGCCCCGAGTTCGCACGCTTCTGCGCCCAGCAGGGCTTTGAGCGCCTGGAGCGACTCGAGGACGCGCCCTTCGTCTTCGTCAACGTCTTCAAGCGCTATGAGCTCCTCAGCGTGGACAAGAGCCAGGTCGTGCTGCACGTGCGCTCGAGCGGCACCTCGGGGCAAAAAAGCCAGACCTTCTTCGACCAGGGCTCGCTCGACAGGGCCCAGGCCATGCTCGAGAGCGTCTTTGCCGACCAGGGGCTGGTGGATCCCGAGCAGACGGCCAACTCCCTGCTCTTTTCCTACGATCCGGCCGAGGCGCCCGATTCGGGGGCGGCCTTCAGCTCGGCCAACTGGACCCGCTTCACCCGCCGGGGCGAGGTATTCTACGCCCTCAAGAAAGGGCCCGAGGGCTTCTTCTTCGACGAGGAGAGCGCCCTTGAAGCCCTGGTGCGGCTTTCGCAGAGCCCGCTCCCCACTCGCATCGTGGGCTTCCCTTCCTTCCTGCATCGCCTGCTGGGACGGCTCCACGCTCCCCTCAGGCTGGCCCCGGGCAGCTGGGTGCTCACCGGCGGAGGCTGGAAGGGCCAGGCCGAGCAGGCCATCCCCCGCGAGCGTTTCCTGGAGCTGGTCAGCCAGCGCCTGGGCGTTCCCCCCGAGCGCCAGCGCGACAACTATGGCATGGTCGAGCACGGCGCCCCCTACATCGAGTGCCCCGAGCACCGCTTCCACGTGCCCGTGTTCTGCCGGGCTCTGATCCGCCATCCCCTCGATCTGCGCCCGCTCCCCCCGGGCGAACCGGGTCTGCTTCAGCTCTGCACCCCGTTTTTGACCAGCGTCCCCAACCTGAGCTTGTTGACCAGCGACGTGGCCGCTCTGGAGGAGGGCTGCCCCTGCGCTCGTGCCACCCCGGTGCTGCGCTTCATCGGGCGCGGGGGTACGAGAAAGCACGCCGGCTGTGCCATCGCCGCCGCCCGGATGCTGGAGTGAGCGTGCAGCACTTCGTTCTGGGCCAGACCTGGACCGGCCCGCTGACGGCCGATCGGGTGAGCGAGCTCATCACCCGGGCTCGCCATCGGGCCGAGAGCTACGAGCGGGTCTCGGTGCGCCGCATTCTGCGCATCCTGGACCGGGCCGGGCGGGCCTGGTCGGACCCGAGCTTTGCTCCACGCCAGAGAGCCGAGGCCGAGTTGCCGGGGCTGCTCGGGATGACCGGGCCCATGGTCTCGCTCTCGCTTGAGATGATGGGCGGCGCCCTGCGACGCGAGGTGCTCGAGCAACGCATCGAGCGCGAGCTCGGCCCGGCCGACCTGCTCGACCGCTGGACTCCGCGCAAGGCCATCGGAGAGTACCTGCGGGCCCGTCCCCGGGGTGTGGTGCTGACGGTGGCCTCGGGCAACGTCTTCGTGGGAGCTGCCATCCTGCTGGCCGAGTCGCTCTTGACCGGCAACGTCACGCTGCTCAAAGCCTCCAGCGGTGATCCCTTCTTTGCGCGCCTGTTCGTCGAGAGCCTGGCCGAGTTCGAGGAGGAAGGCGAGCTTACTGGATCCACCGCCGTGCTCTCCTGGTCGGGCGGGGACGAGAGCCTGGAGTCTTTGTTCAAGGCCGGCTGCGACGCCATCGTCATCACCGGGGGCGAAGAGGCGGTGCGCCGCTACCGCCAGGGGGTGGATGCCCACGTGGAGGTGGTGGACTACGGCCCCAAGCTATCTCTGGCCGTGCTGACCTCGGACGCTCCCGCCTGGGAAGACCTACCCGAGCTGGCCAGGCGCCTGGCCCGCGATGTCTCCATGTGGGACCAGCACGCCTGCTCTTCACCTCAGGTGCTCTACGTGGAAGGAGCCGAGCAGGCCGAGCGGCTGCTCGAGCCTCTAGCCCGAGCGCTGGAGGAGCTCGACGCCGAGCTGCCCGCCGCCGAGCCCGCCTTCGACACCGCCATCGAGGTGACCAAAGAGCGCCAGATGGCCATGTTCGCCCAGGCGGTGCGGCCGGTTAAGCTCTTGACCTCGCCGCGACCGCAGGCCTGGACGCTGATTTACGAGCCTGACGAGAGCGAGCTGCGCTCCTCCCCGCTGCACCGCACCCTGTTGATCAAGACGGTCGAGCGCCCGGAGGAGACCTTGCCCCGGCTGCTCGAGCCCTGGCGCATCTACCTCCAGACCGTGGGCCTGGAGGCTGGGCTGTATCGCTCGCGCCACCTGGGCCGGCTCTTGACTCAGGCCGGCGCCACCCGCATCTGCCGCCTGGGCGAGATGGCCGGGGGCCAACCCGGCGAGCCCCACGACGGCCGGCTGGGGCTGCAGCCGCTGGTGCGCTGGGTCAGCCTTACCGCCGACGCCCCCGAGGGCATCAGCCACGACTGGGAGACCCGTCCCGCGGCCGAGGCCGAGGCTATCAGCTGGGAGCGGCTGCTCGACCTGGTGGAGTTCGTGCGCTCGCGCTCGCCCTACTATCGCGACAGCCTGGCTCCGGTGCGCAGCCGCGAGGAGTTCGCCCGCCTGCCCCTGCTCGAGCGCTCGTTGCTGCACCACCGCTCCCACGAGCTGCTCACCGCTCCTCTGCACGAAGCGGTGGTGCTGCGCAGCGGGGGCTCGACCGGCGACCCCAAGTACTGCTTCTTGAGCCCGGAGGATTATCGCGCCGACGTGCTGGCCGGGGTCAAGATGCTGCGGGCTCTGGGCGTGCGTCCCGGAGATCGTTGCGCCAATTTGTTTTTGGCGGGCGACCTTTACGGCAGCTTTCTGAGCATCCACCGGGTGCTGGAGGAAGCGGGCGTGGTCAACTTCCCCTTCACCGCCTCGGCCCCGCTCGAGAGCCTGCTGCTGCACTTCGAGCGCTTCGAGATCGGCGTGGTGCTGGGCGTATCCTCACAGCTCTCGCGCCTGTTCGCCGATCTTTTTGAGCGGGGAGCGCGCCCGCCCCTCAAGACCCTGATCTACGGTGGGGAGCCCCTGCCCCCGGGAGAGCAAGCCCTGTTGCGAGAACGATTCGGGCTGACCCGGCTGGGCTCGATTCTGGGCGCCAATGACGGCGGGCCCATCGGCTATCAATGCTCTCACTGCCAGGGCGCCGTCCACCACCTGGCCACCGACCAGGTCTGGATGGAGCTCGTCGACAGCCAGGGCCGACCGGCCGAGGAAGGCGAGGTGATCCTGACCTGTCTGCAGCGGCGTCTGATGCCCCTGATCCGCTATCGCCTGGGGGATCGGGCCCGCTGGCTGCTCCAGCAGTGCCCCTGCGGCCGAACCACCCCGCGCTTCGAGCTGCTGGGCCGGGCCGACGACCTGCTCTGCATCGCCAGCACCAACACCTCCTGGCAGGACGTGGCCGAGGCCCTGGTCGGGCTGGTCGGCGCCGTGCAACTGGTGGGCGAGAAACAAGACCTGCTCGATGTCCTGCGAGTACGGGTGGAAGGCCCGGCCTCGGTCGAGCGGGTACGCGCGCGTCTGCTCGAGCGCTTGCCCCTGCTGGGCCAGCGGCTGGAGGAGGGATTGCTGGCCGATCTGCGCGTTGAAGTCGTTGGTCCGGGAGAGCTGGAGCGCATTTCGCGCAGCGGTAAGCTGCGCCACGTGATCGACCGCAGGCTGTGAACCGTCAAGGAGCGCAGCCGGACCCCCCCTTGACACAGTTTTCCGGCTGCGCGACACCCAACATGTTGTGCTAGGAGTCCAGCCGCCTACAATATCCTGTGGTGGCGGAGGTCCCCTCCGATACCACAGAGCGGTTTGCGGCCGGACTTCTAGAGGACGCTCAGGCCTCGCGGCAGAACCTCGTATTCTTGACCCGAGAGACTCAGAAAAGCCTGCTTGACCTTCTGACCCGGATCCAGGGATTGTGGCCGGGAAGCTGGGGCGATCCCGCGCGCGCTCTTTCGGAGCACCCGGTCTTGCTGGAATGGCTCTTTGACAAGCCCCAGGCGGCTTCTCTCGGGCCCCTCGACCCCTGGTTGCGCTTGTCGTTGAGCTCGGACCAGTGGCAGGCCGCGCGAGCGCTCGAGAGCCAGCCGCTCTCGTTCATCGAGGGCCCTGCCGGCTCGGGCAAGTCGTGGCTGCTCAGCCGCCTGGCGGGAGTGGCTCTCTCGCAGGGCAAGCGGGTGCTCATTACCACTCCCTGCCCGGGAGCGCTGGCCGACCTGGGCCACGTCTTCCCCAAGGGCCCGCCGCCCGGCTCAGCCGACCTGATCAAGCGGCTCGACCGCCTGGAGCATCTGCAGTTTGAACGCATCAAGAAGGAGTGCAGCCTGGCCCTGCCCCAGCGCCGCCTGAACCAGGGCAAGGGCTGCCACGACTGGATTCCCGGAGCCATCCACCGGGGCATCCCGATGCCTTTGAGCGAGCAAGAAGTGGTCGAGCTCTACAGCCTCTCCGACCTTGAGGAGGAGGGCGACTCCAAGCTGCACGGCTCGCTGCCCGATCCGAACAAGCTGCTGACGGTGAACGAGCTGGCCCGCCTCAAGGAGCTGGACGAGTTCTTCCGCAACTACGAGGACCAGCTCTTCTGGGCCAACACCCACCACGCACCCGATGCCCTGGACGCCCTGCTGGAGGTGACCGGGCCCTTGCAGGAGATGCTGGCCCAGGCTCCCGAGTGGTGGCTGCTGGCTGCCTGGGCCGCTAAGAAAGGCGGCGAGGACGGCCAGGCCTGGGGCGAGCTTTCGGTCAAGCTCGACCGGCTCGAGCGTGAGCGTACCCCTCTGCTGCAGAAGATCAAGGCCCCCCGGTTCGAGCTGCCGGCCGGCCCGCTAGACGAGCAGCTGGCCATCTGCCAGGAGCTGCTGGCCCACGTCGCCAGCAAGGGAAACGTCGGCTGGGTGGCCTTCAAGCCACGCTGGAAAAGGTTTCTAGAGCATGCCCGGGTCAACGGCACCAGGCCCAGCACGGCCGAGGACTTCGGCTGGCTGGCCGCCCGGCTCAAATCCGACCTGCTGTTGGCCCAGGCTCTGGAGGCGACCAAAGAGCTGATGGCTCGGCTATCCATCAAGGGCTCGCTGGGCGACCAGGACCCGGCCCCGGCCGTGCGCCAAGCCGTGCGCGACTTCCCCGACTACTTCGCCGAGTTCCACAGGCGCGCCGGCGTGGTGGGGCTGCGCTGGGAGAAGGCCATGAGCCACTCCACTCGCAGCAAGCTGCCTCCGGGAGGCGAGCTGGGCCTGTTCAGGGTGGGCCTGACCGAGATGCTGATCCCGCTGATCGGGCGCCGCCAGCAGTTTGTCGAGCTGGCCGAGTTGCGTCACAAGGAGGAGCAGCACCTGGACTGGGTGCCGGCCACAGGCAAGGTCGGACTCGGGGCGGGGGACAAACAGCGCGATTTGCGCTCGACTCTGCGGGCAACCGTGGTGGCGAGAGATATCCAGGGTTATCGCGAGGCCCTGGCCCGACTGGTCAAGATCAAGCGTTACACCATCTACAATGAGCGCCGCAGCGAGCTTTTGACCCGGCTGGAGGCGGTGGCCCCCGAGTGGGCCAGGGCCATCAAGGAGCACCGGAGCCCCCACGACAAGACCACCCCACCCGGGCCGGCCGAGCCGGCCTGGCATTACCTCCAGAGCCAGTACATCCTCGAGTCGGCGGCCGACGCCTCGCTCGACGATCTGGCCGAGGGCATTCGCGGCATTCGCAACCAGATTTCCGAGGGCGTCCCCACGTCTTCTGAAGGTCTTACCATCTGCCCCCTGGAGGGGGCGCTGGCCAGCCACGACAGCTACGATCTGGTGCTGGTCGATCACGCCCACCGCTGTGCCCTGCCCGCTCTGGGCATTCTGGCCCGGGGCCAGCAGGTGGTGCTGCTGGGCGATGCTGACCAGCCCGGCCCCCCCCCACCCGCCGGGCCTGTCCGGGGAGGGCCGGATGAACGCTTCGACGGCTGGCACTCGCTGCTCGAGCTGGGTCGGGAGCGGGCCCGGCTGGCCGGGGGAGTGGGCCTGCCCACCGATGTTGCCGAGCTGCTCGGGCGGCTTGGGGGGGACTATCCGAGTCGTCCCGGGCTGGTCTTCAGTCCCCTCGAGCCCCTCAAGGACTATCCCGTTGAGGCCGATCGCCAGGAGCAGGAGGCGGCGGCGCTGGCCGTGACTCTGCTGCGCCAGGAGGAATACGCCGGCCTGACGGTGGCCGTGGTGACCCTGGGAGGCCCGGGCGCGGCCCGCCGGATCGGCCTGGCCGTGGAGGAAGAGCTGGACGAGAGCGAGCGGGCTCTCTTCGCGGCCCTCGATCCTGACGAGGCTCAGGGGCGGCGCTTCGACGTGGTGCTGGTCTGCCTGGCCGAGCGCAGCTCGGGCGCGGGACCTTTGCTCCTGCGCAATAATCCGCAATACCTCGGCTGGCTCAGGGTGGCTCTAACCCGCGCTCGCATGCAGGTCTTCGTGGTGCACGCGCTGGACGCGACCCGCCATCTGGTGCCGGGCGACCTGCGACGAAACCTCCTGGAGGCTCTCTCCCACCCCGCCCCGCCCGACGAGTTCCCCGATACCTTTCGGGGAAGCCTGGCGCGCGATCTGGTCAAGGCCGGCTATCGCGTGCGCCGCTACGACCCCTTCGGGCTGCGGGTGGAGGGACGCTCGGGGGCAGCTCTGCTCTTCTGCTACAGCGACGAAACCGAGTCTTACACGATGGAAGATCTGGCCCGGGAGGGCTGGCTAGAGCAAGCAGGCTGGCGCGTGCTGGGCCTTTCGGGTCGCGAGTACTGGCGCGACCCGGCTCCCTTCGTTTCGCGGCTGTGCGGGCAGCTGCAGCTCGAGACCCTGGACCCGCTGGCCGGCCAGGCTCTGGAGTCCCGCCTGCGCCAGTCGGCCCGCCAGCTTCTGGGGAGCTGGCCTCGCCTGACCGACCCGGCCGAGCCTCTCACCTGGAGCGCCAACGCCTTCCCACTCGCCTTTCGCGAGCTGGGGGCGCGTTTACTGGCCATCCAGGGGGTCCGGATTGAGCCCGGGGGCGAGCCCGGCACGCTGGCCGAGGTCGAGGTGGCGGGTTACTTCGAAGCCCTGCTCGAGAGCGATGGCGCTGCCTGTCTCGAGCGCGTTAAACAGTTGCTGGCCTCGCCGCCGCCGCCGCGGCCGCGGCTGGTCTCGGCTGCTCCCGAGCCCAAAGGGGAAACCTCCGGGGAGAGAGAGCCGCCCGCCGGCCTGACACCCAAGCCGGGTACTCCAGGCGCTGCGCCGGAGAGCGCCGATCCCTCGCTGCGAGCCGGCCTGGTCCAGCGAGCCGGCACCAAGGGTCAGCCTCCCGCCCCGACCGCCGAAGGCAAGCGCGGACTGGTGGAGCGCAATCCCGAGGCAACCCCCGTGGAGGGCAAGCGAGGACTCGTAGAGAGAAGCCCCGGCGGGGGATCCAAGCGTGGTTTTCTGGACCGGCGCCCGGCCAGGTCCGAGCCGGCACCCAGCGCACCCGAGATTGAGGCGCCCGAGGTGGTCGAGGCGTCCCTTCCGGCGCCGGAGGTGGCAGCTTGGCCGGAGGCGGCCGAGGCCTCCCTGCCCGCGCCGGAGGTGACGGCCTGGCCGGAGAAGACCGAGGCCTCCCTGCCTGCGCCTGAGGTGACGGCCTGGCCGGAGGCGACCGAGGCCCCCCTGCCCGCGCCGGAAGCGACAGCCTGGCCGGAAATTGTCGAGCAGGAGCCGGAGGCTGTTGCTGAGCCGGAGGAGCCCGAGCCCGTGGTGCCAGAGGTGGTCGAGGCGGCGGTCGAGGAGGCGCCGGCCGAGCCTGCCCCGCTCAGGGCGGGCCTGGTCCAGCGAGGTGGCGCCAAAGGTCAGGCGCCGGTTCCCGAAGGCAAGCGCGGGCTGGTGGAGCGCCAGTCCGCACCGCCCGCCGAGGGCAAGCGCGGTCTGGTGGAGCGGAGCCCGGCTGGAGGAGCCAAACGCGGTTTTCTGGATAAACGCCCGAGCAAGGCGGAGCCTGCCCCCACCCCCGAGCCAGAGGCAGCAGCTCCTCCGCCTGTGCAAGCAGAGGCCGAGCCTGAACTGGCGGCAGCACCCGAGGTCGAGGCGGAGCTCGAGCAGGCGGTCGTCGAGAGCCACGAGGTCGAGCCCGAGCAGGCCGAGGAAGAAGTAGAGGTCGAGGAGGCTGAGGAAGAGGCCGAGCAGGCCGAGCAGGCCGAGGAAGAAGCCAAGGTCGAGGAGGCCGAGGAAGAAGCCGAGCCCGAGCAAGCCGAAGAAGTGGGCGCCGGTGTCGGGGATCGCGTCGTAGG
>CAYYHB010000094.1:9296-17706 GCA_964471395.1 uncultured Burkholderiales bacterium | reverse complement strand
GCGTTGGGTCACTGTGGTTCCGTTCTATCGTTGGCTGGCTGGCCAGACCAAGTAACACGGTTCCCATCTGACTCACAGTAAGGCTCCCCGGTTCGCCGGGGAGTTTTTGTTTTCTCCTCAGGAAGGTGCTTTGCAGCTTGCTGGGAACCTACTTGGACAGGCTCCAGGCCAGAAATCCTGGGCCGGACGTGAGTGATGTTTATCAGATTCTTTCGTGAGGCCGATTTCGAGCCGGTGAGCGCCCTCCTCAATCAGGTCCATGCCAACCCCACGCGGACCGCTTGGATGACGCCCGAGCGCCTGCGGAACGAGCTGGCCAATCGCTCCAACAACCCGCACGAGAACTTTCTCGTTCTCGAAGGGCCAGAGGGTCGAGTATTGGGCTTTTGCGGCTACGACCCTATGCCCGGAGGACGGGCTTTGCTCGATGGGCCCGTGGTTGAGGCGGCCTATCGGCGTCAGGGCTGGGGAAAGCGCCTGTTCGAGGAGCTTTCCGCCGTGATGAGCGCCCGAGGGATTCGTCGGGTGGCGGTCGTTCTCGGGGACGAGAACGATGCAGGCGAGGGATTCGTCGCCAATCTCGGTTTCGAGTTGGAGAAGACGGACGTGATCGTCGTTTGCCAGCGACCTTCTCAACCCGAGGTTTCTCCGCCGGAAGGAATCAGCATCGAGCTGGCCGGGCCCGACCTCGACCTCTCCGCCTACGAAGACCTGCACGCCAGTCTCTTCGCCCGGCGTAGCCTGAACTACGTCGCGCTGCTAGCTCGCTCTCCCAACTACCGGATCTTCGTGGCCCGCTCTGGCGAGCAGTTGGTCGGCCACCTTGAGCTCGAGTTCCTCGACGAAGTGGCCACACTGGAAGCCTATGGAGTCCTGCCCGAGTTTCGTCGCAGGGGAATCGGTAAAGCCCTGTTGGCAACCGCCCTCAAGACCGCCTGGAGCACCCCGGGCGTGGCTCTGGTACGCCAGATCTGGAATACGACCGAGCCCGGCTACATCAAAGTCTACCTGGAGATGGGCTTCGAGCTGAAGTATGCCATCCGAGGCATGGCGCGGCAACTGGCCCCGATGGAGGCGAAAACCGGCTGAGGCGTATCTTGCACGTCGATATGGATGCATTCTACGCGTCCATTGAGCAGCGCGACGCCCCCGAGCTGCGGGGTAAGCCGGTCATTGTAGCAGGGAGCGAGCAAGGACGGGGAGTGGTGGCGGCCGCTTCTTATGAAGCCCGGCGTTTTGGGGTGCGGTCAGCCATGCCTACCCGTACTGCTCTCAGGCTGTGCCCGGAAGTGATTCGAGTGGCTCCCCGACACGATCACTACGCTCAAGTCTCCCGTCAGATCCGGTCGATATTCTTGAGCTACACTCCACTGGTCGAGCCGCTGGCCCTGGATGAATGCTACCTGGACTTGAGTGAGCACTGTCATCGCAGCGGGGAGCGGCTGGCCGCGGTGGCTCGGGCCATCAAGGCCGAGCTGGCACAGGCCGTTGGTCTTACTTCCTCGGCCGGCGGCGCTCCCTGCAAGTTCGTTGCCAAGGTGGCCTCCGATCTGCGCAAACCGGACGGACTGGTCATCGTGCCGCCCGAGCAGGTGGAGAGCTTTCTTGAGCCCCTGCCTGTGGAGCGTCTCTGGGGGGTCGGACCGGTGACCGCGGCCCGATTTCACGAATTGGGATTGACTCGCATCGGCCAGGTGGCGGCCTGCGAGAGCGAATGGCTCCAAGCGCGGTTCGGTCGGTCCGGTCACGAGTTCTGGATGTTGGCCAAGGGCCGGGATGAGCGCCCGGTCGAGCCCGATCGTGATGCCAAATCGATCTCGGCCGAGACCACCTTCGCCGTCGATCAGAGCCTGGCCGAGACCGTCCTGCAAGAGCTCGCGGGTCAATCGGCCGAAGTGGCCGAGCGTCTGGGCCGGCTTGGCGCCCAGGCGCGGACAGTGGTTCTCAAGCTGCGCTATAGCGACTTCTCGACTGTGACACGTAGCCACACCCCGGGTCGACCGGTGAGCGAGGCCGAGGAGATCTTTGCTCTGGCGAGTCGACTGCTCGAAGGCCGCACCGAATTTCCCGCCCGCCCTGTTCGGCTCGTCGGGGTGGGAGTCTCTGGCTTCACGGACCCGAATGCCCCTGTGCAGCTCGAGCTTTTCGAGCGTGAGCACTGAGGCGCTTGGGAGCTCTCTTCATCGACTGTTGGATCAAGGTTCAGGGGAGCGAATGCCGCGGAAACACAAAAGCCACCTCGAAGGGTGGCTCTGCGGTCCGGCTCCACCGCACCGGACTCTCCTGGTTCAACCTTGACTGCGGAGGTGACTTCCCATCACGCTCAACCTCGCGGTTCCGCAACCGGTCCCAGGCCCGCCTCGAGGTTTTCACGGTCGAGACACCGCGGCGTAACTGTGGTCGGCATGCTACCCCTGCCAGGTTTCGGTCTCTGACAGCCCGCCGAGAGTAGAACCTCCCGGTGTTCCGGCTCTCACGCTCGCCGGAGCGGCTGAGCATCTCTGCTGCAGCAAAGACCCGACCCTTTCTTGAGGCGTCTCACGGGCGCCTCCGGGCGGGCGCGTCGGCTTCTTAACGCAGCCGTCGCGCTGCGACGTGCTCTGGTCTGCACGTTACCCCTGTCGGTTATCGGTGTCCGACAGACCGCCGGTTCTCTCGCTTCCCGGTGCGCTGGCGATCACGCTCGTCAGGGCGGCCAACCGGTCAGGTTGGCGACCGGCTCCATCCTCACCGGCCTTTCCTGGTGCAACTACGGCGGGGGTGGTTTCATCCACTGCTTATCCTCGCGGTCCCGCATTCGTTCCCAGGCCCACCTCGGTGTTCTCTCAGCCGAGACACTGCGACGTATCTGAGGTTTGCACGCTACCCCTGCCAGGTCACGGTATCTGACAGCCCGCCGAGTTTGACGCTACCCGGAGCGCCGGTTCTTTCGCTTCCCGGTGCGGCTGAGGCAGCCAGGCTGCTCAGCGTCGTTCGGCTCCAACCACACCGAACCACCCTGGTTCGACTACGACGGGGCGCGATCACTCGCACTTGACACCTCGCGGTCCCGTTCTTCGTCCCAGGCCCACCTCGGGGTTCTCGCAACCGAGGCACTGCGGCGTGCTGTGGTCTGCACGCTACCCCTGCCAGATTACGGTCTCTGACAGCCCGTCGGGTCTAACGCCTCCCCGATGCGCCGGCTCTCTCGCTCGCCGGGGCGGTCGGGCTTGCGCCCAACAGGTCTCGACTCCATCCTCATCGAGCTTCACCCGATTCTTCCACTTTCCGGCGAACGACCGTCGTCGTTGCTTTCTTCTCGCGATTCCGGAAGGGTCTCGGGCCCACCTCGGTTTTAACGCAGCCGAGATACTGCGACGTCACTGTGGTCTGGAACGCTACCCCTGCCAGGTGTCGGTTTCTGGCAGCCCGCCGGTTGTGTCGCTGCGCCGGAGCGCCGGTTGTTTCGCCCACCGGTTCGGCCGACGTTGTCGTCGACGGGGCTCAATATAGCCCGCCCAGGGGGTGGTGTCAACCCCAAATTCTTGTTCGCGTCAAGGACGGAGAGGCGATGAAGAATCAGCCGTCCAGCTTTGTTTCTGCGGGCCTGACCCCACGTTTACAACTCATTCACCCTTCGACCCATCGGGATCGGCATAATGTCCCTCAGAGAAAATAGACAGAAAATCTAGCTCGCGAAGGGAACCACCAGACGATGCAGGTCACTCCCCTCCCCGCCGCCACCACCACCGGCGCCACCAAGCCTCAGCAGAAAAAAGCCCTGACCGTTCTCTACTTCATCGACGGTAAGAACAACCTCTCCTCGATGGCCAAGCACTCCTTCAATTCACTCGACAAGGTCGGCTCGGACGACAACGTCAACGTCGTGGCCGAGCTCGGCCTGATGAAGGAGGATGTGGTGCGCGGCCTGGTCACCAAAGGGGCCAGCACAAGCTCCTTCGAGAATCGCGGCAACGTCGACATGGGCAGTCCCCAGTCGGTGCAGGACTTCGTGGAATGGGGCATGCGGACGTATCCGGCCGAGAAGACGGTGCTGGTGTTGTGGAACCACGGGGCCGGATTCAAAGGCATTTTGACCGATGACGAAGCCGGCTCGATCTGTCAGAACAAGGATCTGGCCGCCGCGCTTGAGCGCGCGCAGCAGAACACTGGCCAGAAGCTGGACGTCATCAACTTCAACGCTTGCCTGATGAACCAGGCCGAAGTGGCCTTCGAGTACCGCAACGTGGCCAAGTACATGGTCGGCTCGGAGGAGGTTGAGGCGGGCCTTCGGATTCCCATTCCGGGCCTGTTCGGCACCACGCCCCAGCACAAGGTGATCGAGGACTGCCAGCAGGCCTTCAACAATGGTCGCGATCTGAGCGCCCAGGAGATCGCCCAGCTGTTCGTCTACGAGTCCAAGCACCAATTCGGAACGTCGCTCTTCACACCCACCCAGTCGGCCGTCGATCTCTCCCACGCCGAAGGCATTCGCAACGCCTGCGAGGACTTCGCCGGCAAGGTGCTCAACGCATTCGGGCAGGACCCCTCGCTGGTGGACGTGCTTCGTAAGGACATCAAACAGGCTCAGCACTACGCTAATATCGAGGCCCACATCGAGCCCTACGTCGACTACCGCGACCTGGGAGACTTCGCCAAGGTGGTGGCCAGGGACGAGCGATTCCCCGCCGACGTGCGCCAGGCGGCCGAGAACATCAAGCAGCAGCTCGGCAATGCCGTCGTGGCCGAGCATCACTCGGTCACCAACGGGATGGTAGGCCGCTCGATGGAGGGCTCCACGGGCCTGTCCGCCTATCTGCCCACCGACTACGGCTTTGACCGCGAGGGCAAGAGCCCGGTGGAGGGCGTTCCCGTGGGCGGCACCCATGGCTACGAGAACACCAGCTGGGCCGGTGGCTCGAACAACTCCAACTGGGAGAAGATGCTCAAGTCGATCGCCAAGGACGACGACCTGATGGGGCGCTATCCCAAGGTTTCGCGGAGCATGATGAGCTTCGGGCAGATCTCTCGCTTCTACGGCTACGAATTTGCCCTGAATGCAGCCACGGGAGCTACGGCCGTGGCAGGTCTGAGCTGGTATCCGCTGATGAGCTTCCCCTACCTGCTGCCCATCCCCGGCGTGGTGGCCGTGGCAGCCGGCGCCGTGGGCGCGGCCCTGCGCACCCATTCCGGAGTAAGCAAGATCGCCGAAGGCATCCGTCGCGACGATTCACCGGCCGCCAACCGGCGTCATCTGATCGTGGATGGCGCCATCGATACGGCCATCGGCGTCGGAACGGCCATTACCTGTGGCGCGTTGTTGACCGGCACGATGAACCCGGCCCTTCAGGTCGTTTCCCAGGGCGTTCTGGCACTTGCGGTCGGGCGTATGGCGGTGAACACCGGCAAGGCGCTCATCAACAACCACCAGAACCGCACCCGTACGGTAGACGAGAAGCTGGCGGCGGCGGCTACCTACAAGCCGGCTCTCCCGCCTTCCCAGGCGGCGCCGCCTCCGGCCCCTCATGCCGCACCATCGACGGCTCAGTCTCAAGAGGCCATCGCCGCCTGAGAAAGAAGCCCCCGGCCAGGGTCGGTCCAGCAACTCTCCCGCCTCGTGGAAACCTGCTGCTCGAATCGAGCCAGGTCTTCGGATGAGATAAGCCAGGCGAACAGGTCGCGCTCGGATTCCAGATACTGGATAGCCGCCTGGTGGGACTCGGCAAGAAGATTCGCCATGCGGGCTACCGCCCGTTTCAATGCGTTCTCGCCTCTCGCTTTCGCCTGCATAAGGCTCTTTTTGCCCTGGTAAACCCGAGCGCACCCGACCCAGCAAAGCCGGCCAGGTTGCCGAGCCCGTCATAGGCTTCCAGCAACCGCAGTTCTCGCCCTTTTCCGGCTTCCTGCACGGTCGCAGGTTCCCCCCGTGCCCCTGACGAACGCCCCGCAATGTTCAAGCCCAGTGCGATAAGCGGGTTCCCGGAATGGCTGCCGGCCCAGCGCCTCAAGGAGCTGGAGGTACTCGATACCATTCGCCGGGTTTATGAGCTGTATGGCTACGCCTCTCTCGAGACAGCAGCGGTGGAAAGGGTCGAGGTACTCCAGACCAAGGGCGTGGAGGGCAAAGAGATCTATGCGCTGGAGCGCTTGGCGGCCGAGTCTGGAGCAGAGAAACGTGAGCTCGCGCTGCACTTTGACCTGACCGTGCCCCTGGCCCGCTACGTGGCCCAGAACTACCCGCAATTGAGCTTTCCTTACAAGCGTTATCAGATCCAGAAGGTCTGGCGGGGTGAACGGCCCGCCCAGGGCCGGTTTCGGGAGTTCTACCAGGCCGACATCGACGTCATCTCCGAGGACAACCTGGCCCTGCATTTTGATGCCGAGATGGCCGCTATAATCGCCGAGATTTTTCAGAGGCTGGGCATCCGAGTCCGTATCCGGATCAATAACCGCAAAGTCTTGCTAGGTTTCTACCGGGCCCTGGGCCTGGAGGGCGAGCAGGTGTCCCTGGCCCTGCGCGAAGTGGATAAGCTCGAGAAGGTGGGCCCTGAGGTGGTGGCTCGCATTCTGGGCGAGCAAGGCCTTGCTTCCCGTCAGGTAGAGCGCTGCCTGGCCCTGGCCCAGGTGCGAGGAATGGCCGGCTGCCTCGATGTCACCTCGGGTCTGAGCGAGCCTCAACTCGACGAGGGCCTGGCCGAGCTCGAGTTCGTAGCCACTCAGCTAGCTCACCTGGGGGAGGCGGTGGAGGTCGACCTGGGTATCGTGCGCGGGCTCGATTACTACACGGGCAGCATTTACGAGGCCGTACTACCCGATTACCCGGCGCTGGGCAGCGTCTGCTCGGGCGGACGTTATGAAAATCTGGCCAGCGAGTTCATCAAGCGCAAGCTTCCTGGAGTGGGCATCTCCATCGGGGTCTCGCGCCTGCTCTCTTATCTCTTCGGCAAGGGGGGCTGGAACCCAACTCGCTCTAGCCCAACCGAGGTCCTGGTTGTGCTTCCCGGCGAAGAGCACCGCACCGCGGCCAACGAGATCGCTCGCCAGCTGCGAGCAGCCAATGTGCCGGCCGAGGTGTTCCACGAGCCTGCCAAGCTGGACAAGCAGATTCGCTACGCAGATCGTAAGGAGATCCCGCACGTGATATTCCCCTATCTGTGGCCCGCTCAGGTCGAGGTGAAGACCCTGGCCACGGGTCAGCAGGTCACGCTCGCCATGCAAGAGTGGCTGACCAGGCGCGAAAGGGTCCCAGCGTGAGCCGCCCCCGCGACCAGCATTACCAGTTTGCGCATCGGGTTCTGCCGCATCTGGCCCTCAGCTCTCCGGCCAAGTTCCTGCTGGCAGCCGAAGATTCGAGCTGGATCGGTCTGATCTGGGAGCGAGTGGGCGATGACAACCCCCGCCCTATCCCTCCCAAGGGCTTGAGCACCGAACTACGAGAGGTTGGCCAGGACAAGGTGGTGCTGATCACCATGCCCCCCGCCCGTTTTCCTCCGGAGGCAATTCTAGCGGCGGTCGTGGTTCGAGAGGATAAGGTGCGTTATTTCGTGCTGGAGCTGGGCGAGGACCTGGACGGAAACCCGACCATGGTGCACTGCGAGTGGTCCACCCACGGCGAGCACAGAAACTTCGGAGAGTTTGGCTCGGGTCGCGAGCCGGACCCCGAGGCCTTTCTGAGTGCCTGCCTTGAGTTGCTCTGATTATCGCTCGCCCGGCCTGATAAATCGAAACTCTGTTTTACATCGAGTTCACATGGTTCAGGATTTCGAAACAATTCCAATGCTTGTCAGGGGTGGCTGAGTGCTATTCTGAAGCTGCGATGACGACGCGACTGCAGACCCTGGCCACCGAGTCCCAAGTCCCCAAAGCGCTGGTGGCGCTTTTTTGGAATCGCTCAGTAGGGATAGGTGGTGTGCTGGGGGCGTTGCTGGGCTGGCTCGGCTTCAGGCTGACCGGTGAGAGCTTCAGCTCCCAGGCTTTCCTGCTGATGCTGGTGGGCGTCAGCTGGGGCGTGGTGGGAGCAGTTATCTACGTGGGCTTTCTTCAGGACCTCGAGATCAGGATGCCCTCGCTGGTCTGGTTCGACCGCTGCGAGCGGGTCGACCAGGAGGGCCCGGAAGTCGAGCTTGAGCCGATGGAAGAGGCTCCGCCCCTGCCCCCTCCGCCCGCCCCTCGCCGCCGGGCAGCCACCACAGCCAGCCGTCCCGCGCCCGCCCAGCCGGCCGAAGGGAACGAGTCGGCCTTCGATGTTGAGCTGGCTACGGGGTAATCAATGCGACCGGAAACAAGACAGGCCCGCCGTCGAGCGGGCCTGTTTTGCTTGAAGTAAAGAAAGAAGCTTCGCCGAGGTTAGCTTGCTAATGTGCTCGCACTTTGGTTTTGCACATTAGTACAATCTGACTGACGAACGCGCCGGAACTTCGTTCCAGCGCGT